>CAZIVO010000015.1:0-46636 GCA_964542765.1 uncultured candidatus Brocadiaceae bacterium | reverse complement strand
GGTTCGAGTGGAAGGTCTACATGGAAGCCGGCTACGAGCCGGAAGTCCGCTTTCGAAATGGCCCCCTGGCGGCCAAGCGAATGGTCCGAGTGCTAACAGCTCAGGCCGCCGATAAACCGGAGTTCAAACCGTTCGTCGGCATGAAGGGCGGCACCGAAAAGGCTCACGGCGTGCTCAAGGCTTATCAGGGGCCGCGCCTGCGGATCTGGGAGATCGGGGTCGAAGGTCCGCACGTTGATACCTGGCCGACCGATGGACACCGCGCGTTATATGGCAACCTGACACCGGGCAAGCTAAACGCCAAGACGATGATTCAGCGGCTGGAGGCCTTCGCCGAGAAGGCCTTTCGTCGTGCGCCACTGGAAGGGGAGTTGGCGCCGATCCAGCAACTCGTGGCCGGCAAGCTCAACGAAGGCGTGGAGCCCTTACAGGCCTTCCAGATTGGCTGCCAGGCGATTCTCTGTTCTCCCGGATTCCTGTATCTGAATCTGGGTGAAGGTGAGCTGAACGAAGTCGCGTTGGCATCGCGGTTGTCGTATTTCCTCTGGTCATCGCTTCCCGATGAAACTCTTCTCAAGCTGGCAGCCGCCGGAAAATTGCAGTCTGATTTATCGGCGCAAGTGACACGCATGCTTGCCGATTCAAGGTCGGATCGATTTGTCAGGCATTTCGTGCGTCGATGGCTGGACCTGGACAACATCGGAACCATGCCTCCGTCAGGAGGCTTTCTTGAGTACCACCGCGACAACCTCGAAACCGCGATGCGCAATGAGACGGAAACGTTTTTCCGGCACGTGCTTGATAACAATCTGTCGCTGCGGGAATTCCTGGACGCTGACTATTCGTTTCTCAATCGCGAACTCGCTTTGCACTACGACATCGAAGGTGTCCAGGGCAACGAGTTGCAGCGTGTTTCGCTCAAAGGCAGCCGACGTGGCGGATTGCTAGGCCACGGCGCTTTCCTGACGGCCTCGGCCAACGGCGTGGATACGTCGCCCGTTGTCCGCGGTATTTACGTGTTGGAAAAATTGCTGGGCTACACGCCACCGCCCCCTCCGCCTGACGTTCCTGAGATCGAACCTGATATCCGCGGCGCTGTCACCATTCGCGAGCAACTCGTAAAGCATCGGGAAATCGCAACGTGCGCCGAATGCCATCGCAAGATCGATCCGCTCGGCTTCGCGTTGGAAAACTTCGACGCCATCGGAGGCTGGCGGGACGAATACGAGGAGAAAAAACCTATCGATTCCGCCGGCAAACTCCCGGGCGGAGATTCGTTTCGGACAGTTCCGCAATTCCGAAAACTCCTTGTAGATCGGCAGGACCAGTTCAACCGCTGCCTGACCGAAAAACTGATGACCTACGCCTTGGGACGCGAACTCGAAGTCGGCGACCGCGCCAGCGTCGATGAGATTCTCGCTGAACTCGACGGCAAGAAAGGCGGCCTGCGCGAGCTCATGCATCTGGTTGTTCTGAGCAAGCCGTTCCTGAGCAATTAAGCGATGAGGGCTGGATCGTTGACTGCCACCTCATTGAGTCACCTTGCAGCATTCAATGTCACGTCGAAAGTGGCGGGTATCATCCGCAATCCGATGGGTCTCCTGGAAACTCTGCGTATGTCCATGAATTCTCAATCAGCACTGCGTGGGTTTGTGACCGTGTTTCTTGTGGCCGGTTTCGGTTCGTCACTGTTGGCTGGGCAGTCTCGACCAAATGTGCTGCTGATTCTCTCCGATGATCACAGTGTCCCGCATGTCAGCTGTTACGAAGACGAAAACACCAAGCGGTTCAAGATTACACCGAACCTTCGGAAGTTCGCCGAGCAGGGAATGCGGTTTGATCGGGCTTACACGTCCGCCCCGCAATGTGCTCCGTCACGGATTTCGATGTTTGCGTGTCGGTCTCCCGTCGGTCTGGGCGTCACTCGATTCGCGCAGCCGCCACGCGCTGATGTTCGCTTCTTCACGGACGTGCTTCGCGCCAACGGCTATTGGGTGGGACTGGACGGACGCCATCAGCATCTCGATGGGCGCGTCCGTGAAGCGGAGAACATTGACAGGACGCTGGGTGAAGCCGGCATGCAGAGTCTCGACGAGCGGTTTGATCACTTCGTGCGATCTGCGCGGACAAGAGGCGGCAGATTACTTCAAGTCGCCGATCAGGTTTCCGCTGCTCTGGACAAGGTGCCCGACGAAAAACCGTTCTTCCTTTACTTCGGCTTTAATCAGCCGCATCGAAAGTTTGCTCTGAAATTCGATGGCATCGATCCGAGCGAATTAAAACTGCCGGCCGACTGGCCCGATCTTCCTGAAGTTCGCATCGATTACGCCAGGTATCTCGCGTCGGTTCGCGAACTGGATCATGGATTCGGACTGGTCATGCAACTTCTGAAGACCCGCGGTATCGAAGAAAACACGCTCGTCATCTTTATGGGCGACAACGGCGAAGCGCTGCTTCGTGGCAAAGGAACTCTGTTCGACCGCGGCACTCATGTCCCGCTGATGATCCGGTGGCCCCGCCGAGTCAAGCCGGGGTCGAATTCTTCGGCGCTTGTCTGTGGCACAGACCTCGGCCCGACGATTCTCGCCGCATGCGGAATGAAACAGCTGAAAGAAATGACGGGCGTCAGTTTTCTTCGGCAACTTCTCGGCGAGCAGGCTGAAGGCCGGCAATACGTTTTCTCTGAGCGCGGCTGGCATTGGGGACCGATCACCCGAACCGATGGCCTGGACCTTTCGCGTTCAATCACCACGAAGCGTTACCGTTACATCTACAACGCACTGCCGAACCGTTCCTACACGCCGGTCGACATGTTCGGCAAGGATGCCTGGAAGGCGATTCAGTCGGCACATGCAGCGGGCACGCTCTCGCCTTTGCACGAACGGCTCTTCTTTCAAAACCCGCGACCGATCGTCGAGTTATACGATCTGCGGAACGATCCTCTGGAACTCAAGAATCTGGCGGGGGAGAAGTCGGTCACCGACACGGAACGTGCTCTTCGCGAGCAGCTTGAGAGCTGGATGATTCGCGAGCACGATTATCTGCCGCTACCGACGCATGCGCTGCAGAATATGAAGTGAGATTCACGCATCGAACTCAGGCAAACAACAATTCCTCGGCCGCAAACCATTCAGCGCAAGGGTTTGCCGAGGGGATGGCCCGGCATCTATTAGGCGGCGAATCGCGGGCGTCGCTCGGTAGCGAGGCGCGTGAGTTCTTGGCCTGTGTCGCCAACAACACTCTTTCCAATAG
Organism: uncultured candidatus Brocadiaceae bacterium; assembly: GCA_964542765.1. Classification (GTDB taxonomy): domain Bacteria; phylum Planctomycetota; class UBA1135; order UBA1135; family UBA2386; genus CAZIVO01. The sequence continues at coordinate 43,384 of CAZIVO010000015.1, read as the reverse complement.
GCATCTATTGTGACCAACGTGCCAACGAAGCGGATCAATGTACTCGTGGCCCCAGGCGAGGAGACGTCTGGCTTCTACCCTCACGACGTGTCGGTGCTGTGCGCCTCATGCACGCACCTGGATGAAAACCTGACCTGCAAGGCGTTCCCTGACGGGATACCGGTCACCATCGTCGACGGCAACGCAGACCACCGAGAACCATACGTGGGCGACCGGGGCGTGCGCTTTGAGCAGCATCCGCGAGTCACGTCACCAGAGTTGGAAGACTTTCTAGCGCAGTAACCGGGACAGGAACACATCACCATCATCGCGATCTTCGGTCGCAACCAACTGACGTTTACGCGTGCCCCGACGAAGGGTCCTGGTGGACCCTTCACTGCATGTACGCTAGAAATCTCCTCGCGATGAAGGGTTCAAAGAGAGCTTGCTTGGCGGAAGTAATCGGGACTTTCGGGATGGTGTTCCTCGGTACGGGAGCCATGGTGCTGGACTTGCCGCACGGGTTGATTGCGCTGACTTTCGGGGGCGCTGTTTGCGCGATGATCTGCGTGTTCGGGCGCGCTTCCGGAGCCCATATCAATCCCGCGGTCACGCTGAGCCTGTGGCTCGCCGGGCGAGTGGAGAAAAGCATCGTCGTTCCCTACGTGGTGAGCCAGTGTGCCGGCGCTCTCATGGCCAGCGGTTTGCTTGCGCTGATCGCCAACCGGTCATCGGCGCTCGGCGCAACCGTGCCGCGAGGATCCTGGGTGGAGGCTTTTACCGTCGAGTTGCTGCTGACGGCGGTTCTGGCATTCGTGATATTGAGCGTGACTCTACGGCAGCGCATGCCGCTTGTGGCTGTGGCTGTGGTGGTCGGTTCGACGGTTGGTATGGCGTCTTATTTCTTTGGCCCTGTTTCCGGGGCTTCGATGAATCCTGCCCGGTCTCTGGGCCCGGCAGTCTTTTCGGATCAGATGCGATGCCTGTGGATCTACCTCGTTGCCTGCTGCCTCGGCGGCCTTTTGGCGATCCCCACCTGTCGGATGGTGCACGAACCCGGATGTTGCCGCCCGCCCCGTTCGGGCTGACATTGCTCGACTCCAACCTGTTTCAGGCGTAGATAGGTCGCCATGAAAGTGGCATATCGCCTCATCTCGGTCGCGTCCCTGTTCCTTTTTTCGGGGACGTTGCCCTCTCAAGACGTTTTCCCTTACCGATACGACATCGATGATTTTCCCAACGGGTTGCGGTTGATCACGGTGCCGACCAGTTACCCGGATGTGGTTTCCATCCACATCATCGTGGCAACGGGATCGCGCAACGAGGTCGAGGCAGGGAAATCTGGCTTTGCTCATTTCTTCGAGCACGTGATGTTTCGTGGCTCGAAGAACTACACCAGCGCTCAGCAAGCAGCGATCTTCAAGAAGGCTGGTGCCGACCGGAACGCTTACACGACGAACGATTACACGAACTACCACACGACCTTTGCGAAGGAAGATCTCGAAACCATCATCAAGATCGAAGCGGACCGATTCAGATACCTGGAATATTCGCCGAAGGTCTTCCGCACCGAGTCGATGGCGGTTCTGGGCGAGTACAACAAGAATCACTCGCAGCCGATGTCGAGCCTGATGGAGAAGATGCGCGACACGGCGTTTAGCACCCACACCTACAAGCACACGACGATCGGATTCTTGCGCGACATCCGCGCGATGCCCAGGCAGTTCAATTACAGCCGAGAATTCTTCTCGCGCTGGTACAAGCCGGAGTACACGACGATTTTGGTCGTTGGTGATGTCGAGCGCGATTCCACCAAGGAACTCGTGAAGCGTTACTGGGGTGATTGGCAGCGCGGGGACTACACCGTCGAGATCCCCGAAGAGCCGAAGCAAGAAGAGTCGCTCGCTTGTCATGTCAAGTGGCCGGCGCCGACTCAACCCTGGGTTGCGGTGGCCTTCAAGGGGCCTGCGTTTTCGACGACGGTCAAGGACATGCCGACTCTTGACGTGATCTCTGCGCTGGCGTTTTCCGAGAACTCCGAGATCTACAAGAAGCTGTTCGTGCGAGAGCGCAAGGTCACCATGCTCGGCTCCTCCTTCCCTGACGCCAAGGACCCGTTTCTGTTGCAGATCGCCGCGAGGGTCAAGGAACCCGAGGATGTTGCCTACGTGCGAGACGAGATCCTCGCCGCTTGCGAGAAGCTCAAGACGGAGCGGGTGCCGGAGGGTCGGCTATCGCGGGTGAAGGCGAACCTGAAGTATTCCTTCGCAGGGGCCCTCGATAGCTCCGAGGCCATCGCCGATGCCCTCGCTGGCTATATTGCTCGCACCCGCACGCCCGAGGCGGTGAACAAGGTCTACCGTCTCTATGACGCGGTCAGCCCGGCAGACATCCAAGAGATCGCCCGCAGGTACTTTGTGGAGTCTTCTCGCACGATCGGGACTCTTTCTCATGGAGCCCTTCCGGCCGAGCCGTCGTCGCCCGTCGTTACCGAAGATGATTTGCCGGTCGCTGCCGTCTTGCGGCCGAGCAACTCCGCTCTGATCAGCTTCCGCCTGGTCTTTGGTCTTGGGGCTGCTTTGGACCCCGAGGGCAAGGAGGGCCTTTCGTACATCACCGCTCGCTTGCTGACGAACGGATCGACTCGAGAGCGAAGCTACGAAGAGATCGTCGAGGCGTTGTTTCCCATGGCGAGTAGCATCGGCTTCCAGGTGGACAAGGAGATGGCGGTCTTCCAGGGGACCGTCCACCGAGACAATCTCGAAGAGTTTTACCGCATCTTCTCCGAGGTGATCCTCGAGCCAGGGTGGCGGCAGGAAGACCTCGACCGAGTGAAGAGCAATACCAAGAGCTATATCGAAGTTCAGCTTGCGGGAAACAACGATGAGGAACTTGGCAAGGAGGTTCTCTACAACGACATTTACTCGGGCACGTCCTACGGCCATCTCAATGCGGGGACTCTCGAAGGTCTCGACAGCATCACGATCGAGGATGTTCGCGAGTTTTACGCTCGGTGGTTTTATCCGGAAAACCTCGTGCTCGGCCTTGCCGGTGGTTATCCCGACGGCTTCCCCTCGCGGGTCGCTGCCGATCTCGTCCAGGGCCTGGGTCACGATGACCCTAAAAAGGCGCGCGTCTTCAAGGCTCCAGGCCTTGCCGCGGTTCCGCGACCGATCGACCGTACGCGCATGACCATCGTCGAGAAGAAGACACTGGCGACGGGTCTCCACATCGGCTTCCCCATCGAGGTCAAAAGGGGGCATCCGGATTGGGCGGCGCTCTGGCTGGTGCGGTCGTATTTTGGTGAGCACCGCTCCGAGAATTCGTACCTCTACCAGAGGCTGAGGGAGATCCGCGGGCTCAACTACGGTGACTACGCCTACATCGAGTATTTCCCGGGTGGGATGTTCCAGTTTCATCCCGATCCCAATCTCGGTCGCTCAAGCCAGATTTTCCAGATATGGATACGCCCGGTTCAGCCGATGAACGGACCCTTCGCCCTCAAAGCGGCGTGTTACGAACTCGACAAGCTGGTGCGCGAAGGCCTTTCCGAACAGGCCTTCGAGGCGACCCGAACCTTCCTGTCAAAGTTTGTCAGCCTCCTGGTCAAGACCCAGGATCGCTCGCTCGGATACGCGATCGACAGTCGCTACTACGAAATGGGGGAGTTTGCAGCATCGGTAAAGGAGGGTCTCGCGAAGCTGTCTCTCGAGGATGTCAATCGTGTGATCCGTCGCCACTTGAGGAGTGACCGCCTCCAACTTGTGGTGGTGACCGAAGGTGCGAAGGATTTTCAGGATCGGCTCCTTGGCGATACTCCGGCGAGGTGCCAGTACGTTGCCAAACCGTCCGCCGAAATTTTGGCAGAAGATCGCGTCATCGAGAATTTCTCGATCGGCTTGAAGCCGGAGGACGTCCGCGTGCTTTCCATCGAGGATGCCTTCCGCCGCTGATCCTGAAGGCTCTCCGAATGTCAGCTTTGGCCAGAAATTTGGCTCCAGTCAACCGCCTTGTGATCGATCCAGGTTTGTGGTCCGTCGATCAGTTCCACATATTTTTGTGCGGCAGCGGTGTTGAAGAGAACCACTCGATCATCGCTCTGAATCCAGCCTTCGGTCAAGCCTTTGACGATTGCGCCGATGCAAGCAGCCGCTTCGGGGCATAGCGCTATTCCTTCGAGTTCGCAGGCGAGTTGCATCCACTCGAGCAGACGGTCTTCTTCAGCGGCCACCGCGCATCCTCCTGATTCGTAGACACCGTCCAGAACCAGGAAATCACCGAGGGCTTTTGGAACCCGCAGTCCTGCGGCGACGGTTCGAGCATCTTCGAAGAGTTGTGATTCGCGTTCGCCTGCGGCGAAAGCACGCGGCAGAGGTGCGCAGGTCGAAGACTGGCAACTGATCATTCGAGGTCGGCGGATGTCATCGAGCCAGCCAATTTGTTCGAGTTCTTCGAAGGCCTTCCACATACCGATCAGGCCCGTGCCGCCGCCTGTCGGATACAAGATGACATCGGGGAGCTTCCAGTCGAGTTGCTCGGCGAGTTCCAGTCCCATCGTTTTCTTGCCTTCGATGCGGTAGGGCTCGCGCAGCGTGCTCATGTCGAACCATCCCATACGTTCGACTCCCTCTTTGACGATGGCGCCGCAGTCCGTGATCAAACCGTCGACCAGATAGGTCGATGCCCCGTGCAGGCTCGTTTCCCGGATATTGACAGCTGGAGTGTCGCCCGGCATGAAGACCCATGCTTCCATGCCGGCTCGCGCTGCATAGGCGGCCAGCGCACCGCCGGCATTGCCGGCCGTCGGCGCGGCGACACGGGTGACGCCGAGTTCCTTGGCCAGGGATACCGCCATGGCCATGCCACGAGCCTTGAACGATCCGGTTGGCAGCTGAGATTCATCCTTGATCTTGAGGCTGTTCAGGCCGATTCGTTCCGCCAGCCGTGGGCAATCGAGGAGGGGGGTCATCCCCTCGCCGAGCGAGACGCGGTTTTCACGCTGCTCCAGCGGCAGAAGTTCTTCGTAGCGCCACAGGTCGGGGGCGCGGTCGCGAAGGCTCTCCCGCCGGGTTGCTGCAGCGATGGCGGCGAGGTCATAGCGGACGAGCAGGGGTTTCCCGCCATGGATGGTCTGGAGGGTTCTGGCTGGCAGCGTGCTGCCATCGAAAGTTGATTCGAGGTGGCTGACGAAGCTCATGCCAGCATTCTGGCACAAGCAGCAAGCTGGCGCCCATCAGAACGAGCCCGGATCGGGCGCACAGATCGGTTTTGGGAGCTCTTCTCGTTACCCCTCGGTAACAGGTTCGTTGCCAGCCCCCGCGCTGCTCATGCGCTGGCCGTCGGCATGCCAGTTGCATCCCTGCCGGGTATGAACCGAACCTCCCTGCTGTCCGGTCTGGCGATGCTGAGCTTTTTGGCGCCGGTGGCTACCCAACTGCCCGCCGGTCTCTCGGTGAGCTTTCCCTCTCCGCTCCGATCGCTCGAAGCGAGCAGGCCCACGGTCGAGGGTATGGTTGCGGTCTGGCGTGGCGAAATGCGCGGCTGGGAGATCGAGGTCGCGGTCCACCTCCTGGATGCGAAGAGATGGTCTATCCACGAGCCCGAGGGCGCTGTCGAGTTGCTGCGCACCAGCCTGCGCGCGCCCATCGGCCGGGTATGCTCGCGGTTTCCCCACGAAGCGTCTTGCCCTTCTTTGCGTGCGGATCTGGTCGGACGCGCCTGGACGCGGCTCGATCGGACGCAAACTTGGGTCGGTCCTTATGGCGCTTCGCCGGTGGCCGGCTTCACGCGCGGCACCCTGTTTGGCTGGGGTGGCGACGAGCCGATCGGCGCGCTCTACGCTCTCGGTGGTGTGCTTGGCGAGAAGGTTTATCTCGTCAAGGCGACCTGCTACCCGCGGCCATCGCCGATCATGCACGAGGCCCTGGTCGCGCTGCTCGAGAGGGGGGTTCGATACAGTGGGTCTTTGCGTGATCCTCGGTGGAGCGATGAGGAATTGCGCGCCCGGTGGCGACACTGGGTGCCGGAGGAGATCAAGTTTCGCCGGGTCCTGCGGACCGAGAACTATGCCATCATGACCTCATCTTCGGCGGGTCCCTCTTATGGCAGACGTCTGGAGGAAACTCATCGCGTATTTCGCAAGATCGTGCCGTTTCGAAAGGTCCCTGGCCGCCGGCGTCTGCTGGTTTTCCTGTTTCGCGATCAAAAGGAATACGATGGCTTCGCCTCGCGCCGGGGCGCCCAAAACACTTGCGGTCACGCTGCCGCCGACTATTTCGCCACCTGGTATGGGTCACCCGACGAGCAAATTCACGCCCACGAAGCCGTGCACCAACTCATGTCCAACCGAGCCTTCCTGGCCGGCGGCGGTGCCTGGCTTCAGGAGGGGCTGGCCGATTATCTGGCAACCCCGCGCTGGCAGCGTGCGCGCACCGCCCGGCTGGTACGTCGCGATGGCACGCCCACACGGCTGCGCGATCTACTGGGTCTTTCGCGCTTCGAGCCGCCGAGAGAGCCGGTCAAACTGGGGCCGCGACCGCGGTATGCCCTCTCGGCGCTATGGCTCGAGTTCCTGGCAGAGAGTGACTGGGGGCGAGGGTCTTTCTCTCGTGTCCTGGAAGAGGTCGGCCTGATAAGGCCCGGGAACAGTAGAGACACCGAGGCCGCGTTGATCCGCGCGACCGGTGTGGATCTCGATGGACTCGAGGCGCGTTGGCGGGGCTATTGCGCTGAGCGCTAGCTGAGGTTGCCGCCAATAACCACTCCTTCGGCCAGACGAAGGGCCGAGAAATGCGATGGGTGGGGCGAAGTCGCCCGGTGGAACTTCCCGAGTGGTGTTTGTGGATGTTTTCATCGAGCAGGATGTTGTTTGTTCGCAGCCAGTTGCTCGACTGTGTGCAGGCTAGATTTTGGCTTCATGAACGACGAGAGCTTTCGCAACCTGGTTGATTCGATCTCGGCACGTACGGCGACTCCGGGCGGTGGTGCCGTTGCGGGTATCAATGCAGCGCTGGGGAATGCTCTTTTGTTGATGGTGATTCGCTTCAGCCGAGGCAAGAAAGCCGGTGAACTCGGGGAGGAGGTTCTCGCCCGAGCGGAGGAGACGCTCGAGGGACGCATGGAGCCGATCATGGAACTCGCGGAACGTGATTGTGCGGCGTTTGATTCGGTGGCCCGCGCCTATGGCATGCCAAAGGGCACGCCCGAGGAAAAGGAGTCGCGAGGCGAGGCGATCAAGGAGGGTTTGCTGGGCGCGATGGTTGTGCCCGAAGAAACCTTGGCCATGGTCCGTGATGTACTTGTTGTTGCCGGAGACATTTCCAGCCACATCGGCAAGAACATCGTCAGCGATCTCGGTGCCGCTTCGGAGGTTTTGCGGGCATCCGCCGAGACGGCCTTCTTGAATGTGAGGATCAATGCGGCCTATCTGCAAGGCAGCGACAAGGCCGAGGCGGGGATGAAGCGGGCATCGTTGATTCGTGAAGAGGTCATGGAACGCCATGGGTTGATTCGCTCGGCGGTCGAGGAGCTTCTCTGACATGAACAAGGGCAAGCGGCCACCACTGGCTTTGGTCATTCTCGATGGATTCGGTGAAGCACCCGCATCCGAAGCCAATGCGATCTCCTTGGCGACTCCCGCTTGCTGGCTGGATCTTCGCCAGCGTTATCCTTCGACGACCCTCGATTGCAGCGGCCAGGAAGTTGGTTTGCCGTGCGGGTTGATGGGCAACAGTGAGGTCGGCCACCTGAATATTGGCGCCGGGCGGATTGTTTGGCAGGAGATCACCCGCATCGATGAGGCGATTGCCGACCGGTCGTTTTTCACGAATGAAGCTCTCGTGGGCGCTGTGCGCCACACCGAGAAAAGTGGCGGCGTTCTGCATTTGATGGGACTTGTCAGCGATGGTGGTGTGCACAGTTCGGACAGTCACCTCAAGGCTCTGATTGCGATGGCGCGCGATGGTGGTCTGACCGGTGATCGCGTGGTGTTGCACGCGATCCTCGATGGCCGCGACACGCCGCCTCGGTCGGCCGGAGGTTACATCGCTGACATCGAAGGCGAGATGGCAACCCTTGGAGCGGGTCGGATCGCGACGGTATCAGGTCGTTTCTGGGCGATGGATCGCGATCAGCGGTGGGATCGGATCACGAAGGCTTACGAGGCCGTGGCAAAGGGTATCGGAAATTGTTCCGAGTCTGCGCAGGCGGCCATTCGCGAGGGATACCAGCGTGATGAGAGTGACGAGTTCTTGCAGCCGACGATCATCGGTTCGCGCGATGCCGGCCGCCTGCGCGATGGCGACGCGGTGGTGTTCTTCAACTTCCGGGCTGATCGGGCTCGGCAGATGACAGCAGCGCTCCTCGAGGATGAGTTCAAGGAGTTCGACAGAGGGCCGCGCCCCGAAGTCCATTTCGTCTCCATGACTGGTTATCGCGGGGACTTTATTTGCCCGGTCGCCTTTCCTCCCCGGTATCTGAAGGGGATCTTTCCGGAGGTGGTTTCGAAGGCGGGACTCTCTCAGTTGCGTATTGCGGAGACGGAGAAATACGCACACGTAACCTTCTTCTTTTCGGGAGGAGACGAGAAAGCAATGGCAGGGGAGCGGCGCATCCTCGTGCCGAGCCCGAAGGTGCGAACCTATGATGAGGCGCCGGGGATGTCGGCGCGGGAGGTCACCGATGAACTCTTGCGGGTTCTCGACGAGGATCCTCCGGACGTCACTATCTTGAATTTTGCAAATGGTGACATGGTGGGGCATACCGGCGTGATTCCGGCGACGATCGAGGCGATCAGGGTGATGGACGAATGCCTCGCACGGATTGTCCCGGCCTATGTGAGTCGGGGAGGACATGTCGCCATCACTGCTGACCATGGCAACTGTGAGCAGATGGTCGATCCACAGACCGGACAATCCCACACGGCACACACGACGAACCCGGTTCCCCTGTTGATCGCAGGGTCGACGGTCGAGGGGCAGAGCATGAAGGAGGGTGGTCGCCTCTGTGATATTGCACCGACCTTGCTGTCGGTCATGGGACTCGAGCCGACGCCCTCGATGGAGGGGGTTAGCTTGCTATGAGCTCTTTACTTGCCACCACCCTCGTCCTTCTGGCTCCTCAGGATATTTCGAGCGAAATCAAGACCGTGACGGCGGCGATCGATGCTCGACGTCTCGAGCAGACGGTTCGACATCTCGTTGGCTTGGGGACTCGCCACGTGCTGTCCGACGATGGCGGCGCGCGGGGCACTGCGGCTGCACGAACATGGATGGAGGGGGTGTTCAAGGAGATGGTTCCTCGCTCCGGTGGTCGCCTGACAGTGGAACGCAAGGAATACACGCTGCCGAGTAGGCGCCTGGGTCGGCAGGTGAAGCTCGTCAATATCGTCGCAACGTTGCGCGGAGTGTCCGATCCAGAGCGCGTCTACGTGGTCGGCGGCCATTACGATTCGATCAATGGCAATCCGCGTGATGCGCGCGGAGATGCTCCGGGTGCGAACGATGACGCTTCCGGGACCGCGGTGGTGATGGAGGCTTGCCGGGTCATGTGCGAACGCGAGTTTGCGGCAACGATCAAGTTTGTGTGCTACGACGGCGAAGAGATGGGGTTGCTCGGTTCGACGGCGCATGCCAAGGAACTCGCGGATGACGAGGTCAAGGTCGATGGCATGATCACCAATGACATCGTTGGCAATACGATGGGCATGGATGGGAAGAGGCGATCGACTTACCTGCGCTGTTTTTCTTATTCGCCTCGAGGCAATGACTCGACAGGTCGGAGCTTGGCGCGGTCGGCAAGTCGCTCTGCTCGACAGAACGTGAAAGATCTCGAGGTCATGATCATTTATCGAGGAGATCGATATGGCCGGGGTGGCGACCACCGGCCGTTCCACGCGGAAGGCTTTCCTTCCATCCGGTTCACCGAGCCGCGAGAGGATTACTCGCGCCAGCACCGCAACGTGACCGAGCGCGATGGCAAGCCTTACGGCGACCTGCCCGAGTTCATGGACTTCGCTTATCTCGGCAAGGTTTGCTCGGTCAATGTGGCCTTGCTCGCAGAGCTAGCATCAGCGCCCGCAGCTCCTGGACGAGTATCGGTGAGTGGATCTCGGACCGCATATGATGTGACGGTCTCATGGTCGCCGGTGAAGGCGGCACAGGACTACGAATTGGTCTGGCGCTCGACCACCGCAGCGGACTGGCAGGAGAGCCGCCTCGTCGGCGAAAAAGTGACGAGAGGGCGTCGCGGCATGTCAGCCGTCATCGAGGGCCAGTGCCTCGATGACGTGGTCGTGGGGTTGCGTGCGGTCGGCGGCAATGGGGCGCGCAGCCGGGTCACCGTGCCACCCGATCCCGATGCCTTTGCTCAGCGCCCATCGAGTGATCGAAAGCGCTGACGAGGTTCGGACCTGACAGTATCGTTGATCCCGGGAACGGATCTGAGACGATCGGAGGTTCATGTTTCGCACGCTGCCCAGCCGGGCGGATTTCACAAGAGCGGGGCACGAGGCCAATGCCTTTTCCAGCACGACGATCCGGGTCACGACGAGGTAGATGTCGTGTCCTCCTGATGCTCTCGGCCGCTATTTGTGGCTGCACATCGCTGGGTGGAGGTGGGGTTGGAAGCACGCCGGAGAAGCTGGTCACGGTGGCTGTTTCCGCCATGCATCGCGGCGATGTTGAACTGGCCGAAGCAGCCGTGTTCAAGGCAGTCGCCCGATATCCCGATGATGGATCGGTGCGGCTGTGGGCAGCGCAGATCGCGGAACTCCGCGGCGATGACTCTCGTTCATTGAGCAATCTGCGCGCCGCCGATCGGATCTTGGGGCGTAGCGGCTTGCCGAGAGTTGAACTGCATCGAAGGATCGGGGCCCTCTTGTTTCGAGCCGGCAGGTTCGAGGAGGCTGTCCATCACCTCGAACAAGGGCGCGGCGGTCTCGATGCGGAGTTGCGCGGGGCTCTGATCGAGTTGTTGCCGAGCTTGCCCGCTGAGCGCAGAGAGCCCGAGTTCGACCCCATCGAGTTGCCACTCCTCGATGGGGCCTTGCCCGTGACCCTCTTCACCGTGGGAGAGAAGCGGCGACCCTTTGTGCTCGATACGGGCGCGACGGTCACGACGATCAGTTCGACGCTGGCGAAGGATCTCGGTGTCGATCCCATCCTCAAGGCCGGTGTGTCTGTCGATGGCCTGGGCCGGAGTTTTCCGGTGTCCGTTGGTGTTTTGAAGAGTCTGGCGCTGGGGCCTGTCGATCTCGGCCCGCAGCCCGTGATCGTGATCGACGATGATCGCCTCGGCTTGCTGCAATCAGTGGGCGCACAGTTTCCGAACGGACTCATCGGGCTCGATGTGATCAGTCGTTTTCGTGTGACGATCGACCCCGATCGCCGATCCGTTGTTTTTGCGCCACGACAGAGTGTGAAGCAAAGCAACTCGGTCGGTTGCTTGTGTTTTCAAGGGAGCCTTCTGGCCCCGGTTCGAATCGAGGGAAAGAAGTTCTGGTTCACCCTCGATACGGGGGCGAGCCACTCCAGCTTGACCGAGGCCGGGCTGATGGCCTTGCCTGGTGGCGCAACCCGAGCAATGGCGGGTTTCCGTCGTGTGCTCAGCCCTGGGGGGAGCGAGGTCTCAGCGAAGGTGGTGAAGAGACTTTCTTTGAATGTGTCGCAAACGAGATTTGTTGGCGTTGATCTTCCCGTCGTGCCGAGGGAGGTGAGCGACATGTTGCCGGTACACGGTGTGATCGGGGCGGACTTGATCGGGCGTTGCCGGGCTACTCTGGACGGAGGTAACCTGCGCTTGTCCTTGTGATTTTCGTCCAGGTTTTGTTGATGCCCTTCACGAAGTTGCCGTCGCATGGTCAGGCGAAGTGAAAGAGTCTCCATTCCGAGGGTTTGCGCAGGCCGCGATGAGTGGCAATTCCGTGCCGGGAGATGGGAATATAGATGGGAATGATCGAGCTCATTCACCAAAGGCCGACATGGCCCTTCAAGGGAAGCTCGATCGGCGTTTGCAGCAGACATCGGGTTGGGTCATGACGCCGCCGCAGATACGCAGGCGGTACCTGATATCGGGTCGAGTACAGGGGGTTGGGTTCCGATGGTTCACGCGGGGGACCGCCGATCGATTGAATCTGGTCGGCTGGGTGAAGAATCTCCCGGATGGCTCCGTGCTCTGTGAGGCTCAGGGATCCCCGGACCTCTTGGAGGACTTTTTGGGGCAATTGCGTGAGGGGCCTGCCTTCGCGAGGGTGAGCGATATCGAGGTTGAAGACCTCCCGGTGATGTCATCGCCCGAATCGAGTTTCGATGTCAGGCGGTGAGTCGAACTCAGCTCATCGTCCGTTCAGGGAACGCAGGATCTTGCGTGCGCGCTGGAGTTCGTGTGCTGTCGGACGCTTGGACATCATGCCTTCGACCTGTTTTGCCAGGTCGATTCCGCGGAGGAAGTAACGCGGACCACCATCTTCGCCGCCGTCGGGGCGGACCAGGTGGAGTCGGGTGGGGGGGCCGACGATCCATTCCACAAGGGGAGCTCGAGCATTTCGGCGGAAGAGGCCGATGGTCAATGGACCCTTTTCAGGGAGTTCGCTGACGAGAAGATGGAAATCATCGGTCAGCGGAAAGGCGAGTTCTCCGACCGAACCAGGCGGGCGGAGGATGGCACCTCTCCGGAAAAGGATGGGGGCGAGCCGTCCCATTTCCATGGCGATTTCACGCGCCTGTGGGAACTGCACCATCCGGCGCGGCACGAGCCTTTCGAGTTTCATGAGCGAATCGGCGAGGATGTCGCCGCAGACGACCATGCGGTACTCGGGGTAGTCTGCTTGGCTGTCGTGGGAGCAGAGCACGCGCTCGAGCATCACCAATGGTCCCAGGGGCAGTGCTCGGTAGAGGGCGCTGCCGTCGCCAAGCGCCAGATAGGATTCACCGGTTGTTTGCTGGGATCGGGCGACCGAGAAAGACCTTTTTTGTCCGGACCAGATCAATTGAGCGTTCGAGTGGTCGTCTGCTTCGACGCGAGAGAGCGGGCCTTGACCGTTTTGAGAGCGCCACGCGCGAAGGCGGGACCCGTCCGTGAAGGAGATCTGGATCCCCGAGAGGCAAGGTAGTGTTTGTTCGCCGCCACGCAGGCAGATGCGTGCACTCGGTGTGACGAGCAATTCTGCGCCGGAGGGGAAGTCGATCTTGACGCCTTCCTTGCGAGCTCTGACCAGGATGCCTCCCGGAGAGACCCAGCGGCCTGGCTCGTTGCGATCGGCGAATCGACGGCTTCCGAGCCCGCCGCCACCAAGGCCGAGCGAACTCGGTGGTAACTGGCCTTGCTCGAGCACGCCGGAGACTATCAGCGCCGGTGTTTTGGTCACGACCTGGGCACTCAGGCCCTGGACGAGGAGCGCCGGGATTCCAGCGAGGAAGAGGGTTGCGAGATTTGCCATACCATGGGTTTCATCGACTCGTTACCCCCCTTTGCTGTGGCGCGCCGGCGTTTTTTTTGCCCGGAAGGGCTCGGAAGCCCTTCCGGGCGGCGTTCAGTGGCTATCGATCGAGGTGCTGGCATCCCCAGCCGAACCCTTTCGATCACGAGGCACCCTTGTGTCGCCTCGTGGTCGACCGTTTGATCGGGCGTGAGATTGATGAAAATCCTCCATCTGATCCACGCGCACACGTCCGAGATGAGTGGTGGTGCTCAGCACTACCTGCGCGATCTCATGTGCGCACAACGAGCGGCAGGTCTCGAAGTCGGCCTCGCGACCGGAAGCATGCAGATTCGCTCCGAGCCCGGGGCCGAGAGCTTCGATGCGGATGGAGTGTCCGCGCATCGCCTTCATCGCGACGATCACTTCATCGATCATTTTGCTCAGGCCTTTCACCCGGGTATCGAGGCTTTGGTGCGCGATCTTCTGAAACATGAACGGCCGGATCTCGTTCATCTTCATCATTGGGTCATGCTCACCTCGAACATCGTCGAGATTGCAGCGTCATTGGGGATTCCGACGGTTTGCACCCTGCACGATCTGCACGCATCCTGCCCGCGGTGTTTCAGAATAAACCGCGATGGTGCTCCTTGCCTTGAGCCGATTGGTGTCGAGAGTTGTTTCGAGTGCGCGCCTCGTTATGGGCATGAAACGAAGTTTCAACTCGCGACCAGCATCGAGTTCTTTCGCGATGAGATGCGAGCCGAACTGGAACTCGCCAGAGATGTGATCGTCAGCACGGCGGGTACCGCCGACCTCTTCGCTGCGACGACCGGCATCGATCGTGCGCGCTTCACGGTTTTACCACTCGCCTACCGTCGCATCTTCACCGAAGCGTCGCCGCCGGATTGGCCGGTTGATCGGGACTCTTTCCGCTTCGGGTTCTGGGGCACCATCGGTCGCTACAAGGGAGCAGTGGATTTGGTGCAGGCCTGGATCGATCTCGAAGACCGCGGTCTGGCGCGACCGGCAGAACTTCATCTGTTCGGCGGCTTCGAGAACCCGGACGTGGAGAGCGAAATCCGCGAGCTGGCTCAAGGTCACGGGATCTTTTTGCGTGGCGAGATTCTGCCCGAAGAACTGGGAACACAGGGCCTGCATATGGGGGTCTTCCCGTCGCGCTGTATCGAGACCCACGGCATTGTGCTCGACGAGTGCTTCGAACTGGGCCTGCCGTGTATCGTCAGCGAAGTTGGCGCCCTTGCCGAACGGGCTGGTGCGGCGGCGCGTCGAGTTCCGGCGGGTGATGTCCAGGCTCTGGCGGCAGCGATGGGCGAGATCCTCGCGGATGGCGGTCTGTGGCGGAGTTTGCAGGGGGCTGTGCCGTTGGTTTCGTCTCCTTCGCCCGAAGAGCACTCGGCCCGACTGCTCGAGATCTACGAGGGGGCGATCGGTTCGAACATGGAACCGCAAACTCCGGATGCAGCGCGAGTTCTGCGGCGCATGGAGCAGTTGATCGTGCAACGCGAAGGCGCGCAGCGCGCACTGCACGATCACGGCCCCAGCTGACCCCTGGTTCAACGCAGGTATTTCAAGGCGGCGTCGATATCGGCATCGGGTCCATCGGTCTCGCGCATGCGCAAGAGAGCCTGGCGCGCACTTTGTGTTTCGGTGGCGCCGAGCGCGAGGATGAGCCGGCTGCGGCTCCGCTGGCGCTGGGTTCCGAGGAGGTGTGGGCGCAGGACCTCGGTCGCACTCTCACCGTGCAGCACCTTGGCGATCCGACCGAGCGAGGCCGCGAACCGCGGATCGGCGACCTCGTCGATACACCTGCAGAGGGCGTCGACGAGGCCCTGCATCCGATCTTCGGCGCAGAGTTCGGCCACCGCAATCTTGAAGGGGATGTCTTTGATCTCGCCGACGGCGAGAGCCATCAACTGGCTGCGATCGAAAGGACTGAGCCGGCGCCGCAGGATGGGTCGTTCGACCAGAGCTTGGGCTGCCTCGAGCCGTAGTGTGGGCGGGCCGGTGAAGATCTGCCGTAACAGGGCGGAACAGGTTTCTTGCGGCGTGCGATTTGCTTGCGCGGCGAGGATGATGCGCGCGAATTCGACGGCAGGTGCCTTGCGGTGATCGGCGATGGCGGGGTTGCTGCCCTGGTAGCCGCTCATCGTGAAGTAGGGAGCCTGGCTTTGTGGAAGTCCGAGCCGCCGCGCTCTCTCGTCAAAGTCATGCAGGCAGTAGAGGCGGGTTTCGCCGGGCCCGGGTCGCACGTGTTGTGCTACCTGCTTGGACTCGGGGACAGTAAGAAGGCTCGGCGCATCTCCCTTGAGGGTGGAGATGACCCTGAGACGATGTAGCAGCAAGCTCTTGCCCAGCGGCCGGACGCCGATATCGGTGGCCACGACGATGATGTCGGCGGCAACCGTGGCCTGCCGGAGGTTCTGGCATGGCAGCAGGGCACAGCAAAGGAGCGCCGGGAGGACCAGGGAAAGCGCATGTTTTGCTTTGTGGGTCATCGGAGGCATCCTCACTGGTTGTGGTAGAGAGCCGTTTCGTTCAGATAGGCGCGATTGAGACTGTTGAAGCCGGTGGAAGCGCTCTGTGATGCCTCGAAGCTGATCGCAGGCTTCATGATATTTTGTGATCCCGATGGGAATTGGGCCGAACTGTCGATGTGGCCACCAAAGCCATAGAGGCCGACCGGCATCGCGAAGTCCTTGACGAGGCCCATCGAGTGGCCGCATTCATGGGCGACCACGACCGCCGTGAGCTTTGCCAGGCGCTCGATGGCCCTGTCGATTTGTAGCTTGCGCGCATCGTTCGTATTGCCGTCGAGGCGGCTGCCGTCCAGACCATCGGCGGCGTTGCCGATGGGGATGCCGGGGCTCGTGTTTCCCGGCACGAAGGGGTCGTAGGTCGTTCGGAACAGGGAGGCGGATGATGACGGCAGGCTCATGTCGATCAGTGCATGCAGGAAGACACCGAGGCGCTGACTCAGTGAGCCGAAGGCCGTCATGCAGTTGTCGTTCTGGAAGGCGTTGTTCGGATCGAATTGTGCGCGACCGAGAACCCCTTCAGAGCCGTCGAACTTGGAGGCTCCCGCGAGGCAGATCTGCGAGAAGCCGAGACTGTTGTAGGGTGTGAAACCAGAGCTACCGGGGAAACTGCCCTGCGAGGAGAAGGTGATCGAGATGGGTAATCCGTCATTGATCTCGTCCAGGGTCTCCTCCAGATCTTCTTTGAACCTGGAGGTGACCTTGGCGTTGACGGTGGAGTTGCCGCCATGCAGGCCGATGATCAAGAAAAGATCTTCAAGATCGGGTCTCCCGTTGGCCCCCGAGTTCACGATCACGTCGGTCGAGGGGCTCGTGATATGAGTGTAGGACTCAATGTCTCGGCTGGTATCGATGAACCAGACCTGCTTGGCATTTACCGAGGTCTCGAAGGGCCGGATCGCATCGGTCAAGTTCGTGGCCTGGAAGTCGAAGATCGCGGGCGGCGAGACCATGCCGGTGGCGTCCTTGACCCGTGCTGTCAAGATGACGGCGTCGGTTGGAAAGAGTGTGGAAGATGGAACCGTGAAGGTGATCGTATTTCCGCTTGATGAGAGGGTCATCGCTGACGACAGGTTGCTTCCGGCCGCGAGCGGTTGACCGCTGGCGGTCACGGTGACATCAGCGGTGATCACCGTGGCACTGGCATCGATCGTCGAAGTGGCATCGATCCAGCTGAGGTTGATCGAGAAACCGTTGCGTGGAGTCTGCAGGGTGCCGCCCGCAGAACCCTTTCCGTTGAGGGCAGTGTCGATTGCGTTCAGGGTGAACAGGGTGATGGTGGGGTTGTCGCCATCGCCTTCGGTGATGGTCCGCGGCGTACCACCCACGCCGAGAGCGCCCTGAAGGTCCTGGATGGCGTCGTTGCTCGCAGACAGGGCGATGGTGGTGGTGCCCGGCGTGAAGCTGACGCCGCTGCCGAGCGTGATCTGCACGGTTCTGCTGTCGGGCAGGGTTGGCGTTGCGGTGACCGTTCCGAGCGTGCCGTTCGAAAGGGTCAGGTCCAGGTCGTTGAGGGGAGCGCCGGTGACGAGAACAACGTCTTCGCTCATGAAGAGAAGAAGTTTGTCGCCTGCCGTGGGTGTGGAACTGGTGCCCGAGAAGGCCGCCGAGGCGATGGTCGGGAGCACATTGGGGATGCTCCCGCCCCCGCCCCCGCCCCCGCTACCGCAGGCGGTCAAGGCGAGGCAGAACGTGGCGAGGAGAAGGTGGCCGGAGAGGAATCGATGGGTGGTGACGGGAGCCATGGTGATTCGGGGGACCGCTTCGAAGAGATGGCCAGATTACCCTTCTTGCGCGTCCCGGGCGCCCATCACACCGCAAAAGAAGGGTAGGCCTTGTTCAGCGGGCGTCAGGTGAGGTCGTTCGGGTGGTTGGATCTTGGTCGAGGGGCTTGCGAGAGGTGCCGACGAGGCCGTGCGGGCGCGCTTTTTCATGCGCGATCACGAGCGCGCGGCGCGCGCGAAGATGAACCTTGGAAGTTTCCAGGCTCCTTGGTGTGCGCCACAGATGCAGCGGCAAGGGCAGTTCCCGTTATCGATGAATGGATCTCAATTCCCAAACAGCAGTTACCGAAGTTAGAGGCGGAGGGTGGAGGCATTCGAAAAGCACCAAGGACAGGCATCCGTCAATGATGAAGTTAGCAGTTGGTGAAGTGATCCAAGGTTATCGAGTAACCCGGTTTCTCGGCCGCGGAGGATTTGCTTCTACGTATCTCGCCGAGGAGGAAGAGTCCGGCGAAAAGGTGGCGCTCAAGGTGGGACATCCCTCAGGGGGTGGCCGCCAGGTAACGCGTCTGATCGAGGTTACTTCTCGACACACGCCCGAGGGCATCAGTCCCGACGAATTGCCCGCCGAGGCGGTATTCTTCGAAAATGGCGGCTTCCGGATCGATCTTTTCGATGACATCGAAGTCGCCGAGATGCTGCGGTGCGAGGCGGATCTCCTCGCGCATTGCTCATCCCCTAACCTGGTCAAGCTGAGAAATTTCTTCAACTCCGATGATCGATCGATCCTCGCCCTGGAATACGTGCGCGGGAAGACTCTTCGCGAGAAGGTTCGCGAGCTGGAGGGAATCCATCTCAACTGGTTCCTTGCGGTGGTGCGATCCTTGATCAGGCTTCAGGAAGACGGTGAACTCGAGTATCACGGAGATCTGAAACCGGAAAACATCATCCTCAAGCCGAGCGGCAAGATCGTCATGATCGATCCGGCGATGCGAGGTTGCGACCGCGGTGTGATCACGACGACTCCGCACTACAACCCCCTTCTTTTGAGCACGAGCAAGGCGGATGTGACGGCCATCGGGATCATGATCTACGAGATTCTGACCGGCACGCTCCCTTTCGATGACGTGCCTTGGGATCACGCGGGCAGCAATAGCGGCGGCGAGACGTTGCGATTATCTCTGTCCTACTTCTACAGCTATTGCCCACCGCACATGCTCAATCCAAAGACCCCTCCCGAACTCGAGAGGATCGTCTACCGATGCATCACGGTTCCGGGCTATGGCCTGCTCGAGTTGAAGTCGGACCTCGAGGATTTCATCAGCAAGTCCTGATACCGACCCTGGATCGCGGCTTTCGCGGGCGCCCATTGTCATTGCAGTGGGGCGACGCGGTGGGTTTTGAGCCTTCTCAACTCGAAATCTCGGTCCCTCCGGGCCGGGGATTCCCTTGCATGATCGCCTGTGGAGGTTGGAATGGTCGGCCCGTGTAGCCACCGCGCCGGAGATCCTCGTCTTGAGACCCTTGCCGCCTCTCCTTGCCCTGTCCGTCCTTGCTTCCAGGCTGACGGTGATGCTTGCTGGCCTTGCTCCGGCTTTCCTCTTGGCAGCCGCTGGCCTTGCTCAGCAGGGTCCAGGTCTCGTCCTGCAACTTCGTGGTGGCGAGGAGATGGGCGTGACCGATGCCCGTCGCGCTCGCCTGGTGGCCCTGTCGGTGCCGGAGGGATTTCCTGTTTCCCCCTTTGTTCCTGCGGGACCATTCGAGGCGGTTTGGAAAGGTTACCTGAATATAGATCTCCGTGATCGCTACCACTTCTCTTTCAAGGGTCGTGGGCGGTTCGAGCTTCGGATTGGTGCCGATCTTGTTCTGGAAGTTCAGGCTGACACGCAAAAGATCGTGCGCAGCGAATCCATACGGATCAGGAAGGGCGCCAACCCGATCGTCGCGAGCTATACCTCGCCGCGGTCCGGCGAGGCATCGGCCCGGTTGTACTGGTCTTCGAGCGAGTTCATCGATGAGCCCGTCCCGCCTGCCGCCTTCTCATCCGATGCCAACGATGCGCAACTCTCGCAGATGGTGATTCGGCGACAGGGCCGCGAATTGTTCGCCGCCTTGCACTGCTCGAAGTGCCACCTTGTCGGATCGGCTGACGGAATGCCCGAACTCACCGCGAAGCCACCGTCTCTGACGGACATCGGCGGGCGGGTTCGCCGTGAGTGGATGATCCGTTGGTTGAAAGATCCGCGGAGTGTCCGGCCCGAAGCCAGGATGCCGCATGTGTTGGGCGATGATCCGCTTGCTGCGCGCGATGTGGCAGCTTTCTTGAGCACCCTTGGCTCGAAGCCGCCGCCGCTGGCCAAGGGGGACGCGGATGAGGGGAAGAGGATCTTCGCGGAACTGGGTTGCGTGGCCTGCCACACCAGGATCGGCGAGCCTCGTGATCCACGTCGCACCGGCCTCGACCATGTTCCACAAAAGTGGTTCCCGGCGGCGCTGGCTGCCTTTCTCGAGGATCCTTCGCGCTATTCCGTGTCGACCCGGATGCCGGATCTGAGTTTGACCAGGACCGAAGCAAGGCATCTTGCGAGTTTCCTGACCGCGACGGCACGGCCTGATGGCCGAGCGGAACAAGGAGACGTCGATCGCGGCCGCGAACTGGTCGCTTCTTCGGGTTGCTTGGCTTGCCATGATCTGGAGGCAAAGGTGTCGGCGGATGAGTTCACTGCTCCCGCCCTCGCCGATCTTTCGCGCTTCGATCGAGCATGCCTTTCATCCGATCCCCAGGGCCGGTCTCCCGTCTACATATTGGCAGCCGCGGAGCGGGCAGCTTTGCGCATCTTCCTGGCTTCGGACCGAAGTTCTTTGACTCGTCGCTGTCTGCCGGAGTTTGCCGAGCGTCGAATCGCAGCACTCGGGTGCAGCAACTGCCACCAGCGCGATGGCGTCGCAGATCTGTGGTCGAGCCTTGGTGAAGCTGAACCGGTGAAACCGACGGCCGCCGATTCTCATGAGCTTGCCTTGCCGCAGACGCGACCGGATCTGACACAGGCAGGTGCCAAGCTTCGATCCGAGTGGGTGGAGAAGCTTCTGAAAGGTGAGCTGGCCGAGAAGACGCGCCCATGGGTGCGCGCTCGCATGCCGGCCTTTGCCTGGGGTGCGCGAGAGCTGGCTCAGGGTTTGGCGATGCAGCATGGGCTGTTCCCCACGACCTCTGTCGAGATGCCTCCGGATGCCGAACTCGTTGCGATCGGCCGCAAGCTATTGGGCTCCGAAGGAGGCTTCGCCTGTAACACCTGTCACGCTGTCGGTGCGAAGGCCCCGATCGCGGTCTTCGAGGTGCAGGGCACCAACTTTTCTCATGTATCCGAGCGGTTGCACAAGGAGTTCTTCTTGCGGTGGATGGACAACCCGCTTCGCATCGACCCGACTGTGCGCATGCCGCGGTATGCCAACGAAGAAGGCAAGACCGGTTTCCTCGATGTTTTGGACGGTGAGGCAAAGCGTCAGTTCGATGCTATCTGGCAATACCTGAGACAAGGGCGGGCGATCAAATAGTGGACTCCGGGATTGAGGGGTGAGAGGGCCGGCTGCGGCGCCTATCGGAGCCCTGCAGCCGAGGGTGAGCCCATCAGATGGGGGGGGCTGAGCCCCGCTGAAGGCAGAAAGTGCATCGTGGATCTTGTCGCCTCCGCAGGCCTTTGATATAGGCTCTTCCCGCGCTTCTGTGAGAGGGCGCTGTTGTGGGAGTTTCCGGGGGCCCGATGCCGTTGGGGACACTCCTTTCCCCCGCTGCTCCAGCGCCCCTTCTTCACTGTTCACCCCGAGACGATGGATACTGGTATGTCGAGCTCAGAACCCATGATCGAGGCCGTTGGCCTGACGAAGCACTACGGGTCCTTCGCAGCCGTGCAGGACCTCAACTTCACCATTCATCGCGGCGAGGTCGTCGCCTTTCTCGGCCCCAATGGCGCCGGCAAGTCGACGGCCATGAAACTTCTGACGGGCTATCTGGCGCCCACATCAGGGATCGCTCGCGTCGCCGGGCTCGATGTGGCCGCGGACCGGATCAAGGCCGCCGAGAGATACGGATACCTGCCCGAGAATGGGCCGCTCTATCCCGATATGACGCCGCGGAGCCTGCTCTCTTTTCTGGGTGAAGCGCGCGGCATGGCGCCGTCCGTCTTCGCCGAGCGACTCGATCAGGTCAAGCAAGACTGCGCGCTGAGCGAGGTCCTCGACAAGCCGATTTCTCAGCTCTCGAAGGGCTATCGGCAACGTGTGGGGATGGCGCACGTCCTTCTCCATGACCCCGATGTGCTGATCATGGATGAGCCGACGACCGGTCTGGATCCGAATCAGATCCGGCACGTCCGCGAAAATATTCGCAAACTTGGAGAGACCCGCACGATTCTCTTGTCGACGCATCTCCTGCAAGAGGTAGACGCTGTCGCGAGCCGTATTCTTCTGATCGATGACGGGCGCATCAAGTTCGATGGGACTTCCGAGGAACTTCGGGCAAAGGGTTCAGGCAGCATGGACGCGGCCTTCCACGAAATGACGGAGGTGAACTGATGACCAGTGCAAAAAAGCCGGTTGTCCAGGCGATCTTCAAGCGTGATCTGCGCAGCTGGTTCGGGAATCCGACCGGCTACGTCTTCATCACGCTTTTTGTTTTCCTCGCGGCGATTGCCTTGATAGGGCCGGTGGAGTTCTTCCAGCGCAACCTCGCCAATCTTGACACCTTGAACGAGTGGTTCTGCGTTCTTTTGCTCTTCTTCATCCCGGCGGTGACGATGGGAATCTGGGCATCGGAACGGAGCAACGGCACCGATGAGTTGCTGTTCACCCTGCCGGCGACGGATGGCCAGATCCTGCTGGGCAAGTTCCTTGCCGCTGCGGGGGTCTATACGACAGCATTGCTGTTCACCTTCTCGCTGCCGCTCGGGCTCAGTTTTCTCGGCAGTCCCGACTTCGGCCTGATGCTGGCGAACTACATCGGTTACTGGATGCTCGGCATCATGCTGATCAGCGTCGCGATGCTCGGCTCGCAATTGACGCAGAATCTGACCGTTTCCTTCATCCTCGGCGCTCTCTTCTGTGCGCTGGTCGTCTTCGCAGATGCCATCGTCGGGATTGTTTCACCGAGCCTCGGGAGAATGGTCGAGACCTACGGTCCGAACGCGCTCTTCCAGCAAATGGGTCGCGGAGTCGTGTCGTTGGCGGCCATCCTGCTCTTCGCAGGTCTGACCTGCGCCTTCCTGTCGCTCAACTTGGCGATCTTGTCGCGACGGAACTGGGCAGCGGGAGAACAGCGAATCCACGGTGGCCTGCGCTTTGCAGCTCTGCTGGTGGCCGCCTGGTCCTTGTCCGTGTTCGGCATCAATCAGTTGCCACGCGTTGATACCACCAGCGAACAGTTGCACTCTCTCTCGGATGAGACGGAGCAATTGGTTTCCGATCTCGATGCGGCACGCCCCATCTATATCCAGGCCTTCATTTCCGAGGATGTACCACGGGAGTATGTGCAGACGCGCAGGACGATCCTGGATCTGCTACGGCAGTACGATGCGATCGGCGGTTCTGCGGTGCATGTCCGCGTGGTGCCGACCGAGCGCTATTCCGAAGTTGCTCGCGAAGCGGAAGAGAATTTTGGCATCCGTTCGCAGACCGAGATCAGCGAGGAAGGGTCTCGCATCCGCAAGTACGATGTCTTTGCGGGGCTGGCATTCCAGTGCGGCACCGAAGAGGTGGTGATCCCATTCGTGGGACGCAAGCAACCGGTTGAGTACGAGATCACGCGGTCGATCCGGACAGTGGCCAACACCAAGCGCAGGAAGGTTGGCGTGCTCAAGACAGACGTCGAGATGTTCGGCCGCTTTGACTTCCAATCGATGCGCTCCATTCCTCAGTGGGAGATTGTCAACGAACTGAGGCTTCAGTACGAGGTAGAGACGATCAATCCCGATGAGGACTACCCGGGGGATATGGATGTGCTGATCGCGCCGATGGCTTCGTCATTGACGCAACCGCAGATGGATAGGCTCAAGGCCCATGTCGATGGGGGTGGTGCGACCTTGCTGATCGATGATCCCCATCCTCATTCGGCGCCGGGGACATCTCCCAGCGACCCGAAGGGCGGTCCGCGCAATCCGATGATGGGGCAGCAGCAACCTCCTCCCGAACAGAAAGGTGATTTCCGCTCCTTCCTGGAGGGCATCAACATCGCCTGGGACCACGAGAAGATTGTCTGGCAGCAGTACAACCCACATCCGGAACTCGAATTGAGCGGCCCCGAGATCGTCTTCGTGAGCAGAGGGCCGGGGGCCGAGCGGCCCTTCAATGAGGAGGAACAGATCACCGCTGGTCTGCAGGAAGTCGTCACGATCTTCGGTGGCCACGTCACCAAGGTGCGTGAGGACTCTCCCTTCCGCTTCACACCTCTTTTGCGCACGGGAATGCTCTCGGGCACCGTCGACAAGAGAGAGGCCTTCGCCTGGAGTCCTTTCGGCGGTCAGTCCCTCAATCCGAACAGGCGTCTGACACGGAGCATGACCGAAAAGGCCCTGGCCTGTCGTGTGAGTGGCAAGTCGAACGCGGAGGCTGGCAAGGATGTCAATGCGATCTTCGTCGCCGACCTGGACATGGTCGGCAGCATGTTTTTTGAGATTCGTCGCCGTGGCTTCGGAGGATCGAAGATCGAGTTCGACAATGTCACCTTCATCCTCAATTGTGTTGATGAACTGGCGGGTGACAGAAGCTTCATCGAGGTGCGAAAGCGTCGCCCCAAGCACCGGACCTTGACGACGATCGCCGCCCGACAGCAGGTCTACAATCAGGAGTGGTTGGCGGAAAAGGCTCTCGCGGAGGACAAGGCCGGCGAAGAGTTGGCAGCTGCGCAGAAGAGGCTGGATGACCGGATTGCCGAGGTTCGCGAGAACCTGGAACTCGACGAGCGGTCCAAGAAGATCCAGATCGAGACGATCCGGGAGATCGAGCAGAGGCGTTTGGACTTGGCGAAGGCCAGGATCGAAGACGAAAAGCAAAGAGCGATAGACCTGGCCAAGGCGAGCAAGCTCCAGCAGCAGAACTCGATCCAGGCCTGGTACACCACGGTCACGCTTGCGGGCACTCCGATACCCGCGTTGCTCGTGGCGTTCTGGATCTTCTTGCGTAGACGAAGGCGAGAGCGGGAGATTGTTCCTGGCTCGCGCTACACCGGAGGTGCGTCATGAACGAGAATGCAAAAACAGGGCTCTACATTGGCGCTGCAGCCGCGCTGGCGGTGATCGCGGTCTTTTCCTCCCCCGGGACTGCCGAACCGGAGTTTTTCAGTGACGTGGGCGAGGAGTTCTTCGAGGGTTTCACCGACCCAGGCAAGGCGACCAGCCTCGAGGTGTGGGAGGTGGATGCCGAGGTAGGCGAGGCCATCCCCTTCAACGTCAAGCAGGAGAAGGGTCGCTGGCTGATCCCATCGCATTACGACTATCCCGCTGACGCGGAGAACCGCATGTCGGACGCAGCTGCCCTTCTCGTTGGCCTGACCAAGGCTTCGGTGCGATCTGATAGCAAGGAGGATCATGCTTCCTTCGGTGTTGTAGATCCAACCGAGCAGAGCCTGGCCATGGAAGGTCGCGGCAAGCGGGTCACCTTCAAGGACGAGGTGGGCAGGGTGCTGGCAGATCTGATCATCGGCAAGGAGGTCGAGGATCATGCCGGCATGCGCTATGTGAGAATTCCGGAGAAGAAGCGGACCTACACGGCCAAGATCGCGACCGAACTCTCGACGAAGTTCGAGGACTGGATCGAGCGAGATTTACTGGGGGTGAGTTCCGTCGACATCAAGAAGTTGGTGTTCGATAACTACTCGGTCGACGAGAAGCGAGGGGCCCTGGTCCCGGGCGAGAAGTTGGTCGTCGAGAAGGACGGCGACGCATGGAAGATCAATGATCTGAAGGACGGCGAGGAGATCAACGAGGACAAGCGTCGCGAGGCAGCCGAAACACTGGCCGAGTTGAAGATCGTTGGTGTTCGCCAGAAGCCGGAAGGTTTGACGGCTCGGCTGGAGCGATCTCAAGGTATCGAGCGGGAGATCCTCGCGACGAGCCTGCAGCGGAAGGGGTTTTTCCTGTCCCGGGGGAAGCTCTATTCCAACGATGGAGATCTTCTGGCGATGGACGACAAGGGCACTGTTTACACGCTTCGCTTCGGGGAGGTTGTGTATGGATCGGGGTCGGTCGTGACATCCGGTCAACAGGAGAGTGGCCGCAAGAAAATAGGTGAGCAGGGAGACGGCGGTGCTGATGTTGGCCCGAAGGAGGAAAAGGGAACCCACCGTTACCTGATGATCACCGCTCATTTCGATGAGGCCCTGCTGGGCAAGCCCGACGGCGAGCCGCTTTCGAAGGAGCAACTGGACAAGCGAAAGATCGCCCGACAGGATCTCGAAGATCTTGTTGCTGCCGTTGAGAAGTTCCAGGGGCAGAATGACAAGAAGTTGCCCGAAAATCTCGCGGACCTGACCGTTGGCGATGATGCGCCGCTGAAGGAGTTGAAGAAGGATCCCTGGGAGCGCGATTACGTTTACGCCAAGGCCGACGAAGGCTTCACGATCCGCTCATTGGCCGATGATGGGAGTGAAGGTGGCAGCGGTGCGGGTTCGGATGTCGTGTCCGACAAGCTGTCGGCGGAAGACGACCTGACCCGGATCTCCGATGACCACGAGGCCCACAAAAAGAAGGTCGAGGAGGGTGAGAAACGAGCCGAGGGTCTGACAACCCGTTTTGGTCCTTGGTACTACGTCATCGATGGCGAGGCCTTCAGCAAGCTGCATCTTGGCCGAGCCGAACTGGTCAAGAAAAAGGCTGACGACAAGGCTCCGGCTGCCGAGCAGAGCGACAAGAAGTGAGCGGTCACAAGCTCGGCTTTCTTGCGCCAGTCACAAGCGATATGTGACCGGCAGCAGCACAACGGCAGCGGGACCGTTGGTTGGCGGTTGTTTCAGAAGTCGATACCGATCCCTACCATGGCGAAGAATGCAGGGTCGAGAGCTCCGCCAATTTCTTTGCCATCGCTAGCGGGGATGTCGTAGTCACCGAACAGCGCCGCTCCGGTTCGAGCGATGAGCGACACCCTGTCATTGATCCGGTAAATCCCACCGAACACGGCCCGCGCTTCTTGCGCGTGGAGAACGAATCGCGAGCCGCCCGACCGAACGGAGTATTCATTGCCCTCCAGTTCAAGGCCTACGTGCAGGACCAGAGTGGGGCTGGCAAGCCAGGAGACCTCGGCTTTCTGCGGGAAGAGAACATCCACGCGCATGTCGCCTGGCATGAGCCAGGAGAAGCCGACCACCGGATAAACGGGCGCATCATCAAAGTCTCTTGAGACGACCACGCCCGCCTTCACAAACATGTCTTCGGTCTGGCGGTAGGTGACGAGAGCTGATCCCAGGAATTGCCAGTCCCCGGTCGTCAGGGTGCGGTCGAAGTCGGAGTAGGCACCTGGTGAGAAGGTGCCGGAAATCATCAGGTTCTCGTCCACGAAGTGGTGAACTCCGATATCGATACTGAATTCGTAGACGGTCTCATCCTTGACCACAGACCCTCCCTTCTTCAAGTCCGACTTGTAGTGCCGACTGGCAGCATGTCCGCCGACGAGGATCGCCGTGTCAGGTCCGACGACGGTGGCGAAACCGTTTTTGGGGTCGGTTGTCATCTCGAAAGACAGTTCCGACAGGTCGAAGTCACCTTCCCTGTAGTGGTTGAACCCATTGGTTGGCTGGTGGAGGCCGGCGATCTGAGCCGTTGGGGTATAGCGCGTTGAGTCTTCGATGAAATCGCCGTGCGCTTTTTGGAACAGTCCGCGAGGGCTGTAGTCCTGTCCCTCTTGCAAGCTGCGCGCCAGAGCGTGGACCTTCTCTGCTCTGGTGATATCCATCGGACTGCCTGCTGGCATGCCGAAAGTCTCGCTGGGCGAGACCAAAGGAGCTCTATGGGTGGCGCAGGCGTTGAGTAGAAGGAGAAGGCCGAGGATGAATCTATGGCTCATGGCTATTTCTTGGCTGGCACTTTGCTGACAGGGGACACACCTGACGCTATCGATTCTCCGACTCATTTTCCTCTTTGATCTTTCGGGCTTGTCGAAATGGAAGTCTGCATGATCGAGGTAGCGCTCGGGAATGGCTGGCCTGACGAGGTGATGATCGAACCGATTGGCGCTGGTGGTTATGCTGTCACCCCTGTTGTCTGGAACCTGACCACCACAAACATTGGCTTTCCGAACCGACCGCTTGTTGCTCTGGTGGCTGGCCGTTTCTGCGGTCTTGCTCGCGGGGTTGATCTTGCGCTGTTCGTTGGGAGCGCAGGTGTTAGGTGCGCATGACATCCTGATCTATGACAGCGACACCCTGCGTCGGTTGGTGCGATTGGATGCCATCGACATCGGTGGCGCCTACCCCGTGCGTGAACTGCTCGATGGGTTTCCTGTCGGCAGCGTGAGTCACTGGACCTTGCCGATGGACTGGGTCATCAGGGCTCTGGATCCGATGGTGAGTTGGGTTTTCCCCGTGGAAAGTGGCTACGAGGCCGGAGCGATCCTCACAGGGCCTCTTTTGGCACTCCTGTCGACGCTGGTGCTGATGCTGGGCTGCCGCCGGATCTTCGGGCCCTCGGCAGCCCTGGTGGCGGGTTTGATCCATGCCGGCGCCTATTCGGTCGTCAATGTCAGCATGCTCGGTAATGGCGACCACCAGAACCTCCAGCACCTGTGTGTCCTGGCCGGCCTGATGGGCCTGTGGGTAGCAATCCACGAAAATAAGGAGAGTCGGGGGCTCGGATCCGGCGCGGCTCTGGGGCTGGCGATCTGGGTTTCGGCGGAGTCCATGACGATTTTCTATTTGCTGGCGGCCTCCTTGTTTGTCCTGGTGGCCTGGCCGGCAGGGGAAGGACTTCGCGAGGCCAGAAGGCGTCTGGTGTGGAGGTGGAGCGCCGGACTCCTGGCAGTGATGCTCCTGGGGCATCTGGCCGAGCACGTCGGCGACCTGTCGGCGTTTCACTGGGACGTTCTTTCTCTGTTCCAGATCTATCAGGTGGCGGTGTTCGCGCTTTTTGCGGGTTTTCTGTCGGTGCTGTCGGCGGCTGGCTGGGTGCGGGTGATGGCCGTCGCGGCCATGAGCCTGATGGTAGGGCTCGTGCCGATTCTGCTGTCGGACGGTCTGCGCGGCGCGATCGTCTTGCAGTTCGAGCAGGTTGCCGACCTGAATGTGTGGCTACAGAACGAGGTGAGCGAGTACCGCAGCCTCTGGAGCGAGGGCTTCGGAGCGATGATCGAGCGCGACAGCTTCTTGATCATCGCCCTGCCGCTCTTCTTGATGGGCCTGGTCGCGAGCAGAGCCCTCGGCGCACCCTTGCGCTCGAGCATTCTTCTCATGGCTCTGGCGACCTTCGGCCTGGAGCTTTGGGAGGTGAAGCTAGGCCATCTCTTCGCGATGACCTTCCCGGTAGCCGTGGTCGGCGGTTATCTCGGTCTGCGCGAGCGCTTCAGGCCCTCCCCGGGCGGATACTGGGGAGACTGGCTGGCGGTGGTGGTCGCCGTCTTCGCCGTGGCGCTGTCCCTTCCGTCGAGCCGTGATCCGGTGCTTTTCGAGAGTGATCGCGCAACCCGGCAGATCTGCAAGGAACTCAGGCAGCGCAGCGAGGATCTCGGCTGGTCCGAGCGATCCGTGCTCGCCCCCTGGGACATGGGTGCAGAGATCATGTATCGCGCCCGTCTCCCGGTCGTGGCCAGTGGCTACCATCGGAATATCGAGGGTATTCGCGACGGATACCGTGTCTTTTTGGCCGGGCGGGACCAGCGTGAAGAGGCGCAGACGATCATCGACGACCGCAAGGTTGGCTGGGTGGTGGCCTGGTACAGCCGTGACCCCTTCCTGGAAGTGGCGCCGTTGACGATCGGTCGTCCGTCGATGGGGAACGTCGGTGAGTTCACTGCAGCAGCCAAGGAGAGCCTGTTCTGGCAATTGCGATACCAGGGGAGGGTGCCAGGCTTGCGTCTCTACAAGGATGGCCCCGTGGTGCAACTGTCGACGGGAAAGGAACCGATGTACCGGATCTTCGAGGTGGTTCGGTGAAGGTTCAGACCTGTGGTTCGATCTGGTCTTTGTCCGGGCAGACTCTCCGGGCTAGCCCGGATCCTTCTTCCACAGGGGCCTGAAATTCAGCCCGAGGGTCAAGATTTTCTGCACCAGAGTTCTGTAATCGAGTCCGACATCTCTGGCGGATTGCGCGAAGTCCTCGGCGAGGCAGAGGTCCGGATTGGGGTTCGCCTCGAGCACGAAGACCTTGCCGCTCTCGTTCATCCGCAGATCGATCCTCGCGAAGCCCGACTGATCGAGCGCGCGGTAGACGCGCTTGGCCAGCTTGGCGATGCCCCGGGCGACCTCCTCGGGAAGGTCGTCCGCGGGCTTCGTGTAGGCACCTACCTTTTTCTGGTAATCGAGGTCCCACTTCACCTTCGAGGTTTGGATCGGTTCGGAATGCTCGGGGAGACTCTCGAACTTGAGTTCCCGGATGGGGAATGTTGTCAGCCGCTCGTTACCGATCACGCCGATCGTCAATTCACGACCCTTGATGTATTCCTCGGCGATGGCATCGGTACCGACAGTGCGGTGAATGAAGGCAACGCGGTCCCGGAGGCTTTCGTCATCATGGACGATGGAAGCTTGTGCGATGCCCATCGACGCATGCTCGCCGACGGACTTGACGATCAGGGGGAAGTTCAGCCGGGCTGGTCTTTTTCTCTTGCGGCTCTGGCGGAATGAAGCGAAGGCGGGCACGGGGATTCGATGCCATGACATGACCTTCTTCGACAGCGCCTTGTCGTTGGCCAGCAAGAGGCCTCGCGGGTTGCAGCCGGTGTAGGGTTGCCGGAGAAGCTCGAGGTAGCTGACAACGTGAGCATCGTAGAGACCAACGTCGTGGAAATGCATGATCAGGTTGAAGACGATGTGTGGTTTCCACTCGCTGATGGCGCGCCGCGCCGGCATGAGTTCGTCTTGCAGGCCGAGCGGGCGCACCTCGTGCCCGAGTTCATGCAGGGCTGTGATGACGTCGTATTCCATTCGCCACGGCGAGATATCCTTGTCGCTGAGGCCTTCAATGGAACCGGGGGGTACCTGATCTGCGTGCATCAGGACGAG
This sequence comes from uncultured candidatus Brocadiaceae bacterium, assembly GCA_964542765.1. Taxonomy (GTDB): domain Bacteria; phylum Planctomycetota; class UBA1135; order UBA1135; family UBA2386; genus CAZIVO01. The sequence continues at coordinate 12,514 of CAZIVO010000015.1, read as the reverse complement.
CACCCGCAGTCGCTTCATGAGCGGGGCACCCAACTTATTTTCCGTATGACGTTCATCGTCGCGAGGTTTTCACCATAGCCCTCCGGCGGCGACAATTCCCCAGCGCAGCATCCCCCTTAGCCCGGAGGCGGCCTGGGAGGGCTGTCAGCGGTGAAATTCTTGTTTTCGATTCCGGATCAGATGGCTGGTCATGGCGGCCACCAGGATGGCGGCACCGAGCCGCGTTTCTTCTGCGGAGAGGCTCATTCGGAGTTCTAGCTTTCGACACCGGGTGATCATTTCATCGATGGTTTGGTCGATCGCGTAGCGGTACTGACCGGTCATTGCCGAAACGCGATCACGGAGACCTTTGCGGGTTTGCCTGAGAAAAGCTGCTGCCGTTCGCGTTTGGCCGTTGCCGGTATCGAACAATTTCTTCAGGTAGGTGTCGTAAGCAGTCGTCTGGGCGGCGTCTCCGTAGAACGACTTTTTCCGGTCGTAGTAGTCTCGAAGCGTCAAGCGCTGTCGTGACAATGACTCTGGTCGTTCTCGGCTGCGAACCTTCGCGGGAGAGCAGCGGATTTCCTCCATCAATTCATCGACAAACTCGAGTTTGGCGAGCGCAGGCCAGTCGCGGTAATGACTGCGCCACCGAGAATGAGGTCGCAGCCATACAGCGAAGGTCTCGGCCCAGTCTTCGACTGGATGACTTTGCGAATACCAGTCCCCGAGATTGAGAACGTGACTTTTGCTTCCGGGGTCCGGCACGTAGGAACTTCGGTATGGAGTTGACGAAGGACCGAACATTTCGCGCCAGCGTTTGCGGCGGTGCAGGCGATAGGCGTTATCGATCGCATGCCCGGCTTCATGCCTCAAGAGCTTCATGGACCAATCGTGTGTGCCTCCTTCGACCTCGAACATTTCGGCATGTTCGATTCGCGCGAGGCGTGGGTGTGCAAGGAAAAAGGGGATGGCGAATCCGGTGGTTCCATTCGGCGTGAACCAGTCAGTCGATAGCCAGACATATGGGCGGAAGCGCAGGCCGGCTCGCCTGAGTTCTTCGTGGAGGCGCCCGACCCTGGATTCGAGAGCGGTGCCTTCGATCCGGAGGCCGAGGTCGCACAAGCGGACATCCAGGAGTTCCTGGTGTGGCAATTTTGTCCACCACGGCGTGGCGACACGTTTTCTACGTTTTGTGCGGCTGGTCAGAGTCACGATCCTCGATCTCATCTTAGCAGCGCACGAACCTGCCGTGCGTATGCCATGAGCTTGTTCGCTGGGGCAGGGCTCGCTCGATGTCCGTGGCATCGAGCTGAGATTGTCGGGCTCAGCACCCGTATCGGGGCCCCCGGCATTGCCCGACTCCGGCGCCGCTCGGGCTCTATTTTCTGCCCGCTCGCGACTGGAGGGGGAAGATTCTTGGCCCGCGGCAGTCAAAGCCGCATGATTTTGGCTCGTCGCGAAAGCGGTTGTCTGGAAGCTGTGCACACACCCTAATCAATGGCCATAAACTATTATATAATAGCTGCTTCTGCCTCTCTCCTTCTGCTGGGGGGGTGCGGGGTGGATGATTCCATCGAGCGGAGCCGCGAGCTCTATGGGCTGGGCAACGTCCATCAGGCCTTCGACATTCTCGAAGAAGCTCAAAAACTCCATCCGGAAGATGAAGCGATCCGCAAGGAGTATGAGGTCGTTCGGGTTGCTCACCGGCTCCGGCTGGCGCAGTCGGCGATCTTTGCCGGTGAAGAGCGAAAAGCCCTCGGGTTTTTGCGACTGGTTCTCGCGGCCGATCCCGGTAACGAGGTTGCTATTTCCTGGATGAACAAGGCCAAGCGCAAGCTCGCCGTGAAGGCATCCGATGTGGGCGAGGAAGCGGTCTTCGCCGGAGATTACGAGAAGGCGCTGCGGGCTTATCACGAGAGCTTGCAGTGGGAGCCTGGTTTCGCAATGGCCAAGGAGGGCGTTGCCAAGATTGCGGAGATCTACAACAAGCGCCGAGTCAAGGCCAGGGGCCACTATCTCGAAGGGGTGAGGGTTCTGGCGGAGCAGTTGTTCCATCAGACCGAATACCACATGTTCAACGCGGTCGACAAGGATCCGGATCTTGAGCGCGCCCGGTTGCGCCACGAACTCGCCCGACGTCGGATCGCCGAGCAGCAACTCGAATATGCTGCGAAGATGTCGGCGGTGGGTTTCCACGCAGCTGCTCTGAAGGAGTATAGAGACACCAAGGAGGTGCTCGGGGAGCGCGCTGATATCGATGAACTCATCGAGAGCGTGAAGCGCGAAGTGCGTGCCCAGGACCTTACGCAACAAGCGGAAAGCCACCTGTTTCGTGGGGAATACGAGGAGAGCGCTTCGGCTTTCGAGGAGGCTTATGACCTCAGCGAGATGCAAAGGCCCTACATCAATCAGATGCTGGTCCTGGTCAAGGAGCGGGACATGGGTGAGAGATATCGACTCGCCAAGGACCACGAGCTGGAACGGCATTTCGAGCAGGCGGCGGCAGCTTTCAGTGAGATCGATGCCATCTGGCCGGGATTCAAGGACGTGAAGGCGCGGATCAGCGATCTCGAATCAGCGATCGAGGTGGCATCGACAGCTTTTGCGACGGGACAGGCCGCCGAGAAAAAGGGTGAGCTGAAAGCTGCTATCGAGGCGTATGGGGAGGCTGTGCTGGTTTATCCGGGCTACAAAGGGCTGGATCAGCGGATCGAGCAACTCAAGGCCAAGCTGTAGGCCCCACGATCACTCGAACTCGCTACCATCGCGATTCGGTGCATATCCACTCGCTGACAGCTCGATTCCTGCTGACCCTTCTCCTCTCCACCGCTGTACCCTTCCTGGTCTTCGGGTGGTTCGTCCGACAGGAAGTGGAAGGTCAGCTGGAAGCGACCCGGGTCAATGTCGATTTGCCCAAGCAGGCTGCCGATGTGGCCGAGAGGATCGCCAAGCGCTTGCGGGGGTTGGAGCAGGTTTGTGGCGTGCTGTTTCCCGATGCCAAGGAAGCCCTGGCGACATCCCATCGTGCTGGCCTGGAGAAGTGGCTGGACATTACTGGCCTGCGCGAGACTCTGGACCTCCTGCTGCTCGTTGATGCCGCGGGTAAGGTGGTGGGCTATTACCCCAACCCCGCGCTCGACCAGAACACCAAGGCTGCGCGCGATGCCTTGCGACCCCACTCCGTCGCCGGGCTCGCATGGTTTGGTGAAATTTCCTCAGGCCGGACCGGGCGCGTCTGGGAACCTCCGCACGTTTCCGTTTTCCTGCACGGCTTGAGCGAAGAGGTGTCCCGGGATCCCTCCGACTACAGCCTGGGCCTTGCCTTGTCGGTTCCGACCGAAGAGCGCAACAGGTATGGGGCGCTCTTCGCCCTCGTTCGCTGGCAGGAGGTGCAGAAGGTTCTGGATGATGCGGTTACGTTCGCGCGCGAGAAGCGGGATCTGAAGTCGGCGGAGATGTTTCTCTGCGATGGGGAGGGTGTTTGCCTCGCGCACACGGAGCGGAAATCTTACGGCCGTCAACTGGTGGAGGATGGGGCCTTGTGGCAAGCCATCGTCGACGACCAGAATAGAAATGCTCGCTTCAGGACTGTTGCGGGGGAGGAGCGATGGCTCGGCCATGCTGCGGTCGAGGGTCCTTTGGACTGGCGTGTCTGTTTCCATGCGAGTAGCGCGGATCTGTTTGAAACCAGTCGCGCCTTTGGGCGGAACCTTCTCGTGATCACAGCGCTCACGGCGTTCATCTTGATGATCTGGGCGATGCTGGCTTCACGCGCCATCGTCCGCCCGGTGCGACGTCTTGCACAGGCGACGGAATCGGTTGCTCGCGGCGATTTGACCGCGCGGGTTCCTGCGAAGGGGGCGCATGAGCTGGCAGAACTCGGGAGAGCCTTCAACCACATGGCCGAAGACCTCGAAACCAATCACGAAAAACTCAAGGACGCCGAGAGGCAAGCCGCCTGGGCCGAGATGGCTCGACAAGTGGCTCACGAGATCAAGAATCCATTGACCCCCATGAGGATGAGCGCGCAGTTGCTCGAAAGGGCCAAGCGAGAAGGCGATCCGCGTATCAGTGAGTTGATCGATCGGCTGACGAAGGTCGTGCTCGACCAGACGACAGCCCTCGATCGGATCGCATCTCAGTTCCGGCAGTTCGCAGGGCCGCCGGTGCGCAAGGTCGAGCGAGTGGCTGCTGATGATTTGCTGGGAGATGTGGAAACCGATCTCTTCGGGATTTCTGCGGCCGGCGAAACGGAAATTGTCTTCGCGCCGGGTGCTGAGGACTCTCTCGTGGAGGTGGACCGAGAGGAGTTACGGCGGGTCTTTCTCAATCTCGTTCAGAATTCGATCGCTGCGTGTGATGGCGGTGGTCGGATCGAATTGACTTCGCTTGTGGACGGGCCCGATGTCATCTTCCGGATTACCGATGATGGTCCGGGGATTTCGCCCGAGTTGCGGGGCAAATTGTTCAATCCTTACTTCACGACGCGGTCATCGGGCACGGGGCTTGGTCTGGCGATCTGTCGCCGAATCATGCAGGCCCACAAGGGGACGATCACGCTGGAGGTTTCGCGGCCGGGGCTCACGACCTTCCGGTTGCTGCTTCCGCGAGCGTGAGCCGGTTGCGCTGGGGGGTGGTGGTGTCCCGGGAAGGCAACGGAAGTCTCTTCGGGGTAGGGCATTGCAGAAGGATGGCCCGGCAGAGGACAATGTGCCGCCCATCCTGGTCGCCGCTCACAACTGTAGATGAACAGGTTATCCTTCCCATCGTCCACTAGGAGGTGGGGAATGCGACCCGGATTCGCCAGCCTGTAACGGTCCCGAGAAACATGTCACAACGAAACACTCCCATACTCCTGATTGCTCTGCTCGTGCTGATCGCCTCGGCGGCTTTTTTGGCCTTCGGCGGCGGTGATGCTCCGGTGGGTGAGCCCGGCAAGACGGTGTCGGGCCTGGATTCTTCCGTATCAGGGAGCGTCGATCTGAATACGGAGCTGGAAACCGGTGCGGAGTTGGCCCAGGAACCCCAGCGTGTTGAGGCGCCTGCGGACCTCTTCCGCCAGACCGGCGTCCGGGGCCGTGTGATCGATGCGAAGACGCGAGTGCCCTTGGGCGGCGTGGAAGTAGTTGCCTTGCGCCGCCTACCATCGTTCGAGCGACTGGAGTCTCGTTTCCGTGGCCTTTTCAAGGAGGGGCTTTGGAAAAGCCATCGAGATGCACCCGAGGAACTTGCCACGACTCTGACGGCCGCGGATGGCAGCTTCGAACTCTTCGGCTTGCCACCGGGCCGGATCTTTCTTGATGGTCGTTCCGATGCGGCTTTCGTGCGCATGCCGGGAACGGTACGCCTTGCACGGGGGGAGGTGCGCGAAGGCGTGGAACTGTTCAGCTCTCCGGGCGGGCGTGTTCGAGGCCGTGTTTTCGCCGCCGATGGCGCACCTGCTTCGGGCGCGGTGGTGAGTTTGCGGCCGGGCCTGAATGCGTTCCTCGGACAGATCACCAGCCGCAAGTATCGCTGGCTGGAGACCGAAACCGATGCTGAAGGAAGGTTCGATCTTCCCGGAGTTCCCGCGGGCAGTGGCTACACGCTATCGGCAGGTCACTCCCTGATGGCTCTCGAGGAGCGCTATGGCCTTGAGGTAAAGGTAGGGCAGGCGACGACCGTGACAGTTCGTGGTCGCGCCGGGGCGAGCATAGAGGGGCATGTCATTGACCAGGATGGTCAACCGGTGGCGGCGGCGAATATCGCCATGGTCTATCTCGACATGAGTCGGCTGCTGTTCAGCGCGGATGGTCGCGATGAGCCGGTCATGACCGATGAGGACGGGGCTTTCCGGATCGACCGAGTTGCGCAGGGGCATATTGCCTTCGTCGCAGCTGCCGAGGGGCTTGCCCCATCCAGCATCGAGGAATTGACGGTTGTCGATGGGGGCGCGTATCAGGATGTGGTGCTATCGCTGGGTGAGGGTGCGATGTTCAGCGGTCTGGTCGTGGACCAGGACGACCGCCCCCTGACCGGTGCGCTGGTGGAAGCGCGCGCGGCCGAAGAGTCCGGTAGATCTTTCGGTGCCGAGATCTTCAAGGCGACCTTGAAGATCCGGAACATCTCATCGGAGACAGGAGGAGATGGACGATTTGAACTGCGGGGGCTGACAGGGCCTAGCTTGGTCTTGCAGGCCAGCAAGCCGGGTTACGTGACCGAGATACGCACGGGTGTGAAACTCGAGGAGCGCGATGTTCGGATCAAGCTCACGCCGGGTGCGACCGTCAGGGGAAAGGTGACAGTGTCACCCGGGACACCCGTTTCACGGTTTCGCGTGTCTGCACGATCCAGGCCGATAGTCGAAGCAGCGGATGCAGGAGAAGGAGCTTCCGGTGCCCCCGAGGTCGATGCGAGATCCTCGGCGTCGAATGGGTGGGGTCGTCGTGGTCGGAGTGGCGAGCCACGGACGATAAGACTCCGGGAAGGAGCCAAGTTCGGCGAGCAGGGTCGTGGCGAAGATTGGCAAGACTTCCAGTCCGCAGACGGTACCTTCACGGTTCGTGGCTTGCCCCCGGGAGAAATCACGGTGCGGGTGCGCGCAGAAGGGCTCCGCGACTCCTCGTCGCAGAAGGTCGTTGTTGAAAGTGGCGAGGAGAGCGACCCCCTGAGTTTCGTGTTAGACCAGGGGATTTTTGCGCAGGGTGTCGTTGTCGATGCTGCCACAGGGATTCCTGTTCCAGAGGCCATGGTGACGGCTTATCGGGCCCGCGAGGAGAGGCGCAGCAGCAGCATATTTCAGTTCAAGGTCGATCCGGAAGACTTCGACTTTCTGGGGATGTCGTCGATGGGTCAGCGGTCGACGATGACGGGAAGTCAGGGTGAGTTCGAGATCGAAGCCTTGTCTCCCGGGAAGTACCGCTTCACTGCTCGCCATCCGGATATGGCGAAGGCTTCGGCCAAGGATGTTGAGATCCCTGAGGAAGGGGATGCTGAGATTGTCCGCATCGAACTCGAGTGGGGAGGCGCTGTCGAAGGCAACGTGACGGGAGCCGGTCAGCGGCCTCTCGCTGACGCTTTGATCGTCGCCTTCAGCATTTCCGCGGGCGCATTCAAGAGTTCGAATACCGACAAGCAAGGGCGATACAGGATCGAGGGTCTCACCCCCGGTCAGTACATGGTGTTCAAATCACGGATGGAGGATGTTTCTTCGAACGTCATCTTCGATCTGATGGGGAACATGCGACTGAAGACTGTCACGGTGCGGCGTGGGAAGTCGGTCAAGCTCGATATCCATGATGAGACCGAAGATGGCGTCCGGGTATTCGGGACCGTCTACGACGGTGGTGAGCCCGTGAAGCGTGCCATGGTGAGCGCTATGAGCAGTGACAAGGAGGGGATTTTTGGCATCGGTATTCGGGCCAAGCCTACGGATGTAAAGGGAGACTACGAACTCGCTGGGCTGAAGCCCGGCACCTATTTTTTCAAGGTAGCTCGTTTTGTCGGCCGTCGTGACGAGAGCAACTTCACCGTCGAGATCCCCGATGGCGCGACCGAGTTTCGTCTGGACCTCATCATTCCTGATAGCTCGATCAGCGGTGTTGTTCGCAATGCGAATGGCGAACCGGTCAAGGGGGTTCTTGTGCGTGCGGGCATCGAAGAGGGTGGTCTGGAGGCCGACGGCCTGCTGGGGATGATCTTGAAGAATGGTGTTAGCGAGACGCGAACGGATGCAGAAGGACGTTTCGAACTTCCCAATGTGTCAGAGGGAACCTATCGCTTGACGGCATCGGGGCGTGAAGGTCGACGCAGCGAGACGAAGAAGTATGGCAGTGTTGCGTTGGGTGGCATCCAGGTGGATGGGCGCACCCCGGTCCAAGATATAGTGCTGCTCTTGCCCTTGGCGGGCTCCATCACGGGCACGGTTATCGATGGCAACGGCAATCCCCTCGGTGGGGCCGAAGTGCATTTTCGTGATGTCGGGCGCGCAAAAGAGAAGAAGACCGGCCTCATGGATTTTTTCGGCATGCAGGTTCGTCCGGAGCGCAGCGGCCCTGATGGCAGCTTCAAGATATCGGGTGTGACACCCGGGACCTATCGCGTTGAAGCCGAGATCGAGGGCAGATCGCCCGGTATTGCTGACAATGTAGAGGTGAGCGAGGGGCTCTCGACCGATGTCACGCTGAAGGTGGTCAAGGGGGCTACTCTTCGTCTTCGCGTGACGAATATCGATGGCAAGAGGGTGCCGCCCGCCAACGTCAGCGTTGTCAACGGCAAGGGTGAGCCGGTAGTGAATAATGTCTCGGTCCTCGGCGTTCTCCGGAATTTCTTGGGCGGCAAGGACAAGAAGGATGATTCGGGCTGGTACACCTTCAAGGGTGTCACCCCCGACACCTACACGATCATTGTCAGGGAGAAGGGCGAGCCCGAGGTGAGGGTTTCGCGAACGGTTCGTGATGGAGAGAAAGCTTCTTGGGATATCAATCTGGTCGAGGAGCTGGAGAAAGCCGGTCGCGACAAGAAGAAGTGAGATCTGATCCGCTGCTCCGGCGACCGTGGACTGTGGTCATCATCCCCGTCCTCGACGAGGAGGAGGGCCTCTCGCTCGTGCTCGGGGAGATCCCGATGGACGTGGTCGACGAGATCGTGGTCGTTGACAATGGCTGTACCGATCAAAGCATGAGGATCGCGCGCGAGCACGGCGCGCATGTTGTCAGCGAGCCTCGGCGCGGGTATGGCGCGGCAATGATGGCGGGAGTGGAGGCAGCGCCCAAGGCGGAGATCCTGGTCTTTCTTGATGGCGACCACTCAGATGATTCCGCGGAACTCCCGGCTCTCCTCGACATCTTGGTTCAGGACGAAGCCGACATGGTGATCGGCAGCCGCATGATCAGCCGAGATTCCCGCCGCGCAATGCTGTTTTCGGCGCGCGCAGGGACGAGGCTGGCGGTGTTCTTGCTCAGGATACTGTTCGGAATGCGGTGCTCGGACCTCGGCCCTTTTCGCGTCATCAATCGCAAAGCCTTCGATTCCTTGCAGATGCGAGACCGGGATTTCGGCTGGACCATCGAGATGCAGATCCGGGCTCGGCGTCGCGGGTTGAGGGTGTGTGAGGTGCCGGTCCGGTATCGTAAGCGCGTGGGCAAGAGCAAGATCAGTGGTACGCTGAGCGGCACGGTCAGGGCAGGCTACAAGATTCTGAAAACCATCTCCGCATACCGGATCCGTCCACCTCGATTCGAAGCGTAGCTTCGCAGCGAGGCGTTTATTCTGCGATGTCTTCTGCCCAGTCTTTTGGGTGACGGGCGATGAACTCCTGCATCAGTTGCCGTGGTTCGGCCAGATCCATGTTCACGACCTCAACATCGTGTTGACACATCAACTCTTCCGCTCCTTGGAAGGTTCGATTTTCGGCCATGACCACGCGGCGAATGCCGAAGAGCAGGATGGCCCCCGCGCACATATGGCAAGGAGACAGCGTCGAGTAGAGGGTCGAGCGTTGGTAGTCCTTGGCGGTCAAGCGTCCGGCACTCTGCAAGCAGTCCATCTCCCCGTGCAAGATGGGATTGCTCTGCTGTTTCCGGCGGTTGCGGCCCCGGCCAACGATCCGCCCGTCGAGCACCAGCACCGAGCCGATCGGGATCCCTCCCTCGGCGAAGCCTTGCCTTGCCTCCTCGATGGCCGATTCCATGAAGAGAGCATCGTCCTGGGTGATCTTGTCCATCGGGACCGCTAGCGTAATGCTCTGCCAGAGCAGTCCATACAGGAGTTTGCTTGTGCGGTTTTTCCTTCGGTAGCCGGCGAGGATTCCGCCTCCTGACTCTTCGAGCCGGGCTGGGGCTGGCCGCCTCGGTCGGGGTATGATGCGGCCATGCGCTTTCCACATATCTCGACCCTCCTCCTCCTCCTCCTGGCCACCCCTTGCACTGCTCAGCTCGAACTCGCTTCGGTGTTCGGAGAGCACATGGTTCTCCAAAGGGGCAAGCCGATCCCGATCTGGGGCAAGGCAGCTCCTGGTGCCAAGGTCGCGATCTCGTTCGCGTCGAACCAGAATCACTCCTTGCAAGCAGATAAGAATGGGCTGTGGAAGCTGGACCTCGATGCTTGCCAGGCCGGTGGCCCCTGGGCTCTGACGGTTCGCAGCGGCTCCGAAACCATCGCCTGGAAGGACATCATGATTGGCGAGGTCTGGGTCTGTTCAGGTCAGTCCAACATGGAGTGGCCGACGCGGTCGGCCAATGACCCCAAGGAAGAGATCGCTGCTGCGAAGTATCCTCACATTCGCCTCTTCAAGGTTGCGCGGGCCATAGCCATGGAGCCGGCGGCCAAGGTTAAGGGGGGCTGGCAGCCATGCACCCCGGAGTCGGTGGCCGGTTTTTCTGCTGTTGGATATTTCTTTGGCCGCGAGATGCACCGTCATCTCGAAGTTCCGATCGGCTTGATCCAGAGCGCTTGGGGCGGGACACCGTCAGAGGCATGGACGAGCTCGAAGGCCGTGAAGGCAGAGCCGGCGTTCAAACCGATTGCCGATCGTTGGAAGAAAGTTGCTGCGGATGCCTCTGCAGCGCAGGAGAAGTATCAACAGCAAGTCGAGAACTGGAAGAATGCCGTGACCAAGGCCAAGGCCAAGGGCGAGAAGGCCCCTTCTCGTCCGCGGGCACCCAGAGGCCCCAATTCACCTCACAATGTCTCCGTCCTTTACAACGGCATGATCGCGCCCTTGGTCGGCTATGCGATTCGCGGCGCGATCTGGTATCAGGGGGAGAGCAATGCGAGCCGTGCTTATCAGTACAGCAAGATCTTTCCGGCGATGATCACCGACTGGAGAGATCGCTGGGGGCAGGGGGATTTCCCTTTCTTGTTCGTGCAACTCGCCAATTTCAGCGTGAGGAATTCGGTGACATGGGCTGAATTGCGCGAAGCGCAGAATATGGCTCTGGATCTGCCCAGCACTGGCGTGGCCGTGGCCATCGACATCGGTAACCCTCGGGATATCCATCCGCGCAACAAGCAGGAGGTCGGTCGTCGTCTGGCCCTTTCCGCGGTCGGCCAGTTCCATGGCAAGGATCTGGTCTGGTCCGGCCCGAGCTATACCGGCATGAAGGTGCGGGGCAAGGTGGTCAGATTGAGCTTCGATCACGTGGCCGGTGGTATGGCCGCGCGAGGCGGTGGCGAACTGAAGGGCTTCACGATTGCTGGTGCCGACAAGAAGTTTGTTCCGGCGCGAGCACGCATCGTCAAGGACACGGTCTTGGTCGAGGGCGATGTCGCCCGCCCGGTCGCCGTGCGCTACGCATGGGAATCGAACCCCGACTGTAACTTGATCAACGATGCGGGTTTGCCGGCATCCCCCTTCCGGACCGACGACTGGGAGTGGATGACGGCAAACGCCAAGTGACCATGCGCCTGCGCTCATTCCCCCTTGTCACCGGGGAATGACTTCAGCTGGCAGGGCTGAGGAGCCGAAGAATGGCACCTCAGGATCCCTGCCATGCATAGTCCACCATCAAACCCTGGCCTTGCCCCTTCGCACGGCCTCGTATCGCCTTCTCCCCGAAGTCGCCGTCGGCATGCAGTCGTGCGCCGTCGCCCCTTCGAGGTCGATGGTGCAGGCTTCGTCCCGCGCATCGTCCACACGACCGAAGAACTTGCCTCGTGGCTGGATCTGCGCCGGAAACTCTCTTCCCTGCATCAAGACAAGGCCTGTCGCAAGATCCTCGACCTCCAGGGCCATCTGGCACTGAGCTCGGATCGGATCCCGCAATTAGCGGAGGTCAATGCCAAGCTCGTGGAGGCCACGGGATTTCGTTTGCAGCCGAGTTTGCGACACCCGGCCCGTGAGAGCTTCATGCAAGGCTTGCGGAATCGCCGACATGCTTGCTCCCTTCGGCTACGCCCGGGAGCTTCGTCCGGTTTTGTGCCGGGTTCCGATCTGATCGGGACATACCTCGGTCATGCGCCTGCCTTGGCCCATCCCGAGATAGCGAAATGCAGCCAGCTGTTCGGCCTCGCGTTCGAGGTCGGGAATCCATGCGAACGGCTTCGCCTGGAAAAGGTCTATCGGCATTGCATGGGGTTTGGTGTGGTCGAGGAAGATGGCGTGGTGAAGGCCTTCGGCGCGGGGCTACTGTCATCCCGTAGCGCCCTCATCGGTTTTGATCGCAACTCCGAATGGCTGGATTGGGACGTCGATCGGATGGCCAGAACGGACGGGAGCGAATCTTCCGACCAGCAGCAATATTTCGTGGCTCCATCCCTGGAGCGGATGATCAGGGATGTCCATGTCTGGGTCCGTCGAGGTTTCTGGCGCTCGCGCTGATTCGTCTTCACAAGTCTCGAAAACCGGCGAGGCCTCGCTCTTTGAGGCCTTTCCAGGGATCGGATCATCGCGGCCGGATATTGCCCGTGACGGCGGCTCGGGTCGTTGGCCGTGAATGACCTCTTCGGGGATGACAAACGAGCCGTGTCGCCGGGTATATAGTGTCCCCATGAACCAGAATCGAAGGGACTTCTTGCGGCATGCGGCTTGTGCGGTGGTCGGCCTGGGCAGCTC
>CAZIVO010000014.1:0-46751 GCA_964542765.1 uncultured candidatus Brocadiaceae bacterium | reverse complement strand
CCAACTCCGGTCGTTCATCGAGCGGCATCAGCTCGATCATCGAACGTCTCCGCGGCATGTCCGGCTCGAAGAGCAAGTCGAGCTCCGGTGGTCGTCCTAGCTGGGGCAAGTCCAACTCCGGTCGTTCATCGGGTGGCATCAGCTCGATCATTGAGCGTTTCCGCAGCATGTCCGGCTCGAAGGGCCGCAGCAACCAGCAGAGCCACGGTCGCTCGCAGGGACGCGGCAATGAGAGCCGTGGCCGTGGCCGTGAGGGCAATGCCAGAGGTGGTCCGGGGGGCCGTCGCGGTCGCTGAGCAACCCGCTACTGGGCCTCGGTCTTTCGGGGGTGGGCTCAGGCGATGATCTGCTTGACAGCGCGCCCGGCCACATCGGTGAGTCTGAAATCTCGGCCGATGTGTCGGTAGATCAGTTTCTCGTGGTCCATGCCGAGGAGGTGGAGGATGGTGGCGTGGAGGTCGTTGACGCTGACCTTGTTGCGCTCTGCTTTGTGTCCGAGTTCGTCGGTTTCGCCGTGGTGTGTGCCCGCCTTGATACCGCCTCCCGCGAACCATGCGGTGAAGGCGTGGGGATTATGGTCGCGCCCGGGTTTTTCGCCGGTCTGAGCGACTGGTAATCGGCCGAACTCACCACAGCAGATCACCAGCGTGTCTTCGAGCATTCCGCGTAGTTCGAGATCGGCCAGGAGTCCTGCGATCGGGATGTCTGTCTCGGCGGCAAAGCCGCGGTGGTTGCCTTCGATGTCCTTGTGACCGTCCCAACTTCGTTGGTTCTCCATGCCGCCGCTGTAGATCTGAACGAACCGCACACCGCGTTCAACCAAGCGCCTCGCCATCAGGCACTGGCGTGCGAAGTGAGCGCATTTGGGGATGTGCATCCCGTAGAGTTGCTGGAGTTTGCGTGGCTCGGCATCGACGTCTAGGGCTTCGGGAGCGGAAGTCTGCATGCGATAGGCCAATTCGAAGCTTTCGATGCGCGCACTGAGTTCCGGGTCATCCCCGTGCTGTTCGCGATGCTGGAGGTTGAGGCGGCGCAGCAGGTCCAGTTGTTGTCGCTGCTGCTGGTCGGTTTGGTCGCCAGGACGCTGCAGATTCTCGATCGATGACCCCTGGTTTTGCAGGGCGGTTCCTTGATAGATGCCGGGCAGGAACCCAGATCCCCAGTTCTGGGCATGCCCCTTGGGCAGCCCGCGTCCGAGAGGGTCTGTCATGGTCACGAACCCGGGAAGGTCCCGGCTCTCCGAGCCGAGGCCGTACATGGCCCATGCGCCGACGCAGGGGAATCCCATGCGGCTCATCCCCGTGTTGAGTTGAAACAGTGCCGGCGAATGGTTGTTGGTTTCGGTGTGGCAGGAGTGGATGAAGGCCATCTTGTCGACATGGCGTGCGATGCTGGGGAAGAGCTCGGACACCCATGTTCCGGATTGGCCGTGTTGAGTGAAGGCGAAGGGCGACTTCATCAGTGGCCCGACTTGGGCGGGAAAGAAGCCGGTGGCCTTGTCGAAACCGGCGTATTCCTTGCCGTCATATTTGGCCAAGGCAGGCTTGTAGTCCCACGTGTCAACCTGGCTCGGCCCGCCGTTCATGAAGAGCCAGATGACTCGCTTGCAACGAGGCCGGAAGTGCGAAGGTTTGGCTGACAGGGGACTCACTTCTTTGCTGTGTGCTGGCTGTGCTGCGCCGACGAGGTTCGCGAGAGTCAGCATCCCCAGTCCACCTCCCGTCTTTTCAAGGAACTCTCGTCTGCTGGTGAAGGTGGAAGATGGAGTTCCGTGGAGGATATGCGAGTGGTGTCTCATGTCAGTCCAGGTAGATGAACTCGTTGAGGCTCAGAAGAACCTGACAATAGTCGGCCAGCGCCTTTTGTTGCCCGCCCGGGGTTCCCCTCCCATAGGAGGAGGTCTGTGAGATCAGGAAGGCGAGGGCATCGGCCTGTTCCCCATCGGTGGGGAGGCGCCCGAGGGCGAGGCGGTAACCCGTTTGCACAGCCTGTTGCAGGTCGGTGTTGTTTTCAGGGGAGATGCGCTTGGCCATGGCTGCTGCGCAGGCTCGCACCGTCTTGTTGTTCATCATTACCAGTGCCTGAGGAGCAACGGTCGTGTTGACTCTGGTCGCGCAACCTTGGAGAGCATTGGGTGCGTCGAAAGCCATCATCATCGGGATCAGTTTGCTGCGTTTCACCGTGAAGTAGATGCTGCGTCGCGAGTGTTGTGCGAGCGTGCCGGGACCGAACATCTTGGGGTCGAGCCGGCCACTCACGGATAGCATGGCGTCACGAAGAATTTCGGCCTCGAGTCGGTGGCGGTTTCGGCGCCATAACAGGCGGTTGTCCGGATCCTGGAGGGATCTTTCCGGCGCGATGTCCGTGGAAACGCGGTAGGTGGCACTCTTCATCATGAGCGCATGGATCGGCTTCAGGCGCCAGTCCTGTGCGATCAACTCGGTGGCCAGCCAGTCGAGTAATTGTGGATGGGTCGGCGCGGCACCGCGGTGACCGAAGTCACTGGGTGTGGCAACGATTCCAACTCCGAAGTGATGTTGCCAGAGGCGATTGACGATGACGCGCGCAAGCAGGTGGCCGGCACCGTGTTCGGTGTCCGTGATCCAGTTGGCCAAGGCGACGCGCGGTGGGCAGTCTTCACTCCAGCGCTGCGAGTCATGTCCATTGCGCATCAGCATGGTGAGAAAGCCCGGGCTGGCCACTCCGACCTTTCGGCTCAGGTCCCCGCGATCGAGGTGGTGGGTCTCCTCGTAGAAATCGGGGCCTTGGGTGTGCAACCGCACGGCCTTCAGGCCTTCACCGCAGATCAAGGCGGTGACGGTTTTCGGCTTTGGCTTCTCGTGTGTTCGGATCTTTGCGTCGAGTTCGAGCCAGTCGGAATCGGTCGTGCGGAACCATCGTAGGACCGCCGCCTTTTCTTTCGCGGTGAGCGACGAGAGGTTGCGTGATTTGAGGGCGTGCCGTGCCGTTTGTTGAATGCCCGGGCCGTCGATACTGATGGGTGAGTTGGCCGTGGTGATGGAGAGGCGAGGTCGGCCGATACTGTGTTTCTTGTTATTTGCGAAGGCAAGGCGGACCGAGAATGTTGTGCCACCTGGGAAACCTGCGGGAGTCACCGCCTGGAAGACCGCCGCATGATCCTTGCCAAATTGCGGGTCGACAGCCCATGCGGATTTCTTGTCCTTGTCGATGGCGGCTCGGATCGGAAGTCCCTTTTGCTCGAATGTGGCCCGGGGATCGCACAACTCTACCTTGACAGATTTGCCGCCACTGTGTGGGGTGGCGGTGATCTGTAGATCCGAGAGGGCGATGTTGCCGTTGACGGCGCGGCCCGGGCCACCGCGCACGAAGGAGGGGTGGGAGAGGGCTTCCAATCGGAACGCGGTGATTCCCACTTCCTGGGTTTCTACCGTGAAGACGTAGTTGTCAAACGCGGGGTTGGCGCCACTGGCGAGGAAGGACCCGTCCTCCAGTTTGGCGAGGCTGGCCTTGCCGGTTGAGTGCGCTTTGGCCTGATCGAGGATGGTCCAGTGGTCGTCGAGGTGATGTTTGTCGGGTCGATCGAGCCATGCTTGCAGTTGAGTTGGCAGTTGTCGATCTTCGTAACGGGTCCGGGCCTGCAAGAGGGCATCCTGTGCAGACTGCCATGAGCGAAGCTTCTTTCGGTGCTGTTCCGGTTCGAGGACAACGTCGACGTTCGAGCGCACGGTCTTGGTAAACGATGAGATCAATCGGTAGTAATCATGTGCCGGGATGGGGTCGTACTTGTGATCGTGGCAGCGCGCACAGCCGATCGTCAGTCCCAGCATCGAGGTCCCAATGGTCTGAGCCAGGTCGTCGAGTTCGTCGTAGCGCTCCTTCTCGGCCTGATTCTTGGTGATCTGTGTAGCGTGGGTGCCTGCGGCCAGAAAGCCGGTGGCCAGTGTGGCCGAGCCATTGTTCGGCTCGAGTAGATCGCCAGCGATTTGCCAGCGCACGAAGTCGTCGTAGGGAAGGTCCTGATTCAGGGCCTCGATGACAAAGTCTCGATATGGCCAGGCGTGCTTGCGGTCGTAGTCCTGTTCGTAGCCGTGGCTTTCCGCGAAGCGGGCGAGGTCAAGCCAGTGGCGTCCCCATCTTTCTCCGTAGTGAGGGTTCGCAAGCAGGCGATCAATGATCTTCCCGAAGGCCAGTGGATCGCGGTCTTCGAGGAAGGCATCGACCTCTTCGGGGGCCGGGGGCAGTCCGATCAGATCGAAGTATGCGCGTCGGATCATCTGTCGACGCCCGGCTTCGCGATTAGGTTTGAGCCCGGTCGCTTCGAGGTGGTGGAGGATGAATCGGTCGGTTGGTGTTCGGCACCAGGAGTCATCGACGACGTCGGGGAGCGCGGGTCGGAGCAGCGGTTGTGTCGACCACAAGGCTGGCTCGCCTGCCTGTGCGACCATGGATGATGTGCTGATCAGGAGGCCTGCCAGGGTCGCGGTCAGCGAGATATGGAGGCGGAGCATCGAGGGGGAGTATAGTCCGGCTTCGTCATCTGAGGGACCCCATGCATGGATTACAACGGTACGCTCTGATCATCTTGTTCTCGGTCGGAGCACCTGCGGCACAGGAGATCCGATCTGATCGGCCGCCGAACATCATCCTCATGATGGCTGACGATCTGGGTGCTTCGGATCTCGGTTGCTACGGAAACGAGTTTCACCGCACGCCACATCTCGATCAGCTGGCCACAGGGGGGCTGCGCTTTCGCACCTGCTACGCCACGCCGATCTGTTCTTCAAGCCGCGTTCTGATCATGACCGGTCGCTATGCGCAGCGAACTCGATGGTACAACTTCACCGGTCGTCCTGGTTCTCCAACCCACGATGACAAGAACTATGATCTTGGTGATGCAGAGGTGACCTTTGCGGATGTGCTTCGCACCAAGGGATATGCGACTGCGCTTGCGGGGAAGTGGCAGCTCACCGGCAAGCTGCCGACACTGGTGAAGGATTGCGGTTTTGACGAGTATTCGATCTGGGCCTACAAGCACAATCTTCCCGCCGGAGTGGAGCACACCGGTGCCTGGCAGGGAAAGAAGAAGGGCGGGACGACTTCTCGGTTCTGGCATCCTTCGATTCTTCGCAACGGCAAGTACATGCCGACGCAGCCCTATGACTATGGCCCTGATCTGTTCGCCGACTTCGTGATCGATTTTGTCTCGAGACACCGCGATCAGCCTTTCTTGGTGTATTTCCCCATGGTGCTCACGCACAAGCCGTGGACTCCGACGCCACACCTCACTCGGGAGGATGAGCGAACGCAGGGAGGACTGCGGCATAATGTGGAGAGCATGGACCGCATCGTCGGGCGGATCGTGGGTGCGTTGGATGACCTGAAGATTCGTCAGGAGACGATCGTGATCTTCACCGGCGATAATGGCACCCAGGGCAAGGGCAAGGCCCGCGCGACCGAGGCAGGCGCTCGGGTGCCCTTGATCGTCAATGGACCTCGGGTGGAGCCGGGAGTGGTCAGCGATGCACTCACGGATCTGAGCGATATATTGCCCACCCTCGCTGATCTGGCGGGCGCACGCTTGCCGGCGGACAGGGTGATCGATGGTGTGAGCTTCCTTCCCGTCCTCACGGGGGAGAGTCAAGCGCACCGGAGCTGGGCCTTCAGTTATCTCCATGATCGGCAGATCTTCCGGACCGAGCGCTTCCTCCTCGAAGGTGACGGCAAGCTCTACGATTGCGGCGATCGGCGCGATGGTCAGAACTATCTCGATGTAACGGCTTCGCAGGATCCGGCCGTAAAGGCTGCACGCAGCCGGTTTGATGAGTTGAGACGACACCTCCCGGCACCGGAACTGGACCCTTGCCCTTATCTCGAGCGCCAGCGTCAGGCAAAGAAGAAAGAGGCGACGGTTATCCGGTGACCGAGTACCAGATAGAACCGAGCCACTCGTACATGGCCATCCGCGATGTCTCGAGGGCGCGTGTCGAGGGTAAGAGGCGGTAGAGTGGGTGAGTCGGCTTGTTGGCGAAGGCTGTCGGGGCGGCGGTAACCTTCAGTCCTGCAGCTTCGAACACCGCTCTTGCTCGCGGAAGGTGCCAGGCATGCGTGACGAGGATCACATGTTTGATGGGCTTTTCTTGTGGCGAGGTGGCGAGTAACGCAGCAGAGAACTGCGCATTCTCTCTCGTGTTTCTGGCGCGATCCTCTATCCATTGGACCGGGGCGTGGAATTCGTCTTCGAGGACGGTCTTCATGATGTTGCCGATCGCTGGCGTGTCAGCCAATTCTCGACCACCGGTGACAAGGATGGGAAGGTTGGTTTGATGATGCAGCCAGGCACCGTGGCGCAAGCGTTGCAGGGTCATTCTCCCCACCGTGCTTCCACCGAATTCGCGGCCATCCTTGTCCATCTCGGCACTCAGGATGACGATGGCCTGCGCTGAACTTGTCGAGGGGTCCAGGGCTTGATCGGTCTGTAGCCTGTCGATCAGGAAGAAGGCGATCAGAGGCGTGCTCAGCAGCCACAGCATCAGGATGGCGAAGGCAAGAAGCGACTTGCCGATCCGTGGCCACCACGGTCGGATCGCCCAGCCGAGGCCCGCCAGGAGGAAGCAATTCAGCGGCGGCAGAGCCAGCATCTTGATGAAGCGTTGCATCTTGGGCTCACTCTACCGCCTCGCAGGCCCTGACCATTGCAGGGTCCTGGCGAAAGCTTGATGATGGGCCGAGACGCCGATGACTTTGTTACGCATTTTGCTGGTAGGAGCGGTGGCATACGTCGCCTACAGACTGTTCCGAAGCTGGTTTTCTGGCCGTGGCGCGCGTCCGCGTTTCAAATGTGCGACCTGTCGAAACTGCAAGGAGATCTTCGATGACGGTGTCCTTTGTGTCTTCGAAGGCAGGGAGACCTTCAAGAACGAGACTCATATTGCGAATTGTCCGGACCATGAGACGGCGGGCCGCGGATGAAATCTGGCTCTTCGTTTGTCATGATATTCTCTCGCGCTATCGCCGGTAACTTTGTTCTCAGATCGCCGCTTGTTCCGGCATCGTGTATGCGGCGGCGGAGATGATTTCGGGAGCTGACTGCGTATGAACCTGACCAAGGCTGTCATCACTGCGGCGAGTCCGAAGCAGCGTTCGTTGCCACTGCAGCGTCTCGTTGATCGAGATGGTGAGCTGAAGTCGGCGATCCGGATCATCCTTGATGAGACCGTGTCGGCTGGCATCGATGAGGTGTGTGTGATCGTGCACCCTGGAGATGGCCCCGCTTACGAGGATGCGGCCGGTGATGTCGGCGCACGCCTCCTCTTCGTCGAGCAGCCCGAACCAAATGGCTACGGGCATGCCCTCTTGTGTGCGAAGGAATTTGTTTACGGCGAGGCCTTCTTGCACCTTGTAAGTGATCACCTTTGGGTGGCGCGGGGTGGCGGCGTCTGCGCTCAGCGTCTCGTCGAGATCGCGCAGGCCGAGGCGGCCTCTGTCTCCGCAGTCCAGCCGACGCGCGAGCACAGCTTGCCGTTGTATGGAGTGGTCGGCGGTCAGCGCGTGGCAGGCCACAAGGACCTCTATCTGATCGACACGGTTGCAGAAAAGCCTACCCCGACCGAGGCCGAGCAGACCCTGATCGTTCCGGGGCTACGCGCCGGCCACTACCTTTGCTTTTTCGGAATGCATGTCTTGTCTGCGGGATTCATGGAACTGCTCGAGCAGGCTCTCGCCACCGGAGAGGATGTTTCGCTCGCGGGGGCTCTGTCCTCCCTTGCTTCGCGCGAGCGCTATCTGGCATTCGAATCTCCGGGTCAACGTTTCAATCTGGGAGTCAAGTATGGCCTCTTCCAAGCTCAGCTTGCGCTCGCCTTGAGTGGTGAGGGTCGCGATGAGGTGCTGACGGAGATGATCGAACTCCTTGCGCAGCGGGAACTGGCGGGGGAATGACCGACCGATCGTGCCGCCTCGTTGAGGTCATCCAGTCGGAAGATGGCGAGCAACGGGATTTCTCTCTGGATGCTCTTTGCAAGGATCGTTCTCTCGATGAATTGCGCGAGGACTGTGCCGAACTGGAGCAGTTCCGTAAGCATTGCGACAACCTTTACCAGAGGGTGCGGGCTCTCTTTTTCCTGTGCGCGATCCATCGGTTTCACATCCCAGCAAGGGATGGTCTGTCCCCGAGTGGCGCGATCCCCTACCACGGTTACGAGCATCTTCTCCAGCGGCGTTTCGAGGAAGCGATAAGAGCTTTTCTCGATGCTCAAGAGAGTGATGGCCCGAGCGACTCAATCTCGAGCGCACTCGCAGCGGCGTATCACGGACTGGGATTTCAAACGCTCGCGGATCAAGTCCGGCGAAGCGTGCGCTCGGTGCGAGGCAATCGCTGGATGTTCCGTGCCGGTCATCCGCTGGAGCATCCGCTGCGGGTTCGATCCGAATTGATGGAGAGGGAAGCTCCCGATGGGCCATTTCCGCTCCTGCGCGAGAAGACTCCTGTTCGTCTCGATCTCTCGCATAGTGGTTGGAGCGATATCTTTTTCCTTGGCATGGATTTTCCTGAGGGTGCCCGTGTTCTCAACATGTCGGTGGATCTGTCGGTTCGGGGTGGAGGGGGAGATGTCCGGCCGCCGATCGAGACGGTGTTTCGCGTCATTGACGAACCGGTACTTCGCCTGACCAGTGTAGATCTCGGTGCAACGGTGGATATTTCTGACCTTGCGGAGGTCTTTGACTATGCCAAGGACTACCTGGGGCTACTCAAGGCTGCGGTGATCGCGGCCGGGATCGTCCCTCCGGGGGTGGAGGGGTCGGGAGAGAGCCTCGCGGATCTCTTGACCCGCTTGACTGCTCCTGGGCATGGAATCGAGATCGTCAGCCACGTACGTGGAATTCCCAAGGGCTCTCGATTGGCGGTGTCGACGAACTTGCTGGCGTCATTGATCGCGGTTTGCATGAGGGCAACTGGTCAGGCTCACTCGATGAGCGGCCCCCTCGCGGAGAATGAACGTCGTATCGTTGCGGCGCGCGCGATCCTGGGTGAGTGGCTGGGCGGTTCCGGAGGTGGCTGGCAGGACTCCGGCGGGCTTTGGCCGGGAATCAAGTTGATCTGCGGCAAGGTCGCCGACGAGGAGGACCCCGAGTTCGGCATCAGCCGTGGATGCTTGCTTCCTGAACACAAAGTTCTCGGTGATGAAGATGTCCCGTCGAGTTCTCGTCAGTGTCTGCGTGAGAGCATGGTCGTTGTTCACGGTGGGATGGCCCAGAATGTTGGGCCCGTTCTCGAAATGGTCACCGAGAAATACCTGCTCCGTTCGGAGGCTGAGTGGAAGAGTCGCTTGCAGGCCATCGAGATCCTGGACGAGATCCACGAGGCTTTATCAAAGGGTGATATTGCTGCAGTGGCTGACGCGACAACGCGCCATTTCTTCGGTCCGATTCAGGGGATCGTTCCATGGGCGACCAATCGATTCACGGAGACGGTCATTGATCGCGTGCGCGAACGCTTTGGCGAGAAGTTTCTTGGGTTCTGCATGCTCGGTGGAATGGCCGGTGGCGGAATGGCCTTCCTCTTCGATGAAGAGGTGAGGCCCGCTGCTCTGGACGCGATGCAAGAAATTCTGGACCAGGTGAAGCAGGAGATGGAGAAGGCGCTCCCCTTTGCGATGGACCCGGTGGTCTATGACTTCGAAATCAACGAAGATGGAACCTGCTGCGAGTTTATATCCGGTGAGGGCAGCATGCTCTCCAGCAGCTACTACACCCTGATGGTGCCGCGACTGTTGCGTTCGGAGCCTCAGTCCTTGAGTTTGACGAGGCGAGCGGAGATGGATCGATTCGGCCAGGCATGTCGAGTTGATGCATCACTCGGCGGGGTTGTACCGGCTCTCTTCGATCGTCTGATTCCTCGATCTGAAGAGGTCGATGATGGAGAGTTGGATTTGCGTGGCCTGCTGGAACAGCATGGCTTTGACCGCGAGTTTCATGAGCAGATCCGCACCGATCTTCGTAGCGGCCGCATCGGTCTTTCGCAGAATCGTCTTCCTTCCAATACAACGATCGAGGATCTGGATCCTTGTGACTTCGTCGATACTCATGGAGGAGTCAGCGAGGCTTGTCTGGAAGCTGGCAGTGCAGCGCTCGCTGCCGGCGAGGTGGCGGTCATGACCCTGGCGGCTGGTGCTGCGAGCCGATGGACCCAGGGTGCTGGCGTGGTGAAGGGGATCAATCCGTTCTGCAAACTTTCAGGGTCGCACCGGAGCTTCCTGGAAGTGCATCTAGCGAAGAGTCGTCAGGCTTCGCGGTGCTTTGGCTCCGAAATCCCGCACATTGTGGCGACGAGTCTCTTCACGCATCAGGCGATCGAGGCGGAGCTGGAGCGGCGTGACCAGCATGGCTACCCGGGACCGTTGTTCTTGTCTCCAGGGAGATCTGTCGGGTTGCGACTCGTGCCGATGGTGCGGGATCTCCGTTTCCAGTGGGAGGAATTGAAGCAGCAAATTCTCGATCAGCAGGCGCAGAAGGTCAGAGAGAGCTCGCAGGCCGCGTGGGCCGAGTGGGCGTGTGCCAGTGGTGAGGGGAGTGACTATTCTCAGAACATTCCCATGCAGTGTCTGCACCCTGTTGGCCACTGGTTCGAGGTCCCGAACCTTCTTCGAAATGGTGTGCTGATGCGCCTTCTCGATCAGCGCCCTCAACTTCGTTGGCTGATGCTGCATAACATCGACACGCTTGGTGTTTGCGTTGACCCAGGCTTGCTGGGTTTGCATATCACCAGTGGCGCAGGCCTCACTTTCGAATCCATACCGCGCCGGATCGAGGATCGGGGCGGAGGTTTGGCCCGCGTGAACGGTCAGCCGAGAATTGTTGAGGGACTTGCGTTGCCGCGTGAGCGGGACGAGTTCAAGCTCTCTTACTACAGCACGAATACGGCCTGGATCGATCTTGACCGTCTACTTGCGGTCATCGGCATCGCTCGTGATGAGCTTGCTGATCCGGCGCGGGTTGATGCTGCCATCCGCTCTGCTGCCGCTCGGGTGCCGACCTACGTGACACTCAAGGAGGTGAAGAAGCGTTGGGGTCATGGTCAGGAGGATGTATTTCCAGTCGCTCAGTTCGAGAAATTGTGGGGCGATATGACCGCTGTTCCCGAGATGGGGAGCCGGTTCATGGTGGTGCCTCGTCGCCGCGGTCAACAGTTGAAGGAACCCGCTCAACTCGATGGCTGGCTGCGCGATGGCTCGGCCGCATATGTGGAGTCGATCTGTGATTGGGGTTGATGGGGCGAGTGTGTGGGTCAAAAGCCCAGCATTTCATCGTGCTGCCGATGAATTTCGCTGAACCCAGAGGTTTCGCTCGACGGATTCACTTGTTTTGAAGAGGTCATCCACACGGGATGCTTCTCTTGGCATACCATGCGCATCGGATTCAGCGACCGAGCATGGAGCCTGCAATGCAAATCTTTCGCGTGACGAGTGTCTTGGCCATGGGTTTTCTTGCCTGTGCGGCAGTTTCTCAGGTTGCATCTGTAAAGAAACCAACGAAGCCTGATCCGGAGATTGCTGTCAAGATTGCCGAACTCGAGAAGGCTCTCAAGGACCGCAAGATGTCGCTCGACGAGGGTGCTATTTTGATCATCGACGAACTCGGCCATCGCGCCGAGGGTCAGTTGTATTCCAGCGATCGCAAGAAGGTGGTCAAGATCGTCAGCAAGGCATTGACGAGTGTGCGCCTGAGACCACCTGAGAAGACTGGTTTGTATCGCTCGGCAGCGACTGCGCTCGGCAAGGCGGGGAAGAACGGGGCCAAGGCCCTCCACGCAGCCTACACAAAGAAATACTTCCCGATGAAAAAGGAGTGGACGCATATGCGTGCAAATCTGCTCTTGAACCTGGGGAAGATTGCGGATCCTGGCATGGTGAAGTTTCTTTGTGATCGTGCCGGAAGATCTTTCGAGGATGAGGTTCTCGCCGCTGCTGGTGATGCGCTCGGCAACTACAAGGACAGCGATCAGAAGGTTCGCAAGGAGATCGCCAAGGCGCTTATCATCAAGCTCGGGGGGCTCGAGGCATCTCTCGCAAACAACACGATCAATATTCCCGGGCGCCCACAGAACTTCAGTGGGGCGAACGTGAAGCGAACACTCGAGGTGATCGGGCCGACCTGGAATACGACCTTGACGAGTTTGACCGGCCACTCGCTTGCCAGCGGCAGTAGCTGGACGCGCTGGTGGAACAAGAACAAGCGCAAGGACTGGGACAAGGACAGGTGAGCGCGGCGGTTACTTCGCGCAGAACCTGATCTCGAGTCCGTTGCTCATTGGCAGGGTTGGACTCAGTGCGAGCCCTTGAAACGAGAGGCTTACTCCCTTGCCCAGACTCCTGATCTGGGGCACGGTGAACCCCATGTTCGCTTCGCCGACTTGGTTCGAAGGGCTTGCCAGGAAGGACCAGAATCCCAGATCGACCATGAGGTGCGAAGCTGTGAAGGGTAGGGCGATAGCAGCTGATTGAATGGCCACGAGGACGCCGTGCGTGGTGTTCGGGGGGCCTCCCCGCAGCTGGAAGGTGATCCGTTGCGACAGTGCCGGCCGCCCGCTGAGCGTGAGTTCCAAGGGGTTGGTCGTTGAATCCAGCGGCCCGTACCTTCGCGTTTCGCATGGGTCGATCTGATTCGATGTGTCGGGTGAGGGGTCGGGGAAGGTGACGAGCAGTGATCCGCCGTCCCGGAGTCGGCCGGTCGACACGTCTGCTACTTGTGGACCGAAGGTGATCTGACTCAACAGAGTTTTGCCATCTTGATGAAAGAGAAGGACGGACTCTCCCTTCGCATCGAGCTTGAAGTTGGCGTGTAGCGGCCCTTGCCAGCCGTCTTCATCTGCCCAGATCAGTAGTGTCCCACCTGGATTGATCGTGTGGCCGGATGGTATCTCCCACTTGACCGGATTGGCCGGTGTGTCTGTCAGATACATGCCGCTGACGACGATCGGAACCTTGTTGCTGTTATGAAGTTCGATCCAGTCTTCGTGTTCGCCTTGGTTGTCGACGATGCCGTTGACGTTTACCGCCAAGAGTTCATTGATGTGGACCGCTTGGACGATGAACAGCGCTTCGTTGAGGGCGCTCCATGAGCCGTTATTGATGGCTCGTATCTTGACGCGGGTCGACTGGTTGATGGTGATGGGTTGGCCGAAGAGGGTCGCCTTGGGGGAGATGGCACCACCTTCCAGCCGCGGATCACTGCCGTCCGTCGTGTAGTAGAGTTTGCCGACAGGGGCCGTCATCTTCAGTCGGTAGCCAGCATTGACATGTCCTCCGTGCTTGCCGAATTGCGGTGTGGGCATCTTCGGGTAAAGCCCCATTCCCTGAAGTTGCTTCAGGGTGAATCCGTTGCGCAGTGGGAAGTAGAGATTGAGGAGGCGGTTTCTCTCTGTGACCCATTGCTGGTCGCGCGTGTAGAGTTCGAAGGGCGCGACGCAGCAGCGATGGGCGTCTCTGCGGTAATCCCCCCAGCGAGCTGATTCGCCGATGATCGCCTTGTCAATTTCGTTTGCTCGCTGGAGATAGCGACTCCGGCATGCGGTGGTTGTCAGAGCACCGTCATTGAAGAAGTGCTTTTGGATTCGATCGCCGAACCGAACGATGAATTCCTTGATGGAGACAAGGTCGGAGAAAATCTTCGGGGGATCGGCGTCGGGTCGCGGGGTGCTGTCGTTGAGCGATTCTGCAACCCGCTCTGCATCCCAGGAGTAGAACTTCCATTTCGCTTTTGCACTGCCACCGCCGATGGTCCGCCAGTTCTTGTCGGTCTTCAGATCCTGGTTCCCGAGGTGGTAGTTGATGATGACCCAGTCGATGTAGCTGTCGATATCGAGGACGAGCTTGATGTTGGCCCAGTTCTGTGTCTTGACGGTGGCAACCATCTGGTTCCAGGAGGCGGCGGTTCCATGGGTCACGGTTGAGCCGTTCCGTGCGTCGTAGTCGTCTTCATCTCCTCCATGCCAGTTCGCGTAATGCGCAGTGCTGGGTCGCTCGTGGATATTGTAGATGCCCCAGTAGAGCCCGTTGATGTAGAGGTGTGCGAAGGCGCCATGGCAGGCATCTTCTTGCCCCATCGCGATCAGGCTGTCGCGCGTGAACTGGTCGTGTAGCATTTGCCCGCGGCTACGCTGCGGACCCAGATTCATGACCCAGGAGTTGTTGAAGACCGAGCGGAGATGAAGTGTGTCGAATTTCTTCACGCGCGAGTCGGGGAACAGGCGTCTTGACAATTGCCCATCGCCGTAGGTCTTGCGAAAGCGCAGGCTGAGCGAGTGCTTCGGCGAAAAGTCGGGGAAGCGGCCTGCTCCGCCCTGGATGCGGATGCCGCAGTCAGTGTGGATGTTTCGGGAGGGTTGATCGGGATCGATGAATTCCATCGATGTCAATCGCTCCGATGGCATTCCCGTCCAGTCCGGGTTGGAGTAGATCCCGAGCGGGCCGAACACGTCGTTCACGTTCATGGCCAGAGACAGTGACGGGATGTCTCGCAGGGCGTCTTGGATCCTGCCCTTGTAGGTCGTGCTATTGGCGATGTCGGGGTCCATCTCATAGTCGGCGACCGGCGCCTTTCCCCAGCTCTGGGGAAACCCCGCCGGGTTGCTGGGCTGGCGGATGATGTCGGCCGGGAAGAGAAATGACTTGGTGGTGATCGCCGAGGGAATGAAGCTGTTCTTGAAGGCTCGCGTTCGCAGGACCGTGGTCTTAGAGATCGTCAGCGGCGCCGAGTAAGTGTTGCCATTGGCCAGGGAAGGAAGGCTCCCGTCCGTTGTGTAACGCACCGTGACTCCGCTGGTGCTGCATGTGACAGAGGCTGAGAAGGGGTTCTCCTTGAGGCCGCGGATGGATGAAATCTCGGTATCGCTGACGAGGCCCTTGAACCCGACACTGTTCTGCTTGCCAGGCGTCGGGGTGGAGAAGTAAGCGGGTGGGTTGCCGGCGGCGGAACTGCGCCCGTAGGAGTGGTCCGTCAATTGCTGCGGGTAAGGATCAAAACCGGACGCGATGGTCTTGCCATCGGGCTGGATCAGTCCCAAGAATTCTCCGTCCCCGCCGAGCTTGAAGTTCGTGTGGAGCTGTTTTCCGGTGGTCGCACGATCCTTGCCGGAGGCGAAGATGATGATGAACTGGCCGGGATTGATGGTGGTACTCGGCAGGGTCCACTTCGTGAGCTGACTTTTGTTGTCGGAGAGATGCCATCCGGTGATGCTGACCGCTGCTGAGCCTGGATTTTTGAGCTCGATCCAGTCTGTATGGTCACCATCTTCGTCGGTGAGTGTGCTGGCATTGATGGCCTGGAACTCGTTGATGACGATGGACTGTGAGCGTGCGGGGGCCGCCCAGACGATGGCCAGAAGGGCGGCTCCGATCAGCAGCCGGGCACGAGGCCGCGGGAGGAGGGCTGCGGCGGTCATGCGGCATTCTGAAACAGGCGGGTGGATATCGGGCACGGTCATTCTGGTCCCGGGCTTCTGGCGGGCAGGGGGCTGTAACTCTACAAGATATACGATGGACGAGGTGAGGTTTGAGCTGGTGACTGAGATTCGCCCGGCGGTGCTATCGGTCGCGCGACGGACGCCCCTCATCCACAGTGATTGGCTTTCCCGGTGCCATGGCGCGGATGTATTTTTAAAATATGAGAATCTCCAGGTTACGGGGTCATTCAAAATCCGTGGAGCGGTGGCTGCGGTAGCCGGTTTATCGCGAGATCAGCGGTCAGCTGGGGTTGTGGCGTGCTCCGCGGGAAACCATGGCCAGGGGATCGCTCTCGCGGCCCGGCGCTTTGGCATTCCATGCCGAGTGGTGGTCCCGAAGAAGGTTCCTCGTGTAAAAGCCAACGCCATACGGAGTTTTGGCGCTGAGCTCTCGATCTCTCCCCACGATGGCTACGACGCTACTCAGGAATGGATGTATGAGAATCTCGATCGGTGGGCGGCGACAGTCATCTCTCCTTTCGAACATCCCCGGGTGATCGCCGGCAATGGCGGCACGACCGCCTTGGAAATCTTCGAAGACGGCCCCGAGTTGGAGTCGGTTCTGGTTCCTTGCGGTGGCGGTGGATGTGCTGTCGGCGTTGGCGTTGTGGCCAAGGTCATGAGGCCGGGATTGCGTGTGATTGGCGTGAATACGGATGCCTCACCGGGCATGTGGATGTCCCGGCGAGATGGCAAGCCCTGGCTGGAGGTGGATAGCGAACCCACTATTGCCGATGGCATCGAAGGTGGGATCGGGCCGGTGACCTTCGAACTCGGTCGGCGATTCATCGATGATGTGATCGTTGCAAAGGAGGCTTCTGTCCGCCGAGCGGTCGCCGAACTCGCGCGTCGCGAGAGGGTGGTTGTCGAGGGTGCGGGCGCGGTGGGTGTTGCGGCCTTGTCAGATCCGTCTCTGCCACCTGGCCCACTTTGCATCATATTGACGGGTGGCAACATCGATCCCGAGCTACTGACCGAATTGCTCGGGGAGTGAGCGCCGTTATCGCGGTTTTGCCAGGGGAGCATCGCCGATGCCTGGCCAAATCCTCACCACTCCGAGGGCTGCGCGCATTCCGACCCAGCCTGCGGTGATTCCCCATACCCACGCGAGATCGAGTTTTTCCATCGCCGTGATTGCGATGATGCCGGCTGAAGTAGCAATGATCATGGTGTTGCGTAGCCACCGGTAATCACGTGTTCCCCAGTGAATTCCGTCCGTGACGAAGGAAAGAGAGTTGGCTGGCTGCATCAAGATCACGATCAGCCACCCCGAATAGAAGTGAAGGCGTGAGG
This sequence comes from uncultured candidatus Brocadiaceae bacterium, assembly GCA_964542765.1. Taxonomy (GTDB): domain Bacteria; phylum Planctomycetota; class UBA1135; order UBA1135; family UBA2386; genus CAZIVO01. The sequence continues at coordinate 29,977 of CAZIVO010000014.1, read as the reverse complement.
ACTCCGAGATCGGAACGAGTAGATCGGCTGCGAGTTCGGTGCAGACGAACATCACCGCAGAAATCATCAATCCGCTTGCCAGGCCCCACAGGCAGGAGACGCGAGCAACGCGACGGGCCAGATCGATGCGGGCGGCGCCGAGAAAAAATCCGATCAGGCTTTGCGCTGTGTGGGCGAAGGCATCGAGCGCGAAGGCCGTGAACATCCAGACTTGACGGATGGCTTGATGGGCGGCTCCGGCATCGGCGCCGATCCCGGTTGCTGCCCGGGTAGCGACGAGAAGAAAGAGGGCCAGTAGACCGGTGCGAACAAACAGGTCGCGACCGACCAGAAAAAGTTTCCCGGCTCCGGAGAAGACCGGTTTCGGGGGAAAACCAATCCGGCGACGCACGGCCTGGAGCGCCCACAGGGCTCCCAGGCATTGAGCTCCGACGCTGGCCCAGGCTGCGCCGGCGATGCCGAGTGCGGGCACGGGTCCCGCTCCGAAGATCAGCAGGGGATCGAGCAGGATGTTCAGCACGTTCACCCCGATGGCGATCGCCATCGGGGTTCGCATATCCTGAACACCTCTGAGTACGCCGGTGGCGGCGCCGATGATCAGGATGGCGGGTATCCCGATCAGCCGAATTTCGAGATAGCTGACGGCGTCCGAGTGAACACTGCCGTTTGCCTCCATCAGTGTGGCGACGGTCGAAAGTAGGGGCCAGGAAAGAGCTGCAAGCAAGACGCCGAGAAGCGTTGCGAGGCTCAGGGCCAAGCCTGTCGTTTCCTGGATGCCTCGCGGATCATTTGCGCCCAGCGCCCGCGCGATCTCGGTTTGCGCGCCGATGGCGATGAAGTTGAAGATCCAAAGAACGCTGGACAAGGCGATGGTGGCGACGCCGAGAGCCGCTTGTGGTGCTTCGCCCAGCTTGGATATGAAAGCGGTGTCGACCAGCCCGGTCAGGGGTTCGGCGATGAGCGAGATCATCACCGGAATGGCCAAGGCGAGGAGCGTCTTGTGAGGGGTGCCGACGAAGGGGTGTTGTTCGGTCGATGGACCAGTTTCGTTCGCCACGGGCTCGCTCACGCCGGTAGGGTCGCCAGGGTTTCGATGAGTCGATCGACCTCTTCAGCGGTGTTGTAGTGGAGGAGGCCGACTCGTACGACGCCGTCAGGTTCGAGATCGAGAGCTTCGGTCAAGGGCAGAGCGTAGCTGTTGCCTTCCCAGCTGAAGATTCCATGTTCGCCGAGGAAGGACGCTACTTTTGGAGATGCCAGGCGGGCGTGGGTGAAGGAGACGGTCGGCGTCCGCTGGTCGCCTCGATCCGGATCGATGATTCCCCAGACCCGGATATCCCGCAGGCTTCGCAGTCCCTCCAGCATTTGTTTGCACAGGGAGGTTTCGTGAGTTTCGATCGCGCAAAAGGCGGCTCTCAGAGATTCTCGCCGCGACAGATCCTTGCTCGCGAGATCACGCCCGAGGCCGGCCAGATAATCCACGGCCGCAGCCGCACCGGCGATGCCCTCGTGGTTTTGCGTTCCATGCATCCACCGGTCGGGAGTGCGGTCATGGACAGGGCGCAGATGGCCGGTGGGCAACTCGTCGAGAAGGTTCTTGCGGCCCGTGAGGATGCCTATGTGAGGTCCGAAGAACTTGTATGCCGAGCATGCGAGAAGGTCGCAATCCCAGGCTTCGAAGTCGATCAGACGATGCGGTGCGTAGTGGACGGCATCGACGAAGACCAACGCACCGACTTCGTGAGCGCGCCGGCTGATCTCGGCAATCGGATTGATCGTGCCGACGAGATTGGATGCCGCACCGATGGCAACCAGACGTGTGCGCTTTGAAAGTTTCGCGGTGAAGTCATCGAGATCGAGGGTGCAGTCTTCGGGGTTGATACCGATGTGCTGGACATTCGCGCCGGCGCGTTGAGCTGCCAGGGCCCAGGGAGTCACGTTGGCGTCGTGATCGAGCCTGGTGACGAGAATCTCGTCGCCGGCTTGCCATGTGGATTCCAGGGCGCGGCTCAACATGAAGGTGAGCGAGGTCATGTTCGCTCCGAAGACGATGGTGTCCGGATCTCCCATCCCCAGGAAGTCGGCGAGTGCGCGCCTCGCTTGCTCGATCATCTCATCGCTTTCCACCGAGGTCTGAAAGGCTCCCCCGACATTGGCATTGTGTTGCTCCAGATATCTGCTGACGGTGGCGATCACCTCGCGAGGTGTCTGACTGCCGGCGGGTCCGTCGAAGAAGACGGCAGGTCGGCCGTCGATCTGGCGAGACAGTGCCGGGAAGCGGTCACGGGTTTGCGCGATGGGGAATTCGAGCATCGGGGGTTACCCTAAGCACTCTCCGTGTATGGCGATAGGTCGCAATGCTGGTCTTGCCCCTGCCACATACGGCAGGGGCGCACCCGCTCAGGGCTTGCCCACCTTGCCCACGCCGGCGTTGCTCGAGGCCAGGCCGAGGGTATTGGCACCTGCGTCGAAGACGTGGAACTGGTTGTAGAACTGAGCGCCTACCAGGCGGGAGATGGTGGGGATCTGGATGCGGCTGGTGGCGCGGCCCTGTGCGTTGGCGGTCAGCTTGATCGCGACCTGGCCGGAGGCCAGGACCTTGCAACCCGGAGCGCGGATGACACCGAGGTCGAGCGGCAAGCGCAGGTTGTTCCATGTCGTGTTCGAGATCCCGAATATCAGAGCTGCTGCGGCGTTGGGAAGCGCGGCGGTCAGATTCAGGTCGAAGCTACTGCCGATCTCGGGTGTGCCCGCGGCCGATAGGGCCGGCACGGACCCTGTCGTTTCGCAGCGGATCTTGTAAGCCCATGCGTAGGAGGTGAAGGGACCGTTCCAGGAGTTTCCGGGTCCATCGTTGCGGAAGTACGGCGTGTTGGTGCCGGTGACGATCGAAGCATCGATGGGCTGCGCCGGGGTCACGAAGGCGATATAGAACTTCTGGCCGGATTGCATCTTGTAGGGGCTGGAGAAGCCGCCCTGGTACCAGCCGCGCGTGGCTCCGACCGATATCGTGCCGGTGCGGACACGCTGCGCGGGTTTGCCCGCAGCATTCTGTGTGTAGAGTTCGATCGCCACGTTGACACTGCCGCTCTGACGCGATGCGGTGTGGAGGTCGAAGCCCTGAACGTTGAGGCCGCCGACCGTTGCAGTGGCCTCGATGGCATAGGTGACGCCAGCGCGCGTGGTCATGGCGCTGTGAGCGCCCCCGGTGTTCACGGACAGGCAGGTCTGGGAGGTTTTGCCGCTGCCCTTGCAGCCGGCACCGTAGGTTGCGTAGGTTCCCGGAGTCCCGCTGCGGACATCCACGGTCCAGGTGCTGGAATTGCTCAGGAGATTTGTGGGGTCCTTGCGGACGAAGGTGGTCAAATCCTTGACCGTTACCCTGACGGTGTAGGAACCCGTCGCATAGGCGGAGGTGTTCCAGGTGAACTTGGCAGCGCCGGTCGCCACCTGCTTGTTGTTCACCGACCAGATGATCGAATTCGCGCCCGGCACCATGCTGGAGACCGAGAAGGTTGCTGACGCGCCTCTCTTGACGATGATCTTTGTGGCTTTGGGGGTGCGATTCTCGATCGGGTTCACCGTGACATAGGCCTGCTTGACGATCTGCTCGTCACAGACCTCGCACAGGGGGACGTTGAGCGCCCGCATCAGGCAGTTGCTCTTGGGACGCCACAGGCCCGTCTTGTAGTAGCCAGCACCCTGGAAGGCGCTTATGCCGTTATAGCCGAGCCAGAGCGGCCACTTTGCCTTGCCCGTACTATCCTTGGTGATATTTGCCTGCGATGGCTCGGGACCGGTGTAGGAACCCGTGCGGCCGTAGTCGTATTCATCGGCCAGGCGACCGAAGGAATGTCCGAACTCGTGGGCTTGCACCTCTGCTCCCGAGGAGCCGGTGTAGGACACGGAAAAGGTTCCTGCGCAGCCGCCGTATCGGGTGTCGTTGACCAGCACGATGACGCGGCCTTCCACGTCGGGCGCGAGGCGGGAATCTGCCTGCGCCCGGCTGGTGTTCTTGATGTAGAGGCAGCGGGGGGTGCCACCGGTGTTGTAGCTCGCATCGTAGGCCGTGTCCTTGACGATCGGCGGACTGCGGTCGGGATGATCCGCTCCCGATTCATTCGATGCCCTGAAGACCGAGTGGGCGTTGAAGAAGTTCTTGTAAGCCTTGTAGGAGGACTTGCTGAACAGCTTGTTGAGGGCTTTTTGCACGTCCTGGTCGAACTTGGCCTCTTCGCTCGCCTGATAGCCGTCACCGAGGATGACGATGTCGTAGCGGTTGCCGACAGGACCATTGTTGAGGACGGTCTTGACCTTCTGGCCGGTAGCGAAGGAGGTCAGCAGCAGGATTCCAAGGAGTGGAAGGCTTCGCATCACCGCACCTCCTTCTTGTTTGTCAAGGCGAGCAGGGCTGTTCGATCTGTCTTGCCCAGCAGCACGGGGGGCTCGCCCTCGATGCGTTTTTCGATCCGGATCTCGGCGATGTCACTGCGCGCGGGAATCTTGACCGTGCATGCGACCTTGTGCTCGACGATGACATCACCACGAACATGAGGCCCTTGTTCCCGATGTTCGGGCTTCATGCAGTAGTCTGTGAGGTCGAGAGGGATGGTTTTGAGAAGGCTCCCTTTGGCATCGAAAAGACGCAGAGAAAAGTCCGAGTTCAAACCTCGCTTGGGGCGATAGGAAAAGGGCTTGAGGCTGGCGCCGGTGACCCGGAGCGTGGTTGCATTCCCTTCGATCTGCAAGATCCAGGTACCTGCCGGTTCGGTAGGTTTCGCAACGGGATCTTGAGCGAGGCCCAAGGCCAAGGAGGCGAGGAGGAGAGCGGGGATGGTCTGCATGTGCGGGCTCCGGTTTCGAGATGGTTGCAGAAACCTGTCTTTGCGGCTGACTTGATCTTAGCAGTCCCGGTCCGTTGGTGGGGCGGGGGTGCAGATTCGGTGGAAAACCTGAACCGATGAAGGTGCGCAGCAAAATCCATCTGGCAAAAAGACCCTCCTTCAGGAGCTTTCGCCGGCACTAATTTTTGTGACTGCGGCCCAGAGATGGTCTGTATCGACTATCTTGAGGGTCAGTTGCCCAGATAAGCACGCCAGGACCTCCATGCTCATGCGCTCCGCCCTTCGTTATCTTGTCGCGAGGCCGGGATCGGTTGCATTGCCGGCCGCCTTCTCCGCTGTCTTGCTGCTTGCCACATCGGTGGTAGCGCAGTCGAGCTTTGTCAATTACGAGAGCCCGCAGGTCCACCCGATCGAGGTTTCGGCCGACGGACTGCGGCTCTACGCAGTCAACACACCCGACAATAGGCTGTCGGTCTATTCGCTTGCTGACCCTTCGCGCCCCATTCTTCTGCAAGAGATCCGGGTCGGTCTCGAACCGATCAGTGTTCGCGAACGAACCACCGACGAGGTCTGGGTTGTCAATCACCTGTCGGACTCGGTCAGCGTTGTGTCGATCCCACACGGCGTGGTGACTGCGACGATTCGCGTTGTCGATGAACCGGCCGATGTTGCCTTCGCCAATGGTCGCGCTTTCATCTCGGTGATGACGGATCGCGAGGTTCGTGTTTTCGACCCCCTCACGTATGCCGAGCAGAAGCGCATTGCGATCTTTGGCGATGAGCCGCGCAGCTTGCTCGCCAGCGCTGACGGTTCGAAGGTTTGGGTGCTGGTCAGTCGCTCGGGCAACAAGACGACGATCGTGCCGGAAAGCATCGCGCCACCGCAGCCACCGCCTACCAACTCGCAGTTGCCGCCACCTCCGGCGGTCAGCTTGATCGTTGGCAGTGAAGATCCTAAATGGAAGTCGCGCATCCAGATCGACCTTCCCGATCACGATCTGGTCGAGATCGATTCGCGCACGCTGAGCATCACCCGCAACCACACCGGCCTCGGCACGACCTTGCTGAACGTCTGCCGGCGACCGAATTCGAAGGAATTGTGGGTTGCCAATACCGAGGCGCTCAACCTCGTGCGCTTTGAACCGAACCTCCGGGGTCATTTTATTGACAGCCGGGTGACGCGCATTGCCGGCAACCATGAGGTGACACCCTTCGACCTCAATCCGAGCATCGATTACAAGACCTTGCCGAATCCGCCGGCGGTTGCGATCGCCCTGGCTCTGCCGACCGACCTGGTATTCGATCCGAGTGGCAGCAGGCTCTACGTGGCGGCCTTCGGCACCGACCGGATTGGCGTGCTCGACGCCCAGGGGAAGATCGTCGATCGCATCGAGATAGGCAGTTCGCAGGTCGACCCACGCAGCAAGCGGGGGCCACGCGGGCTTGCGCATCATCCGAGCGCATCCCGGCTGTACGTGATGAATCGTATCGCCAACAGCATCAGCGTGATCAACACAGGAACACGCAAACTGATCGTGGAGATTCCTGCGGCGTTCGACCCGACGCCGCCGGCGATCAAGACCGGCCGGGGCTTTCTCTATGACGCCAAGCTCTCCGGGAATGGCACTGGCGCGTGCGCTGCGTGTCATGTCGATGGTGACATCGACGGGCTTGCCTGGGACCTCGGCGATCCCGGTGGTGAAATGACTCGCGTTCGCCAGGGTAATCGGGTCTTCAACCTTCATCCGATGAAGGGGCCGATGACGACCCAGACGTTCAAGGGTCTGCCGGGAACCGGTCCGCTGCACTGGCGCGGCGACAAGGCGAGCTTCGAAGACTTCAATGAAGTCTTCGACAAGCTCTTCGGCGGTCAAGAATTGCCGACTCGTGATATGGACGACTACAAGACGTTCATCGATTCGATCACCTATCCGCCGAACCCGAAGCAGTTGCTCGATCGCACTTACTCGAGCAGTCCACCGGGAACCAGCGCAGCCGAGGGTTTCCAGCTGTACACCAATGGCACGGGCTTTCCTCGTTGCAGTAGCTGTCACTCCATCGACAAGGGTACCGATGGCAGGATCATCGGGAATCGGTCTCTGAGTGGGTCTCAGGATTTCAAAACTCCGCAATTGCGCAACATGTACAAGCGCACGGGCAGGCGCAAGCAAGCTCAGGGGCGTACGTCGGGCTTCGGCCTGGAGCACGACGGCCACATGGATGACATTTTCCAGTTCCTCGCCCTTCCTGTCTTTCGTTCCTTGGCGAGGAGTGTCCCTGACCGACTTGCGGTGGAGGCTTTTTGCGAAGCCTTCGACACGGGCACGGCACCGGCAGTTGGACATAGTCTGACGATTGATCTGACCAACACCGGCTCGCCCGAGACACTCGCCTATCTGAGCTTGATGATCGGCGAGGTTTCGAAGGGCAACTGTGATCTCGTTGGCCATGGCATGATCGCTTGTCGCACGATAGGTCTCGAATACATCTCTTCGTCCGGCCGTTTCGTGACCGATCGCCTTGATGAAGGACCATGGTCTGTGGCCGAACTTCGCACGCAGATTCTCACGCGAAAAGGCACCATCACGTTGCTCGGAGTGCCGCCGGGTTCGGGGCCGCGTATCGGTCGCGACCGCGACCTCGATAGCACGCCCGATGCGCAGGAGGGGTTGACTCCCTACGGCGCAGGTAGCCCCGGCTGCCGGGGACCGATCATGCTGACCGCGAGTTCAGATCCGACGATCGGTAACGATCGGTTTGCCCTCGTTGCCCACGAAGTCGACCCGAGCGCCTTCATCGTGATCGGCGCGCGTAAGTTGGACGCGCAGGTTCTGGGCATCCGCGTCCTCGCCGATATCGGCATCGGTCCTCTGCCGGTGCCGGTCGATGCTCGCGGCGTTGCGGTCCTCTCGGTGCCGATCCGGAACAAGACCAGATGGCTCGGCAAGTCCGTATTCGCGCAGCTGATTTCGGTTTCGAGTTGTGGCTCGCGCGGCTTCGCAGCCTCGCAGGGGCTGGAGATCCGCTTCAGCCGTTGAGATCGAGATGGTGGGCAGGGGCGGATTTGAACCGCCGACCCCAGCATTTTCAGTGCTGTGCTCTACCAACTGAGCTACCTGCCCGCCGTATCGCAGGGCGCGAAAACTAGGCTACCCGGGCCTGCGGATCAAGCCATCAAGAGTTCGCGTGCGTGCTGCACATCCTCGGAGATCTGTGCGCGCAGGTGTTCCGCCGTCGCGAAGGGTCGCTCCGCGCGCAGGAAGGCCCGGTAATAGATCTCCAGCGTGGCGTCGTAGAGGTTTTCGTTGTAATCGAGGAGATGCACTTCCAGCAGTGGAGAACGGTCTTCTCCGTCCCCGAAGGTCGGCCGCGTGCCGAGATTGGCGACTCCGGGATGGAGTTCGCCGTCATGGAGGACATCCACGGCATAGACCCCTTGCGGGGGCATGACCGAACTTTGCGGCTCCAGATTTGCGGTGGGATAACCCATCGCTGCGCCTCGGTGGTCGCCTTCGATGACGATTCCAAATGCTGATGGCCAACGGCCGAGGAGGCGGTGAGCCCGGGCGAGATCCCCTTCCTGGATGGCTTTCCGGATCATCGAGGAGGAAATAGGGACATCATCGACTGCGAGCTTGTCGGCTTCACGGACGAGGAAGCCGAGTTCCTTCCCCAACTCCTCGAAGGATGCAGCGTTGCCTTGCCTGTCTTTTCCGAGTGCCGAGTCATAGCCCAGAAGCAGCCCGCGTGTTCGGAGACCGCGCGCCAGCACTCGCTCGGCAAACTGTCGCGCCGACAGGTCGCGGATATCGGCGTCGAAATCGAGAAGCAGCACACGCCCGACCCCGGCGCGTCGCAATAGCCTCAGCCGATGTTCGATGCTGACCAGAAGAGGCGGCGCCTTGCCGCGCAAGAGCTGATCGGGATGCTCTCGAAAGGTCACCACGGCAGGCACAGCTTGCTGCTGCGAACCCAGTTCGACCAGTTCACGGATCAATCTCAGATGGCCCAGATGTACACCGTCAAAGACGCCGACACAGACCGCTGACCTGCTCTCCAACCCATCACCGTATTGGTGCTCCAGGTCGATTGCATCGAGGGTTTCGAGCCCTTCGATGATATGCATGATTGGCCCTTACTCCTTTGCTGCTTGCTCGAGTTCGAGCAGGCGGGACTTGGCTCGGATGCGATCGGCAGGACTCATCCGGTCCACCAGTGTTTTGCCTTGGAGGTGATCCATTTCGTGCTGGATCACCCGCGCCAAGAAATTCTCGAAGGAAGCCTCCTGCTCGGCACCGTCTAGATCCTGGTAGGAAATCCGGATTTCGCGGTGGCGCTCGACTTCCACGTAGAGGCCAGGGAAGGAGAGGCAACCCTCATCGCCCCATTCGAGCTCTTTGCGGGAGAGGATGTTCGGGTTGACCAGGGTCATTTCCTGATCTGCCTGCGCCGAGTCTCCGGTCGGATTGAGAACCAGAAGGTTGAGCGGTAGGTCTACTTGAGGAGCGGCTAGCCCGACCCCGGCGTCCAGATACATGCGTTCGAGCATCTCGGCGGCGGTCTCTCTGAGGTTTTCATCGAAGGCTTCAACGGGTTGGCCGCCGCGTCGGAGCGAGGGGTGTGGGTATTTGACAATCTCCATGGTGGCGATGGGGGGATGGACCCTGACCGGGTAGAAGGTTCAGATGGCCCCATCATCGGTCTGGAATCTGTCGAGACAAGGCCGCTGTGCTTGGATGGGCGTTGCAGCTTAACCGGGGCATCGGTAAAGTCCCCGCCCCCGCGCGTTCCCATGGGCCAAGGCCCGGCTCGATTTCCTTGCGATATCGGCCGACGAATGCAACCAGATGGACCTGAGCAAACACCTCGAGAAAGCCGCAGAGGCGGTCAAGCGTCGCAATTATCCCTTTGCGATCAAGCTCTATGGCCAGCTCCTCGGACTTCAGCCTGACAGTGGCGAGGCGCGGGCTGGTTTACGCTCGGCCTTGTTCAAGAAAGCCGAGGCGAAGCCTCCTTCGAAGCTGTTTGCGATGATCGGTGGTGGCATCCATCTCCTGGCAGCCTCCATCAGCAAGATCTTTGGCAAGCATGCGGCGATGGCCAAGGCTTATGAGCGTTATCTGAGCCTCGATCCGCTCAGTCAATCTGTCAACATGAAGCTTGCCGGAGCTCTCAAGCGTGCCGGCTTCAAGAGCTCGGCTCTCGCCGTGTACCGCGCCTTTGCCGAGCACCAGCCGCGGTGTCTCGAAGCGTCTCGCGAAGCGGCCCTGCTCTTGCACGAGACCGGCGAGTTCGATGAAGCGATGAGACTCTACGAGCAGGTTTTGAAGATTGATCCTCGCGATCAGGAGTCCCTCAAAGGCCGTAAGAACCTTGCTGCCGAGGGTGCGCTGCGCAAGACGGGAATCGAGACGGCGGAGAGTTCCCGAGATCTGATCAAGGATGTCGAGGAGCAGCAGCGCCTCGAGCGCTCGCACCGCTTGCAACTGTCGCGTGAAGAGATCGATGCGGAGATGGCCGGTCTCGAGGAGAAGATCGCCGAGAATCCCGAGGATCTTCGGCTTCTGGTGAGGACGGCAGAACTTCGGGAGATGGCTGGAGACCTGGTGGGAGCTCTCGACTGCTTCGAGCGGGCCACGGAACTTGCCCCCCATGATTCGGATCTCGCGGACAAGTCTGGTGATCTTCGATTACGTCAGCAAGAGGGGCGAGTCCGGGATGCGCATGCTCGTGGTGATGAGGGTGCGGCACAGAGGGCGGAGAAGGCTCTCACCGAGATGCGCCTTGGGGAATACCGCCGGCGGGTCAAGCACCATCCGACGGACCTCGGCCTGCGTTTCGAACTGGGCGCGACCCTGCTCAGCCTGGGGGAGATCGATGCGGCGATCGCGGAGCTCCAGCAGGCCGTCAAGGACCCCCGCAAGAAGGTTTCTGCCCTGCACATGCTCGGCAAGGCCTTCCGCGAGAAGGGCCTTACCGACCTCGCTCTCGGCCAGCTGGAAAAGGCTCTGGAGGCCTCTGTGGGCCACGGAGAGGCCTCCAAGGACATTCTCTACGATATGGGCGGGCTCGCCGAGGACGCGGGCGATACCGATCAGGCACTGGACTACTTCTCACGCATCATCGAACAGGATATCGGTTACAAGGATGTGGCCGGTAAGATTGAACAACTCAAATCATCGTCATAGAACTGAATCGAATATGGCTCATAGCAAGCAGGCAAAGAAGCGGATCCGCCAGGATGGCAAGCGTCGTCAACGCAACAAGGCCACGACATCCGCGATGAAGACCGAGATCAAGAAACTGTTTTCGGCTGTTGCCGCCGGCGATGCCGCCGCGGTTTCTCAGGCTCTACCCGGGACTCTCTCCCGTATAGACAAGGCCGCCAAGGCTCACGTTATCCACCGGAACGCAGCTGCCAGGAAGAAGAGCCAGGTGGCTCGCGCTGTGGCTTCCATGGCTGCGAGCTGACGGCTTTGCTTATTGCCTTTGCCCCTTGAGTTGTCGGGGGTGGGGGCAACGGATACTCTGCCGGGTATGGGTTTGGGTAAGAGTGATCGGGGCGTGGCTCTGCTCTGTCTTGCCCTCACCGTTATCGGGTTGGCCTTCCATCTGCCCCATCTGGCCGACCCCTTGCATGCCGGCGAGATCAATGCGGGAGCTTATTTTGGCTCGTTCCTGCGGAACTGGGAGGCTTTTGGCTTCTTTGATCTGAGCGGGATGATGCTCACGCCGCAACTGGCCCATGGCCCGGATCTCAGCACGCCCTACTTCAACCATCCTCCCGGGCTGGCCTGGACCATGTGGCTTCTCGGGGGAGATGAAATGGCAGCGCGGTTACCGACGGCGCTCGGAGTCACAGCTGCGAGCGTCATCTTCTTCCTCCTTTTACGGAGGTCGTTTGGCTTGTGGTGGGCCTTTGGTGCTGCTTTCTGTGTCCTCGGCTCGCCGAGCTTCACCTTCTGGCTGCAGGCATCGCTGGAGCCGGTGGTACTGCCGTTGGGGCTCCTCCTGCTGCTCTTGACGCAGATGTGCAACCAGGCATCCGGGCGGCGGCGGCAGCGCTTGCATCTGGCACAGGTGGCGATCTGCCTGGTGGGGCCCTGGATGGACTGGGCCTTCCTCTATTTCTGTGTCGGCCTTGTTCCCCTTGCTTGGGATCGGTCGTTGTGGCGAATGGTGGGCCGGCTCTTGCCGGCTGCTCTGGCCAGCTCGCTCTCCCTCGGACTGTTCTTCCTGTGGAAGGACTGGGCCCTTTCCAATGAGATTCTGGGTGCCTCTTCGCCCAATGAAGATGTCGCCTCGATCGTCGAGAAGTTCATCTTGACGCGTCCTCCCTTGTCGGAATTCCTGGTGAGAGGAGCTCAGACCGCAGCGCAGGCCAATACCGAGTTGCTTCTGGGTGGCGGTCTCATGCTGGCAGGTTTGTTTGCTTACGTGTCCGTGCGGCTTTTCCTGGCCTTGCTCTGTGTCGCCGGGCTTCATCCGGCGATCTTCCCGCACCACGCGCTCGATCATGTGCATTTTTGGGGCTATTGCACCCCCTTGCTGGCGGCTTCGGTGGCGGCCGGGAGCCAACTCACTGACCGGAGATTTCGGGTCGCCATAGGGGCATTGCTGGTCCTCAGCACCTGCGTTTGTTGGTTTACCAGTTTTGATTACTTGCGGCAGTCCCGCACGCCGGTTCTGGCAGAGATTGGCCAATACGCATCGAAGAGCGTGAGGGATGAGACTGGCCGCGATCATCTCATCGCAACGAATTTCCCGGTCCTTTATCCGTTCTATGTCACCAGCCCGTTCGTGCTCGCACCGCAGGTGATCGATCCAGAAGTCATCGAGAATGCGCGGCAGGTAAGGCTGAAGAAGAATCTGAAGCCCGAAACGGAGAAGAAGGAGGGTATCTATTACCTGCGGGTGAAGGTTTCGGACGCCGTCGTGAGGCAAGCCCCCGAGTATGGAATTCCGCCGGAACTCCATGAATACCTGAGCGCTTTCGAGCAACGCAGGATTCCTGATCTCGAAAAAGAGTTCTACGACCCCAGGACGAGAACGAGAGTTCGGATCGAAGAGGTATGGATGCACACCCTGATCCGGTAGCGGGTTTTCCGAAGGGGTCAGTAATGGTGTTGTGGCCGGTACGCAAAGAACCCCGGGAGTTCCCGGGGTCCTTCGGTGGTCTGCACTCGCAGGCGGATCTGGATCAGCGAACGAACACCCGCGTGTAGCGGTAGTAAGCTTCCAGGGTCAGCACGAGGGTGGCTGTCGAGTAGACGCGTCCGCCATCCTCGCCCCAGGCGCCGATGGCGTCCCACGACCCTTTGAAGTTGCCGTCTTCCCTTTGTGTCTTGACGACGGATGGAGTCAACTTCTTCGACCAGTCTTTCCAGTGCCGTCCACCCATCTGGTAGAGGGCGTAGGTTGCGTAGTACCAGTAGTAGTGATCGATATCGCCGGTCTTGTCATCCCAGTTCGGGGGCTTTGACAGGAGGGTGTCAGCCGCTGCAACCATGACCGGGCTATCCTTGGGGTTTTGCCCCAGGAAGAACCGGCACAACAGGCCGACAGCCGTGAGAGCCTCACCCTTCTCGGGAGGGAAGCGTGTCGAGTGATCGCCAGGATGGCGTGAAGATGGCTCGCCACGCTTGCTGTAGCCGCAACGTCCGGACACGGGGTCGGTGACCGAATCGAACCACGTGGCGGAGAGCTTCATGGCTTGTTCGTTGACCTGGAGCTTGAAGTCCTGCGCCGACTTGTAAGCCATCACGCACCAACCCGTCACCGAGGTGTCGTTGTCGTTGTCGCGAGGCTGGTAGCGCCAGACCATGTAGGGGTTGCGATGCGATTCCAGGTAGTTGATGCCCCTTTGTGCATATTTCTTCAGGAGCTTGGAATTGGACAGGCCATAGGCCTCGACCATTGCCAGAGCCGCGATGGAATGGTCGTAGAGGAAGTCGTGTGATGTGTTGCTGCCAAACAGGCCCGTGTCGGGGTTTTGCTCCTTGCGCAGCCACATGACGGCTTTCTTGACGACATCTTTGTATGCCCCTGATCTCATGGTCGATCCGTCACCAAGGAAGGCTAGCAGGGCAAGGCCCGTGAGACCGATATCGTGCACGGGATTGCCAACGCCGTCGCAAGGCGTGCCATCGGTATCGTGCTTCATGAAGTCATCGGCATCCCACTTGCCGTCTTCGTCCTGATGTTTCTTCAGCCACTCGAGACCGAGCTCGATCGCTCTGGCCGTTGCTCGGCCACTGCCTTTGCCCAGCTTTCCGCGTCCTCCGCCACGACCTCCGAACTTGCCAGCGGCACCGCCACCCAGTCCGATTGCGGTGTTCCATTGGTCGCTGTCGAAGGCGGACTCGGTCTCCTCCTCTTCGAAGGTTTCTTCTTCGGTGACTTCCTCCTCGGTGAGTTCCACCTCGGTGAGGACCGGCTCTTCGGGCTCTTCTTCTTCGGGCTCCTCTTCAGGCTCTTCTTCTTCTTCGATGATCTCCTCCTCGTCAGGTGGGGCCATGATCAAGGCCTTGTCATCAAGGAGCGTGATTGTTGGGGGCATCAGGAGGAAGATCGCGATTGCGATGCCGTGGATGACCATCGATAGCATCAGCCATGGAGCGTGCCGGAGCTGCTCCGCCATGATTTCTTGGAACGTCTGCTCCTGTTCCCAGATGGGAGCGGTGTGCGTTTCTACCTGGAACTTGGTTGGGTCGATTTGCATGGCCCTGCCTCTCGAGGACTTAAACTCTTTTTTGAAAGGGATTTACAGCCGATGTCGAGAAAAATGACAAGCCTCGGTTAGGGGCGATCATCTTGCTCTAAGCGCTAGAAGGGTCAACGGAATTGCGGCTCAGTGGTTCAGAGAATCCCCAAAGTACTTCCGAGACCGTCCTTTGGGAAGGTCCGGCAGCGGGATAGCGAGAAATCGGCCCGAGCGGGCTCGGGTGTTGAGTTGTTTGCCGTGCTCGCCGGAGTCGACGGCATCGGGGATACCGGCCGAGAAGGTCTCGTGCTCGGCAGATTGGGTCATCTGCATTTGCGGGGAGGCTGGCTCCTCTAGCGGTCGGAGAGCTCGGGGATCTCCATGTAGAAGTTGTTCTGAGTGCGTAGGAATAGCCGCTGCCGCAGTTCCCCAATGCGCTGCATGATCAGTTGCTCCAAGATGTAGCGTTGGACCTTCTGATCCATGAATGAAAGTTCTACGGCCGGAGTCTTTGTGACGATCTTCAGCAACCACAGCGAAGATCCGCGAGGTTGCGGCTCCGACACGGCTCCTTCTTCATGGTTGCTTGCGAACTCTCGGATGAAGGGGGCGTGCTCGCTGTCGCTGTTTACGTCGCTGAACTTGTCGAGAAGGCGGGTGTCGAATTCTTCCTCGATCTGCGCGGTGGTTTTGCCGGCACGCCAAGATTTTGCAGCAGATATAGCTTTCTCGGTAGCAGCTTCGGAGTCGTCGCGAAGGCTCACGGTCATCACCTCAATGTCGGCCGAAGCCGCACGACTAAAGTTTTCACGATGTTCCTTGTAGAACTCCAGCATCGCTATTGGTGTCACCAGTAGAGCGAACTGGTCTTGCGCTCGGCGCTGAAGGTTTTGCTGCTCTGCGAGTTGAGCCATGAAGCGTGAGCGCTCTTCATCTCGAACAGACTCCGGAGTGATACCCAGAACTTTCATCTGTTCTGCGTAGCGAATCCCACTGCCGAATTTCTTGATCTGGTTTTGTTCGTAGACCCTCATGTAATTCTCGAAGGCACCCTCAACCTGTTGGCGGGTTGCTCCGTGTAATGTCTTTGCGCTTTCGGCGAGAATGGCTTGCTGACTCTTCGCTTGCAGGATGTCCCGGCGGATCTTTTGAGTATCTGCCTCGCTCACCATCTGGCCTTTGTTCTTTCGGCTCTCTACTTCGCCAGCCAGCTCTTTGAGAACTTCGCTCTCAAGGATCACTCGATTGCCGACAATGCCGATGACGCCGTCAAAGAACCGTCGAGGATTGCGGTTCTGCTGCTGGTCTGTGCTGCGAGCAGGTATGCCCGGAGCCTTGCCTTGGCGCGTTTGGGCCGGGGCAGCGGTGGTGAGTGCCAGCGCAGTTGCAATCACGATCAACATGGTCGGAGCCCTCCTCATTGCACGGGAATTGTGGGCTAGCCATTGCCTCCTAGCAAGGCTTGTAGCGTGTGCCGCAGGACATCTTCGCCTCCCCAAGGCCCTTTCTTGGCCTTGTGGGGAGGCAGCAGGAGGTGCGTTTTGCCAGCTTCGACAGGGCGCACGTCGGTGTAGGCGTCGAGCCAGGCTCCTCCCAGAGGCTGGCCTGGTTTGTGGCGCACCACGATGCGGTCATCACCTGTGAACTGTACTCCGAGCACGCCGTGATCCAAAAGGAGGTGCTTGAGGAGGAAAACCCGTAACAGGGTTTCGACCGGCTTGGGAGGTGTGCCGAAGCGATCTCGAAGAGATCTTCGTATCCGCTCTGCAGCTGGCGGGTCTACTGCTCCGTCCATTTCTCGTAGGAGCTCGAGGCGCTCCTTGGGATCGTCGAGAAAGGTGTCAGGTAGATAAGCCTGCACCCTCATGTCGACGTCGACTTCTTGGATGTGATGGGAGACGGCATGCTCGGAGCGAACAGCCTCGACGGTAGTACGCAGGATCTTGGTGTACATGTCATAACCAACGGCGGCGATATGACCGGACTGTTCGGGGCCCAAGAGATTGCCTGCTCCCCGGATTTCGAGGTCTCGCATCGAGATCGCGAATCCAGCTCCGAGATGGGAAAATTCTTCGAGAACCTTCAAGCGCCTGAGCGCACCTGCTCCGGGCGGATGTTCGCGGTGCAAGATCAGATAACAGTAAGCTTGGCGATCGCTCCTTCCAACGCGCCCACGAAGCTGGTGGAGTTCGGCCAGGCCAAAGCGTTCGGCGCGGTCAATGATCATCGTATTGGCTCGTGGGAGATCGAGACCGTTTTCGATGATGGTCGTGCAGATGAGGATATCTGACTCGCCTTTGACAAACCTTCGGATGGTTTTCTCCATCTGTGACGCGGTCATTTTTCCGTGTCCCACAGCGATGCGTGCATCCGGAGCTAGTTCGTGGATATAGCGGGCTGTTTCATCGAGCGTGCTGACGCGGTTGTGGAGGACGAAGACCTGCCCCTGCCGGCGTAGTTCTCTCCTGAGAGCATCGCGGAGCAGGTTTGGTTCACGGAAGGCGACCTGGGTGACGACTTCCTGACGCCCGGGTGGCGGCGTCGATAGGGTCGAAATATTCCGCAGGCCGAGAAGCGATGCGTGCAGCGTTCGTGGGATGGGGGTGGCACTCAAGGTCAGGACGTCGACGGCCAGTCGCAACTTCTTGAGACGCTCCTTGTGCCGGACGCCGAAGCGTTGCTCTTCATCGACGATCACCAGGCCTAGATTGCCGAAAGCGACATCGTTGCTGAGCAGACGGTGGGTTCCGATGAGGAGATCGATCCTGCCGGCGATGGTGTCTTCCAGGATGCTGGTTCGATCCTTGGGTGAGCGGTACCGGGAGAGGACATCAACGCGCAGGCCATGGGGCTCGAACCGATCCCCAAAAGTTTTTCGGTGTTGTTCCGCGAGCACGGTTGTCGGAACCAGAACCGCGACCTGTCGGCCGGTGATGGCGACCTTGAAAGCTGCTCGCATCGCCAGTTCTGTCTTGCCGAAGCCGACATCGCCGCATAGCAGTCTGTCCACAGGACACGGAGATTCGAGATCGGATTTTATCTCCGCCCAGGAGGATTGCTGATCTTCGGTATCGGTGAACGGGAAGGCATCCAGAAACTCGCGCTCCAGAGGGTCGTCCGGATAAGGCTCGCGGCGGATGGTTTCGCGTTGTGCCTGGACGTCCAGGAGATCGGCGGCCATGTCGAACAAAGCCTTTTGGACTTCTTCCTTGCGGCGTGCGAATCCTTTTCCGCCCAGCTTGTCCAGCCGAGGTTTGGCATCACCTGCCCCTACATATTTCTGTACCAGATGGATCTTGGATGCGGGCACCAAGAGCCGGACGTCATTGCTGAAGCAGAGCCGGAGGTGGTCCTCCGCGGATGATTCTCGTTCGACCAGTTCGATTTCTTCGAATACGGCTATGCCGTGTGCCGCATGCACGACCAGATCTCCAGGCCCCAGCTCGAAGAAGCTCTTCAAAGCCTTGCTGGGGATATTGGTTTCCTCGCGGACGCGTGTGGTTTGTGGAACTCCTGCGAACTCGACATTCGAGATCACGGTCATGTCCAGTTTGGCGACACGAAACCCTCGACCGAGAGATCCGACATCGAGCATTACGTGTTCGCTTGCCAGCGAGATCTTGCGGTGTTCGAAGATCTCGGTGAGTCGGCATCGTTCGGCGTCGCTACGGCAGAAGATGTGGACTTCACCGCGCATGCCGCGAATGGATCGGAGTCTTCCGAGAGGATCGAGTTCGCCGGATCCTACACCGCTTCCTGCCGACAAGATCTTGAAGTCGAGGTCATGGCTGGGAAGGGACGAAACATCGAGTTGAGCGAGTTTCGATGTCGAGTCTCTCATGAATTGGAATGCAAGTCGGCCGTTTTCTGCATGCAGAGCGAGTTGCTGGTGCTGTTCCTCTATTTGAAGGGGTTCGTGTCGCACCACGATCAGATCCGGCCGCAAGAAGTGTTCGATGGTGTGCCCACGCTCATCGTTGGCCGGCCCCAGAAAAATGTGAGCCTCTTCGAGGGTGCCCAGAGATTGTTGTGACGATGGATCGAAACGGCGTAGAGATTCGAGTTCATCATCCATGAACTCCATGCGTAGAGCGTGTGGGTCACCCAGCCCGTATAGATCGAGAACGTCACCCCGACGGCTGACTTCGCCGGGTCCTAGCACGATGGGGACGCGGCGGAGGCCTGCTTCGACGGCCTCTTGCAGGAGTTGTTCTTGAGATACCCGGTCTCCGGCATGCAGGCGGCGGCGACCCTGGGAGAGTGACCCTGGTCGGGGCACAGGCTGTATCAAGGCGCGCAGTGGCGCGATCACGAGGTGGCGTTCTTGCTTTGTGATCGTGTTCAGCAGTGTCAGTCGATTACCGAGAGAGATCGGCTCATCTGTTCCATCGACAGCTTTTTGTTGCTCGGGCAGTAGCAGCCACTGGGAATCAGAAAAGCAGCCGAGTTCTCCTTCGAGAGTTGTGGCGGTTTCCTGGTCGGCGGTGATCACCAGAATCGAGCGCTGCAGACGCTCGGCCAGCCCCGCTGTCAGGAGTGCTGCGCTGCCACCCCAGAGTCCTCCGGCGGCACGTTGCTGACCGCTTTCAACAGCATCGATGACACGCTGCACGGGCTCCAGATCCAGGAATTTGTCGAGGACCGGAGAATGCGTCACGCTTCTTTTTCCGTGTTCCGATCATCAGAGAGTTCGAGATCTTCGGGGCTCTCTGCTGTGCATTCGCCCGTGCTTAATTTTTGTTGCAGGTTGGCGAGAGCTTTGTGTGCAGCTTGTTTCTCGGCAGCTTGCTTGGTCGCGCCCCGTCCGATTGCGATTTTTTCATCACTGATGATGACAGCGATTTCGAACATGGGGTCGTGATCAGGGCCTTCCGTGGCGAGAAGTTGGTAGAGGGGCTTGGTGTGAAAGCAGACCTGTGTGAGGTGCTGAAGCTTGCTTTTTGGGTCACGAGGCGATGAACGCGGAGAGCCCAGATCTTGTGTGCGATCGATGATGT
Organism: uncultured candidatus Brocadiaceae bacterium; assembly: GCA_964542765.1. Classification (GTDB taxonomy): domain Bacteria; phylum Planctomycetota; class UBA1135; order UBA1135; family UBA2386; genus CAZIVO01. The sequence continues at coordinate 10,434 of CAZIVO010000014.1, read as the reverse complement.
GCTGTCGTACGAATTTCCTTGCCGCACGAATCCCACCGTCGAGGTAGATGGCTCCGAGGACTGATTCGGTCAGGTCGGCCAGGATTCGTTTGGAGGAGCGGTCTTTGTCACGCAGGCTGCGGCCACCGATGAGGAAGTCGTTCAGGGAGAGTCGGTCAGCCACGGATGCGAGCGGATTGCGGCTGACGATTGCTGCTCTAGCGTCGCTGAGTTGCCCTTCTTCGATGTCCGGCTCTTCACGGAAGAGGTGGTCGGCAACGATGAAACCAAGCACCGCGTCGCCAAGAAATTCGAGACGTTCGTAGCTTGCCCTGCCCTCGTTACCGGTAGAACTGTGGCAGAGCGCCCGATCGAGCAAATCCAGGTCGGAAAATGAGTGGCCGAGTTTCAGGCCGAGCCGCTGAAGTTCTTTTATTCGGGCGGGGTGAAGTGTTTTTTTCGTCACGTCGATGACTATGGAGTTATGGCGGTGAGAAGAGGGGCCTGATATGCAGGCTATTAGGGTATCATGTGGTGTTTTCCACCACATAGGGATGTAGGGTGCACAAGAAGCGAGTCGACTGGATAAGCCGGTCAGGGGCTTCCATGGTCCTTGAAATTCACGGTTCCCTGGACACAACGGCTGAGCCGGTTGTGTTTCTGGGGGGGTTGGAGTTTGGATCGGACTGGTCATTTTATCCGCATCTTCTGCAGACGCTGGGGCAGCATCGCCCTGTGATCATGCCCGTGATGCCGCCGGCTTGCCCTCTGTCACGTGAGTATGGGGCGATCAACGATTTGTTCGATGCGCTGGCCGAGGGGAGTTTGCCGTTCGACCTGAAAAGCCAGCAGTTCGGAGTTTTTGGGCATGCAAAGGGCGCCTCGCTCGCCTTGCTGCTTTCGGCCAAGATGCCGGCAGTTTGTGGCGCCGTGGCAATTTCACCGCTGTGTACCTTTAACCGACTGGCTGACAGCGACAGTTCTATTCAGGATGACATTGGAGCCAACAAGGAGCTTTTCGATCTTGAGTTGGCTGTCCGTTCGCAGCGTTGCGAGGTTGTGGTGATCGGTGCGGAGGAGGACCACATCGCTCCGATCGACGAGGCTGAGTGTGTCTTTCACTGGGCGCCCAAGGGGTTGAGCAGCCTTGTCCTGCTGGAGAAGACCGGCCATTCACTCGGCTCCCAACACCCATTCGATGGCAGCAACAAAGAGCTTGATCGGGTCATGAAGATTTGCGCGGAACTGTTCGACCGTGTGTTTGCACGGTCTGCCAGAGGTCGAGACTCGAGCACCGGCTTTCAGGAAGCGTGATTTCGAGTTGCGCGGAGCGTATTCGAGCTAGGCCTCCGTGCGCTCCTCCCGCCGCCGATCCTTCTCCTTCAGGTGTTTCTTCCGAAGGCGGATGTTGTCAGGGGTGATCTCCACGAGTTCGCCATCGGAGACATACTCAAGCGCGGATTCGACGCCGAAGATGCGTGGTGGCAGCAGTTTGACGAAAGTTTCCTTCGTTGAGCTGCGAACGTTGGTCAGCTTCTTTTCTCGGGAGACATTGCAGACGATATCGCCTTCTTTGCAGTGCTCGCCGACGATCATCCCTTCGTAGGTTTGCGTTTGAGAGTTAACGAAGAAGGTGCCCCTATCTCTCAGGTTGTCGAGAGAGTAGGCAGTGGCGCGTCCGGTAGCCATCGACACCATGACGCCAAGATTTCGTCGAGCGATTTCGCCACGATAGGGGCCGTAGCTATCGAAGACGTGGTGCATGATGGCCTCGCCAGCTGTGGCATTCAGGATGCGGTTGCGTACGCCGATCAGACCGCGTGCGGGCACCGTGAATTCGAGCCGTTGGAAGGCCCCCTTGGGGCTCATCGTGACCAGTTCCCCACGCCGCTCACCGATGATTTCGATGACCTTGCCCGTTGAGGCTTCTGGAGTGTCAACCGTCAGGAATTCGATGGGCTCAAGCCGCTTGCCATCCTGTTCGTGGTAGATCACGCGGGGTCTGCCAACGGCAAACTCGTAGCCTTCCCGGCGCATGGATTCGAGCAGGAATCCGATGTGCATGATCCCGCGGCCGGAGACCTCGAAGGAGTCTGTCGTGTCACCAGGAATGACACTCAGCGCGACGTTGGTACGCAGTTCCTTATCGAGCCGGTCCTTGATGTGACGGCTGGTAAGAAAAGATCCGTCTCGACCGGCGAAGGGTGAGTCGTTCACCCTGATGACGATGCTCATCGTGGGCTCGTCGATGGCGATCGGATCCAGCGGTTCGACGGTCTCGAGGTCGGTCAGCGAGTCGCCGATGTCAATTGGGTCGATTCCATAGATTCCACAGAGATCGCCCGCCTCGATGTATTCAGCCTCATCTCTACCCAGGCCCGTGAAAGCATAGATGCCGCGTACGGTCACAGGTTTTTGTGTCCCATCGCGGCTCGCATGGCAGATACGTTCGCCGACCCGCAGAATTCCGCGATGAACCCGTCCAATCGCTATGCGGCCGACATAGTCCGACCATTCGAGTGTGCTGACGCGGAATTGCAATGCACCACCGGGGTCATCGTTGGGGGGGGCTATGTGCGAAAGGATGGTCTCGAAGAGTGGTTGCAGATCGCCACCCCTGGCTTCGGGGTCGTGCGATGCCCAGCCGTCACGACCAGATCCATAGAGGACGGGGAAGTTGATCTGCGATTCATCGGCGTCCAGATCGATGAAGAGATCGAAGACCTCGTTGACAACCTCTTGCGCCCGAGAGTCCTGCTTGTCGATTTTGTTGACGAGGACGATGGGGGCCAACTTGTGCTGGAATGCCTTGCTCAGAACGAATCGCGTCTGTGGCATGGGGCCTTCGGCTGCGTCTACAAGCAGTAACGCTCCGTCCGCCATGGAGAGTACGCGTTCGACCTCGCCACCGAAATCGGCATGGCCAGGTGTGTCGATGATATTGATCTTGGTGTCACCGAATGTGATGACCGTGTTTTTCGCCAGGATAGTGATTCCGCGTTCGCGCTCGAGGTCGAGACTGTCGAGGAAACAGTCCTGGACCTCTTGATTACTGCGAAAGACACCTGTCTGCCGCAGCATCCCATCTACCAAGGTGGTCTTGCCGTGGTCGACGTGGGCTATGATTGCGAGGTTTCGTAGTTTCCGAGACATCACTTCTGGGAAGTAAAAGGCGGGGGATTGTGATCCTTGGACAGCAGTCGGTCAACCGGAGCAAGGGCCATCTCTGATCGATCAGAGATTTGTTGTCTGAGTTTTGGCTCGATGGTTTGGTCAGGCGAGGCGAGTCATGGTGGCGTAGGCACCATCTTTTGCCATGAGAGTGGAGTGGGAACCGGTTTCGAGGATCTGGCCTTGCTGGAGGACAATGATGCGATCGGCATTCCGAATCGTTGAGAGGCGGTGGGCGACGATGAGGCAGGTTCGATTCCGGAGCAATTCGCGCAGGCCTTTGTGGATGAGGGCTTCGCTCCTGCTGTCGATGCTGGCAGTGGCCTCATCGAGGACAAGCACATCGGGATCAGTCACGAGCGCGCGAGCGAAGGAGAGGAGTTGCTTTTCGCCCTGCGAGAAGGTGGCTCCACGCTCTGCTACATCCGCACCCAGACCACCCTCGAGGCTCTTCACGAAATCCATGGCGCCAACGCGCTGAAGAGCTTCCAGGACACGCGCTTCGGAGATCTGGCCATCGAACAAGCGGATGTTGTCGAGGATGGTTCCGGTGAAGAGGAAGACCTCTTGCTGCACGACTGCGATGCGTCGTCGCAGAGAGCGCAAGTCGAGATTTTTGATGTCGATTCCGTCGATGAGGATGCGGCCTTGATCAGGGTCATGAAGCCGTGACAGGAGGGCGAGCAGGGTGCTCTTGCCGGAGCCTGTTGGCCCTACCAAGGCATGAGTCTCGCCGGCCGGGATCTCGAAACTGACATTGCGGATGACGGGATAGTCTTTTGAATAAGCGAAAGAGATGTTCTCGATGCAGATGTGGGCCGATCCCTTCTCGCTGACGAGCGCTTGCTCGTTGATCGGTGGCGATACCGGTTCGTCGAGGATCCCGAAGATTCGTTCGCAACTCGCCATGGCCGACTGCAGGACGTTGTATTTTTCACCGAGTTCGCGAATCGGTTCTGCCAGCATCCCGAAGAGAAGCCAGAATTCGAGGAAGCGGCCGACGCTGAGGCTTCCGTCGATGATCGCTGATCCGCCGGTCCACAGGATGCCGACCTGCGTCAGTCGAATCGTCAGATCCACCAGGGAGAAGAACAGTGAGAAGTGGAACACCGTCTGGATCCAGGCAGTCCGGGTGGCGGCATTCAGGCTACCGAAGTGATTGTTGACAGCGCTTTCCTGGCGGAATGCTCGGGTTACTCGAACACCGCCGATCGATTCTCCGGCGAAAGCGTTCTGTCGCGCGAGTCGACTCCTCACGAGCCTGTACGATTGCCTGAGGAAACGACGCGACATCAGGCTCGTGACGATGATGATCGGGGTGGCACAGAGTGTTACCAGCGCGAGTTCAGGGGACACGAAGAACAGCCAGACGAGGATCCCTAGGATCTTGAGGAGATCGAACAGCGCTTGCAGGACGCCTGTCGAGATCAGGTCGTTGAGGTTCTCAACATCGGTTGTCACCCTCGTCACGATCTTGCCTGCTGGATTACGGTCGTAGAATCGCGGGCTGACGTTCATGAGGCGCGAGAAGAGCGCGACTCGCACATCTCGAACGACCCTTTGCCCATTCAGCGCCGTCAAGATTCCGTACCAGTAACCCAATCCGACGGACAGGACTGTGGCCAGGAGGTAGGCGCCGCCGAGAATCCACAGAGTGTCTGTTTCGACACCATCGCCCCTGACGGCATCGGCGATGGGGCCATCGATGGCGAGGCGAATCAATCGCGGGCCGACGAGCGCGAGAGCGAACGAGAGAAAGAGGATCACCAAGCATGCTGCGAAGGGTTTCGCGTAAGGCCGGATGAAAGCCGACAGACGGCGTAGATAGGTGAAGTCAAAGCTGATGACGTCGGGATCGTCCTGATAGCCTTTGAACCTCTTTGTCACAGGTTCTCCCCGGGGCCATCGAGAGCCGCCTCTTCGCGTTGCAGGCGCCACGCTTGTGCGTAGTAGCCATCCAGAGCGATCAGTTCGGTGTGTGTTCCCATCTCGGCCGCTTTGCCGTGGTCGAGGACGATGATCAGGTCGGCGTCAGCGACGGCGGATAGCCTGTGGGCTGTCACCACGAGCGTCCGTTCGCCCCTGACATGCTCCAGGTGTTTGAGGATGCGCAGTTCGGTTTCTTGATCGACGGCGGAGATGGTGTCGTCGAGGATCAGAGCCGGGCGTTTGGCGGCCAGGGCGCGGGCGAGGGAGACTCGCTGTTTCTGCCCTCCGGACAGGGTGAGGCCACGCTCTCCAACGATCGACCCGAGGCCTTGGGGGAAGTCCTCGATGTCCTGATCGAGAGCGGAGGCTCGCACAGCCTTGTCGATATCCTTGCCATCCATTTCATCCGAGCTGAAGGAGATATTGCTGTTGATGGTGTCGCTGAACAGGAAGGGGTCCTGAGGTGCCACGGCGAACAGCTTGCGTAGAGACGATGGCGCGAGGTTGGTGATGTCATGTCCATCGATGAAGATGGAGCCACGGGGTGGGTCGTAGAGCCGCAGCAACAGCGAGATCAGGGTGGATTTTCCAGATCCGACGGGCCCGACGATGCCGAGTTTTTGGCCTGCCGGCAGTGTGAAGGAGAGGTTGGTGAGGGCGGCGCGTTCCTCGTCGCCGTAGGAGAAGGTCAGGTTGCGTGCTTCGATGGCGCCCACCAGATCGACCTCACGCCCTGCGGTGGGCTCGGGCTCTTGCTGAAACACTTCCTCGATTCGTTCGGCGGCAGCGAATGCTCTTGGCAGGAGGGCGATCAGCCAGCCGGTCACGGTCAGTGGCCAAACTATGATTCCCAGATACAGCAAGAATTCGAAGAGTTGGCCGATCGTGATGCGGCCCTCGAGGGCTTCCAGTCCTCCGATGACCAGGATCGCCAAGGTGACGAGATCGCGGGAGCAGTGGATACTCAGGTTCAACAGTGATCTGAGCCGGGTCAGTTTCATGTTGTGGCCGAGGTAGTCCTCGCTCATCTGGCGAATCGTCTCTGTCTCTTCGCGAGCGCGTGCGAAATTCATCAGCACACGGATGCCGGAGAAGCTCTCGTTACTGCGTTGTGAGATGAGCGCAATCGACTCCTGGACAGCCCGGCTATGGGACAGGAGGTGGGGGAGCAACAGCGCCAGCGAGACGACCAGAAGACCGAAGATTGATCCCGCGGCGAGAGTCAGGGTGGGTGACAGGGTCGCCATGAGCCAGATGCTGGCAGGGACGATGAGGATGGCCATCCCCCCGTGCAGGATGAAGGGCCCGACGACGAAGCGCAGGAGTTCGACGTCTTGTGTGAACCGGCTGATGAGATCACCAGTCTGTGCGCGATCGAACCAGGATGCGCGGAGTCGACTGATGTGGTTCATCAGGCTGGATTTCAGATCTTCCTCCACGAAGCGAGAGGCATTGATGATCAGGCGCCTCCCGAAGAAGCGGAAAAGAGCGTCAAGGGTGGCGACTCCGGCGAACAGCAAGCAGGTGGTGGCGAGGGTGCCGCCTACGGTGGTCGGGTCGCTGCCATCTCCGGATGCGATTTCACCGATCTTGTCGAGGGCCTCGCCGATCAGGCGAGGCAGCCAGAGTGTCAAGGCGGCCGAGATCGGGATGCACACGGCCCCGGCGAGAACCATTCCTTTCCGCTTGGCGAGGAGGGCGAAGGTGCGCCGGAAGGGATCTAGGAGTCGGATCAAGGTCGGGAGGCGGTAGGGGCAGAGATGCCGTGTTTCAGACGATCAGATGGAAGAACTGTTCGTTGGGGCGTGAGGCCCGAATCGACAGTGTCATCGGGGTTTCCGCTGAATCCAGTGCAAGAATGAGACCGAACACCGGATGGGTGGTTCGGAAGTGCCCGGGGTTTGCCGATAACGAAGACAGGGTTACGTGCGAAGCCGAGGTCTGTGGAAAGAGCCATGCGAAGGAGCGAAAACGTCCGATCTGACCGCGAATTGAGCGTGTCGGAGCCATGCTGTCGAGAGGGCGGCGTGGCGCTGATACTGGGGATCTTGTTCGCGATCATCTCGTCAGGTCTCATCGTTACTGGGACGTTGGTGTTGCGCGCGCACCGTGTCAAGACGGAGACCAGTTTCCGTCTCCATGGGCAGGCAACCCAGTTTGCCCGAGCAGGCATGATGGAGGCGCTCGGTTGGTTTCGTAAACAAACGGCGCAACCGGTGACGGCCTTCTCTCCGCTGCTTGATTTGACGGTAACGCCACAGATCCTGGACACCCTCGATCCTGACGTTGGAATCGTCAGAGAATTCTCGATTACTGGGGCAGTTTGGGGGCGATACGAGGTCTGGAAGGAGTGGGAAGGGGATCCCGACTCGAGTCGCCTCGAGTGGCGCCGAAAGGTCCAGGTGGAGGACGTTTCGATCGAGAAGGGTGCTGCCGGATCAGGTTATGTATGGCGCGTGCGGAGCATCGGCTACGTCTACCGTCTGGCGGATGCCTCGAAGTCCTTCGATCAGTATCCGAACCAGATTTTGGGCACAGATATCCTGGAGACAGAGATCCGTCGCATGACACTCGCCCCTCCCGGCGAGGCGGCGATCTGCCTCAAGAAAGGTAAGAAGTGCACGCTGGATGGCAAGGTAACGGTGAGCGGCATCACCGGTGCCGGGGTCTATTACAAGTCTGGCAAGAAGCCCAATGAATTGAATGGTGCAACGGTCACGGGGAACCCCAGGTTCTCCAAGAACAAGAATGACTATGACGGCAGCACCGAGGCCGTCTTTGGGCTCAGCGAGGATGATCTCAAGTCCGTTGCAGATGATCGGATCACCGCCCTCGAAGATTTCCCTGTTCCACTGCCAAGCAACTCCTTGCAGTTCGTCGAGTTGCCGAGCCTGACAATCGATTCGGCGCGTCCGCTGAAAGGTTCAGCGGTGCTCTACGTCAAGGGCGACCTCGATGTTCAATACAACTCGAAGTCCTTCTTTACCGGTTTGATCTACGTCGACGGCGATGTGCTTATCCGGGAACCCACAGAGCTCAACGGCACGATTGTGGCCACGGGGACGATCGATGTGATAGGCAGTTCTGATTGGGTGACGATTACCTACGACGACGTGGCGCTTGGCAAGTTGAGGACCGAGATCGGTCAGTACCGTCTGTCCGGCGCCATCCGGAGTGTTATTTCCACGGAGTGATCGATGCTGTCTCGCGAAAAGAATAGTCAGGGCGGGTTTACCATCGCGGAGTTGGCGTTCGGCCTCATGATCTTCGCGATCAGTGCTTCGGCTCTGATCAACCATATCGGGATCAACTTCACGGTGACGCGTGACCAGAAGGATCGAGTGTTCGCCTTCGCCAAGGCTCAAGCGATCCTCTCCGAGATCCAGTCTTACGTTGATCGTGGAGAAATTTCGGCAGCGATCGAACTCGACTCTCTCGATGATGGGCAGGTCAACAAACCGGTGTTGACGATAACCAAGGACTCGTCTAGCAATCTGGTCCTTCCAGACCACCCGCTTTCCCAGAATTCACAGCGCAACGGCGAATGGATTTGGTCGCGACGAATAACGGTGCAACCGTTCAGCGGCCTCAATAATCGGAATGTCCGGTACGTGACGGTTCGGATTTACAAGAAGGATCGGTTCGGCCAGGACCATCCGATGGCGGATCTCTCGTCCGTTGTGAATTCCGTTGGTTCGGCCTTTCCGTCGTCGCAGGTCTACGATCTTTATCTGTTTGCGATCGAGAATATCCCGGGTTGGTGGGTGTTCATGGAGACGATCGTTCCCTTCGTCGAGTCGGCGATCACGGACTTGGAGTCTCGAAACCCTGGCCTCACACTGCGGACTCACTGGATCACCAAGGCGAGTTACGGGCGCAATGCGGTGTACCGCCCTTACATCAATGAGAACCTGGACAGCACCAATGCCGTCACCGATGTCTACTATTATCCAGGCTTGATGCCCGAGGGCAGTGCTTCGTCGTACTACTACGTGCCCGACTTGATCAAGGCACGCATGTCATTTGATGGCGTGGAGAAGCATGGTTACGACGCCAATACGAACCCGTATCCGTATGCCTTGGCTGATTTCTACAACCACGCCATGCGCTATCCGCGGGAGAAGGCGTTCCATGACGTTCGCGTGGCTGCGATCCAGCAACGGAGACTCGCGATAGAGCAGGCCAAGGCCAACAGTTCGCCGCCGCCGGTCGAATTCGAGGACATGTCCGAGGAGCCTACTTTGCGATTGCTCCTCGAGGACTTGAGTTCGAACCCAGACAAATACAAGCACGCCCTGATCATCAATCTGCACGGCGAGTTGGTCCCGATGCCGTCATTGCGCAACTACTCAGATGCTGCGAAGTTGCCTGATCTGGTGCCTGACGTGAGGGTTGTCACGCATCCCGAAGAACTTCGAACGCTGCGCGATCCTGGTGGTATCAGCAGCGAGGATGTCAGGTTGCGTGTCTACGGTTATACGACCAGCCCGACCACTTACCTTGGACCGACGACCACGAGCAAGCCAATCGCGGTTCAGGTCATGGGAGTCGATCTTACCGATGAGGCGCAGCCGAATGGCTTGATCGCAGGTTGCACGGTCGAAGATCTCCAGGGGGGAGTGTCGGTTGCGGGGGATTTCGAATACTACCCGTTCACGACCAGCAAGCGATCGGGAGATGGACCGGTTGCCAACGAGATGTATTACGACGTGAGCTTCGTCAACCCGGGTGCGGGCGAGGAAAAGTTCACCTTGTTCAAGCTGTACAACACGCCGGTCGTTTCCCCCGAGGTCTCCAGTCGTGGTCTGACATCTGACACGCGGTCGCGACTCTATGGTCTGGAGTATGTGCCCTCATGCACGGAGGCTTCGCTGGACTTCTCGCGCGACCTCTATACGACTGGCGTAGGCCCGAAGAACACGGCTCGCTGGGTGGTGCATATCCCGAGTGCGGTCTTCGGCTCACAGAAGTTCGTGAACACGTCCGGGACCTACTACGATCCTGCCGCGGACGTGACCTTGACGGTGCGGACCCGCATCTGGGATGACTCCTTACCGGAACCGCTCGATACCGGCACCATGTGGCCGGTCCCGGTTCAACCGGACAACTTCTCGGAGACCTACACGTGGTGGGCGGACAGTAGCGATGACGTTCCTCTTTCGGAGCGGTCACAGTTCCAGGGCGATCCGCGTCACAATCCGTACAAGGATCTGTGGACGGGAGATCCGGATTTCCCCGACGGTTACAACTGGTACCACGATTCTCTCGCCAACGATGGCGAGAATAGCTACCTCGATTATCCCGGACTCGACGCGTCGCTGCTGCGGAATCGATGGCAAGGATCGATGCGCCAGG
>CAZIVO010000013.1:12701-48452 GCA_964542765.1 uncultured candidatus Brocadiaceae bacterium | reverse complement strand
CCACATTCCGTCGCTAAATGGTCGTCCTTCTTCTGCACTTCCATACCCTGGAAAGTAACAGTCTGAGTAATCTGGTAGGCGACTTCAGCACGCTCAGCAACATTGACGGCCACGACACGACCCGCCTGTATCAACTGTCCTTCCAGAAGGACTACGAGTCCGGCTTCTCATTCCGCACGGGCCTGATCGACCTGGACGATGACTTCATGGATGCCGAGTGGAACAATCTGTTCATCAATAGCAACTTCGGGCCCATGGCGATTCAGTCCGCCAACAACGCAGCCCCTATTTGGCCCATAGGCGCGCCAGGCATCTGGACTTCCTATGCCCCACCCGCCAGCAACTGGTTCGTTCAGGCCGGAATCTACGATGGCAACATGGGCAAGGAAGAGGTCAACGACAATGGTCTCCGCATCCGGATAAACGGGACCGAGGGACTCATGTACATGCTCGAAGGCGGCGTCACAACGGAGGTGTCGGGACGGCCTACAACATTCAAGCTCGGAGGATTCCACCACACCGGCGACGAGTTCGACGACTTCTTGACCGGCAGAACAGCTTCCGGTAACCGCGCCTTTTGGGGCATCGCGCAGCACGAACTATCCGATCAGTTGCGCGTGTACGCGCGTGGCGGCATCGCACCTTCCGAGCGGAAGAATACCGTGTCTTCCTACGCGGAAACGGGCCTGAACTTCACGGCGCTACCCAACCGACCGGACGACGAGTTCGGTATCGGGTTCACCTACACGAAGTTCAGCGGTGACTACGTCGCCGCCAACCCCGGCGTCACGAACAATGAGCAGGTTCTGGAATGCACCTATCTGGCACAAATCACCGACTCCTGGAGTACGCAATTCGACCTGCAGTGGATCGCTGAGCCGCATGAGGGCCAGAGCAGCGCGCTCGTCCTCGGAGTCCGGTTCGTGCTCGACTTTTGATGCTTCCGCTTTCAGATAACTCACAGACCATCGCTGACCGTCGAATTTCAGCCTCGCCCGGGAACTGACCGACAAGACGACCTTCGACACGGCGTCATCGCCGGCCTCAACGACGATGACACAAGCTTTCAGACCCTTGCCGGCTTCACCTGAACGATTGGCAATCTGCAGTGGGGAGTTGGTTCAGCGGCAGAATTTGATCTCGAGACCGGCGCTGCCACCGATCCCTGCCGCCGATGCGGAAAACCCCTGGAAGAACAAGCTCTTGCCCGCGAGCCGTGGAACCTGCGGCACCGTGAACCCTGATCGCAACGTCCCTGAAGAGTTAGAGGTCGCCACCACGAAGCTGTGAAAAGGCAAAGCGAGCAGCAGACGGGTGGCGCTGAACACGAGCACCTGCTCGCCTGCCTTGGTCGCGAGAAAGATACCGTGCAAGGTTCTGGGCGGACCGCCGGCCAGAACCAGCGTCACCGGCTTGCCAAGACCTGGCTTGCCCTCGAGCGCCAAGGTCATCGGCTGCTGCCCGGGGTCGAGTGCCGAATAACGACGCGAGCCACAGTCAGCGATCTCGTTGGACAGACGCGGAGTCGGATCGGGAAAGGTCACCAACCGTGGAGCGCCATCGTAAAACCGTCCGGTCGAGACGTCGGCCTGCTGCGGACCGAAATCGAATCGATCGATCACCGTCTTGCCATCACGATGCACCAGCAAGACCTGCTCTCCCAACGGAGAGAGCTTGAAGTTCGCATGGAGCGGACCTTGATTGCCGTCCTCGTCAGCCCAGATCAAGAGCGTTCCGCCTGCCTTGATCGTCCGGGCCACGGGCAACCGCCACTTCGTCAGATCATCGGGCCTGTCCGTCAGATAGTAGCCACCAATGTCGAGGGCGGAGTTGCTGCTGTTGTGCAACTCGATCCAGTCCTCGCGTTCGCCGGCCTGATCCTTGATGCCGGTCCTGTTCAGAGCAAGGATCTCGTTGACCGAGACATGCTCGACGACAAACAGGGCCTCGGTCAGAGCACTCCAGGACGATCCAGCCCGCACCCTCGCCTTGACGAGAGTCGTCTTCGTGAGGGTGACAACACCGCCATAGGCAATCGCACGCGGCGACACCCCGCCTCCCGGCAGCCGGGGATCGTCATCATCGAGAGTGTAGTAGATCGCCCCCGACCCGCTCATCTGCAGACGGAACCTTTCGGGTACGCGACCGCCGTGCTTGCTGAACGTCGGTGCCGCGGTGCTCGGGTAGAGTCCCAAACCCCGGAAGCGGTTCAACACGGTCCGGGAACGCCCAGGGAAGTAGCTCTTCAGCAGACGGCTGAGTTCAGCACGGAAATGCTGGTTGCGAGTGTAGAGTTCGTACGGCCCGGAACTCCGGCTGTGAACATCGCGGCGATAGTCTCCCCAGCGCGCTGACTCGGCGACGATTGCCAGATCAAGTTCCGCCGCTCGTGCAGCGTAGCGGTCGACCACAGATTCAGGGGTCAGCGCACCGCCGTCGAAGAAGTGGCGATGTAAACGATCACCGAAGCGCACCACAAACTCCTGGTTACCGACCAGATACCTGCGCAATCCCGGAGGATCGGAAGAAGGACGTGGGCTTCCCATCGACGGCGACTCGAGCACGTGCTCGGCATCCCAAGAATAGAACCTCCACGGCGCCGACGAGGAACCGCCGCCGGCTGCCCGCCAGTTGCCACTGGTCTTGAGATCGCTGTTGCCGCCGTAATACTGCAAGATCGTCCAGTCGATGTAATGATCGACGTCGAGAACCTTCTGGGTCGCAGTCCAGTTACCCGAACGCACCACGCCCACCATCGCGTTCCAGGCAGTGCTGTTACCATTGACGTAAGCCGAGCCGTTGCGGGCATCGTAGTCATCCTCGCCGCCGCCGAACCACGACGCGTAGTGCGCCGCCGCCTGCCGTTCTTGCACCACCGACACTCCCCAGTAGAGGCCATTGATGTAAAGGTGGATATAGGTTCCGCGCCCTGCATCTTCATGGCCCATCGCGATCTGCGAGTCGCGCATCCACTGGTCGCGGATCATCATTCCCCGGCCACGCTGCGAACTGGACCAGTGGATCCAGGAGTTGTTGTACTCGGCGCGCAGGTGCAACGAATCGAACTCATCAACGCGCGAACCCGCGAACATCGCATACTGCAAGCGCCCCTTGCCGTAGCGATTACGAAACCGAAGGCTCAACGAGTGCTTCGGCGAATTCTGAGGCGAGCGGCTGGCACCGCCTTGCACGCGGAGTCCGCAATCGATACGAAAACCCGGGACCTGCCCGCCGAACAGTTCCGCCGAGACCGACCTCTCCCAGGACGGTCCGCTGGATTGCGGATTCGAGTAGATTCCTCTCGACCCGAACATGTCCGCCGTATCGAGCACGAGCGACAACGTCGGCAGGGCACGCAGAGCCTTGCGTACCTCCTGCTGGTAGGCCGGGTCCTTGACGATCTGTGGATCCATCTCGTAATCCACCGCCGGCGCATTCCCCCATCGGCTTGGAAATCCGTTCGGCCTCGCCGGCTGGCGGACGACGGTCTCGACGAAGATAAAGGTCCGGGTGTCGATCAGCGATGGCACATGATCCTTCTTGAAGGCACAAGCGCGTAGAGCCGTCGTCGTGGTGATCTGGATCGGACCCGTGTAGAGGTTGCTCGACTCGGTCGGCACACCACCGTCCATCGTGTAGTGGATCGCCGCCCCGGAAGTCGTTGTCTTGATCTCTGTCGCAAACGGCGTCTGGTAATGGCCACTCGCGAAGGCTATCTCGGCAGGGTCGGTGAGCCCTGAGAGCCCCAGTCCGTTGACCGCGCCCGGACTCGGCCGCGTGAAATAGGCGAACCCGGATGCGCTGCCACGCCGACCCCAGGAGATGTCCGTGCGCTGTTCAGGAAAATCCGGTGCAAACGCCGACGCAACGGTTCGACCATCGGACCGCACCAGCGCCAGATACTCGCCATCACCATCGAGTTGAAAGTTCGTGTGCAACGGCTTGCCCACAACCGCACGGTTCTTGCTCGATGCGAACACAAGAAGATATCCGCGAGCGGCAATCGAGGCCCTCGGGAGCTTCCACTTCATCAGGTTTGCGGAGTCATCCGTCAGGTACCAACCGCTCAGATTCAGCGAGCCGGGACCGGGATTGTGAAGCTCTATCCAATCACTGAACTCGCCATCCTCGTCCGTCAATCCGGTCGCATTACGCGCATGAATTTCATTCAGAACCACCTGAGCACCGACCTGCTGGGATAACCCCGAACAGACGAGGGCTGGGGCGAGCCAGGCGAAGAGAATCCTCATTCTCACCTTCCTATCAAAACGGTCGCACCATTGCTGAATCCGGCAACTGGTGGGTTGCCACCGACCGTGGCACCTTGGAACGACACCATGCGACAAGCCAGCCAGTTGTTGTTAGGGATCTTGAGCGACAGATTGGCCGAATTTCCCTGGCTGCCGATGATGCCGATGGCGACCGACTCCATGCTCTGCAGCGGTGTGTACAGCCGGCAACCAGCGAACACTGCACCGAATTTGCCGAGATCGGTCGTCATCAACGGCCCACCGGCCAGTATGGCAGCGAGGTGATTGGGTTGACCCTTTTGAAGTTGCAGGGTCAGCGTGCCGCCAATGGCTGCATTGCCTCCGGCAGCCATGGTCACCGGTCCGATACCGCAACCGCTGCCGAACAGGCCGATGCTCGGACGGCACATCGGACCGGGGCCGCCATTCATGATCACCTTGACATCGGCCGAGGTCAGCGACGTCGCGAACACGCGCAGGTCATCGATCGTCCCGAGCAACAAGCAGCACGGTGCGTTACGCAAGATTCCGCCGATCGCCACAGAATCCAGCGAGAAGGTTCCCCAAGCCGCCTTGCGCGGCGAGTTGGCGACATTGGTGTAGTCCCAGTTGCGCGTATCCTTGACGCCATCGATATAGAGTTCGCCCTTGCCGGCGACATCCACCCAGGCGACATGGTGCCAGGCATCGTCGAAGACAATCGCGTTCGACTGCCAGTTGATGACCACCTGCCCGTTGTTGTTGCGAATGAACACCTGCAGCTTGTCGGAGGTCGTGTTGGCGGTGCGGCCCGATCCGATCGTGAAGAGTGCGCCCTGACCCGTTGATGCAACCTTGTTGCCCTCACCATAGACGCGCTTGTCATTCTGAGCCGGAGCCTTGACCCAAAAGGTCACCGCGTAGGGAGAACCCCGACCATCGTAGATTCCCAGACCCTTCTTGATGTTGATCCGCACGTGGTCATCAACTCCATCGAACTGCAACGCTCCACCGAGCTTGCCCGCCAGCCAAGACGGGACGGGATAGCCGATGAGCGTGCCGTCGTTTGCGTGGAAAGCCGAGTCCTTGGCGATCGTTCCGGCAGTCTCATCGAACTTCCAGTGTCCGGCCCATGGCAGACGCTGGGCCGGAGCGGCGAGCGCGAGAGCTGATACTGCAATGACGAAAATTGATAGGCGCATGGGCTCCTTCCTGTCGGGGAAGGGGAATGGCAATCACGGATCGGTGCCGAGGCTCCATCATACCATCTCGAATCACCCCGATCGGTTCCTAGCGCGCGCGCTCCAGATAGCTGACCGGCACGCCGACCGCCAGCACCCCGAACGCGCCGATGACGTTGTACCACAGGTATTCGAAGGCCCAGTTGTTGTGCACGATCAGAACCGCCGCCATGCCACCCAGAAGGCCAAAGAAGCCGGCGCGAGCCCCGGCGCGACGACAAACCACCGCCAGCACGAAGACTCCGAGCAAGCTGCCGTAGAAATACGAACCGACCTCGTTGATCAGTTCGATGACCGAACCCGAGCCCTCGAACATCAACGCCGCCATCGTCGCCGCTGCCCCCCACAAGAGCGTCGATCCGCGACCTGCCCACAGAAGCTCTCCGTCACTCGCACCCGGTCGGAACCAGCGCTTGTAGAAATCGACCACCGATGCCGCCGACAAGGAGTTGAGCGCCGAGTCCGCGCTCGACATCGCCGCAGCGAAGATCGCCGCCATGATCAATCCGAGGAGCACGACCGGGATATGGTGCAAGATGAAGTAAGGGAAGATGTAGTTGGTATCCTTGAGATCGCGTCCATCGTGAAGGAGTTCGCGAGCCTGACGACGAATGCGTTCGGCCTCGACCACCTGCCCTTGATAGGACGCCAGCGTCGCCGGATCCGATCCATCCTTGGCGATGCTCAGGATCAACTGCCGGCGAGACTGTCGGACCTGCTCGTAATCCTCGGTCAGTGACATCACCCGGGGATCCTCGCCGGCGGCAGCAACATCGCCGGGCTTGAACAGCATCGGTGAAGGGTGCAAGACGAAGAACAGATACATCAATACACCGATGAACAGCACCACGGCCTGCATCGGCACCTTGGCGAAGGCCGACATCAGCAAGGCCTTGCGGCTCTGATCCGCCGACGGGTTGGTGAGAATCCGCTGCACCTGACTCTGGTCGCAACCAAAATAAGCGAGGTGAAGAAACAGCCCGCCGAACAAGCCGGACCAGAAGTTGTATCTATCCTCCCAGAAGCTCTTAGCTCCCTCGCTGCCATGTGCACGAGGGATGAAGTCGAGACTCGCCGGCTGCAATTCGACAGCATTCAACTTGCCTGAGGCACCGAGCACTTGCAGGGCCTCGCCAATACCGAGTTGCGAAAGAACGCCCCAGAGCAGCACCACCAAGCAGACCACCAGACCGCCGATGATGACCACCATCTGCTTGACGTCGGTCCAGATGACCGCGCTTACCCCGCCGATCATCGTGTAGAAGGTCGTCAGAACACCGATGAACACCACCGTGAAGGACAGGTTCAAGTCCGTCATCGCCGACAGAACAACCGCCGGCGCGTAGATCACGATTCCGAAGGCGAGGCACCTCGACACCAGAAAGATCGCGCTGGCAAGGCTGCGTGTGCTCGCCCCGAATCGCCGCTCGAGATACTCGTAAGCCGTCAGGATCGGCTGCGCTCGATACAAGGGCACGACGAAGATGCACAAAAGCACCATCGAAAAGGCCAGCCCGAAGTACATCTGCACGAACTCCATGCCGCCCTCGTGACCCTGGCCGGTCGTGCCGATGACCGTGATCGCCGAGGCCTGCGTCGCCATCACCGACAGTCCCGCCGCCCACCAAGGGATCGATCGACGGCCGGCATAGTAACCTTCGAGAGTTCTGGTGCCGCGCGAGCGGCGAAGGCCGTCGCCCACCACATAGGCCAGGAACAGTCCCAGGACTACCCAGTCGATCCAGCTCATCGACCGCTCACTGGAATGTTGAAGGTCGTCGTCAGCCAGTAAAGGAGGGCGAAGAGCAGGACGGCAAAAACGATGACGAGCCCATAGATCTTCCGCCAGGAGTCGAGCGGACGATCCTCGGCAGCGTCACCCATTCTTCTCGGCCACCTCGAGATGACGGTAGACAAAGAACGCGAAGATCAAGAAGCCGATGGAACCGATGATGTAGAAAACCGTATCGAAATCCACGTAGTAACGACCCCAACCCTCGACATCATCGCGCCACCGCTGGAACCATCTCTGCGGGTGAGCGGCGGCAAGGTCATAAGGCATCAACCTCGTGCGGGCCAGACGGACCGATTCAGAGAGTTCATCGAGAGGCAGATCGTCACGCGGCGCCGGAACCAGATGCGCCGACTTGCTGATGGCCAGCGCATATTCCCGTGAAGCCAGAGCATCGAACACCCGCCCAGCAGCCGGACGGACACCGGCATCTTGTGACACCAGGGCCAGCCCAAGACCCCGAACCGGCATCCCTGAACTCGGGATACGAAAACTGACTCCCGGCGATCCCGCCACCAACTCCGCGTAGGGCAGAAAGGCGAGAGAACCCTCGGCTCCAGCTTGCAAGGTCGAAAGGAGATCTTCGGTTCCCGAGCGGTAACCCGACACCCGCGCATCCAGGGTGCGCAGCCAGGTGAATGCCATCTCATCACCATGACCGAGTCGGTGCTGCCGCTGGATCATGCCCACCCAAAGGCCGGGCATGGCCTGTGGTTCGCTCAGGATCAGCTCATCCAAGTATTCCTCTTTCCACAGGAGATCGTCGTAGTCGGACGGGGCCGATTCCCAGGTCCATGTTTGATTGAAGGCCAAGGTGATCGGCGAAAGCAGCGGCACCACGAATCGACCATCTGAAGGACGAAAACGCGGTGCGAGGTGGGCAGCCTCGCTCGACGATCGAGCCACCAACAGACCGATCTTCGCCAGACGCCGGCAGGTGAAATCTTCGACTCCCAGCAACAGATCCGGACGTTCGAGCGAGGTCGTGATTTTCACCAGATCCTTGCCGCCCACCTCGCTCAGGTGGATCGAGAGATCCGGCAAGGAACCCGCCAGGAATACTTTCGTTCCCTCGGCAGCCTCCTCTGAAAGGTCGTGACCGATCACCACGCCTTCCTGGGCCGCCCCGGCCATGGCAAGGCCAACCACCACCACGCCCGGCAACCAGATCGCCTTCACCTCGGCTCCCTCACGAACAACCGCACCAGGAAATAGGACACCACCATCGAGATCGCTGCAACATAGAGCAGGCTCTGAAAACCATTCGCACCGTAGACGAGGCCACCGATGCCAAAGAATCCACCGATACCGAGATTGATGAAGGCTGCCCGGATCCCCATCAGAGTTCCGCGCATGCGTTCATCAACGAATTCCGACATCAGGGCCTGGAAGGGTCCCGATCGGGCCGCAGCAACGATCGTCAGCGGAATACCCACCAGCAAGAGACCCTGCACATCGTTCACCCTGCCGAGAAGAAGCAAAAGAATCGCCGCCCCTGCACCCGTCGCCAGAACGAAGTTTCGTTTGCCCAGACGATCCGACAAGCGCGGCAGGATCAAGCTGCCCAGCGCGGATGTGAGCCCGAGGATGACCCACAGCGAGATGTGGTCCGACTTGGGCAGGATGCCATCATCATCCAACCATTTGCCGGAAAACTGCACCGTGACTGCAAAGGCTCCCGTATGGAGCATCACCGATAAAAGCGCTGGCAAGACCATCGGCCGGCGAAGGACATCCACCATGGTGCGCCACCACGAATCCCGTCGATCGCTGCGACCCAGGCTCGCTGGAATGAGGGTCGCAAACCCGAGCAAGGCCAGCAAACCCACACCCGCCTGGATCACGAAGACCATCCGCCACTGCCCGTTCCGGGCGAGCAGCGTCGACAAGGGCAAACCAACAGGGATGGCGAGGAACAGGCCGGCGCTGAAGACTCCCATGGCAGCACCACGACGGGCATAGGGCACGAGGTCGGCAACGGCTGCCGAGCAGCTGGTGAAGGCCAACCCGCTGCCAAACCCCGCCAGCGCACGAGCCGTGAGGAGTCCGCCGTGAGAATCCACGATCAGGTGGCCGAGGCTCGCGAAAAAAAAGATCACGATTCCCGCAATCATCGGTACTCGTCGACCTATCCGGTCGATCACCGGCCCCAGTGCAAAGGCCGCGATGGCGCCGGCGACGCCGGCGGAGACTCCCAGCAGGCCGAAAGCCGCCGCCAGCTCCTCGGCCGCCATCCCCCGATAGATAGGGTCTTCGGCCAGAAACGGCATCAGCGGCGCCAGCACATTCGCATTCATAGCCATCGCGAAGGCCCCCAGCGCGAGAGTGCTGATGGCGAGGAACTCGCGGGAGCGAGGCAGAGCCGGTTCCGTCAAGATGTTCAAGACGGGAAGATTCTAGTGCGGCACTGTAGACTCACGTGCCCCTTTCCCGATGCAAGCACCAGTACGATCGAACGGGAGGCTCGATTGAAGATCGCCATACTGGGCGGCGGAATCTCCGGCGTCACTCTGGGCCGACTGCTGGCCGCTGACAACCACGATGCCGTGGTGTTCGAAAAGTCTGACCGCGCAGGCGGACTGTGCAAATCCAGGGTCGTCGATGGATTCACCTACGACGAGGCTGGCGGCCACATCATCTACAGCAAGGACACCGATGTTCTTAACTGGCAGATCGAGCGCTGCGGCGGCCCCGAGGGAGTCCACAAGACGGTCCGCCAGACCCGCATCCGCTGGCACGATCGCTACGTCCCTTATCCCTTCGAAAATGGTGTCGGTCACCTGACCAAGGAAGCCATCGTCGAATGCATGGATGGATACATCGAAGCCCATGTCCAGCGACGCCTGGGACAAACCTGCCCGAAGAATTTCAAAGACTGGATCGACTGGCGCATGGGGTCGGGCTTCGCCAAGCACTTCATGGTTCCTTACAACGAGAAGATCTGGTGCTGCGACCTGGCGACCATGGCCAGCGAGTGGGTCGCCGGACGGGTGCCAGAGGCACCTGTCACGGACATCCTCAAGTCAGCAGTAGGCATGCAGACCGATGGCTATTCACACCAATCGATCTTCTACTTCCCCCTCGAAGGTGGCTTCGAAACCATGGTCCGCGGGACCATCGAAAACTCTGGCTTCGATCTTCGCCTGAACTCACCGGTCGAGAGCGTCTCCCAAACCAAGGACGGATTTACCGTCAATGGGGAGAGTTTCGACCTCGTTGTCAACACCGCGCCACTACCCCTGATCGAGCCCGCAATCGAAGGCATCCCCGCCGAGATTCGCGGCATGATCCAGAAACTGGAGCCCATCAGCGTCATCAGCATCCTGTTCGGAATGAAGTTGAACGAGCCGATGCCGGATTACTCCTGGATCTACCTCCCCTTCCCGGAACAGGGACCCGCGAATCGCGTCACCTTCTTCAGCAATTATTCCCCCAGGAACGCCCCGGACGGCCACGGCTCCTTCATGGCCGAAGTCACCCACCGTGGCGACCTGCGGCCGGATGCCCAGTGGGTCAAAGATCTGGGTGCCTCCCTGGGGAAGGCCGGCGTTCTCGATCCAAAGGACATCGTCACCACCGACTGGACCGACAATCGCTTCGCCTATATCGATCAAAATCTCGGTTTCGCCGAGCGCATCGAAAAGGTCCGGGCCTGGTTCGATCAGTCCGGCTACATCACTTTCGGCCGTTTCGGCCGCTACGAGTATCACAACTCAGATCAATGCATCATGCGGGCGAGGGAAGTACACGAACACATCCGTGAAATCGCCGCATCCGGCCAGCCAGCGCGACCGACCTTCACCTGAGCAGCCCGAGCATTTGTCCCGATCTCGTCCCGGTTGCTGTTTCCGATCATTTCGCCGTAAACCGCTCCAGCTTGGCAACTAGGACCAAATTCAATGGGAGAGTGCGGGAAACCACCAACCAAGCCGAACCAGCCCGAGTCCGAGCCGGTAATCGTCAATCTACCGCTCCTGGTCTGATCGGCGGCCGTCTGGACCGTCTGAGCTGAGCCCCTGTGGCGACCTCCGGCATCGGTAGGCGAGAAACTGCTCAGCCGAGCAGGCGAACAGCAGGAACCTTCGTCGAGTGGTCTAACATCATGATCAAAAAGGGGTTGGAGATTTTTTTTCGGTATACCCCCCCTTTTTTCATCTCCGGACGGAACATCCGTTGCCACCGCCATCGTCGAAGAAGTTGCGGGAATGAAACTCCCGTACGTCTGCTCTCTGAAACATGGAATTGCTCGGATCCGATGTGATGTGAGAAGAGTCGTGGCGGCCTCGTGCCGGCACGAGGAAGCGAAGGCTGGCATGCCGTCTCAGAGGGGTCTAAGACAGGGCGCAATGCCCTGATGCCGCGGGCAGCGAAGCTGTCCGGTGCTGTCGACTCACTGAACATCCCCCCCCACGATCGGGACAATTTTGTGGTTCTTACCTGTGCGGAAGTGCGAGCCGCACAAGGTTCTCTCCTGCGAGGCCCATCGCCATGCTGATGGGTCTCGCTCCTTTTAATCTCCCCCTCGACACCAGAGAGTCAGCCCGTAACGACCCTCGGCTCCACTCGTTCCACCTCATCACAGGAAGATCGAAGCAGCCATCTGCGGGGCAGCGGCTTGATGGGTCCGCGAGGAGCGAGAGAAATTCAGCCGATCCGGGGGGCGAATCACTCCCCGAGAACTGGTTTCTGCCTCTTGGATGTTGCGGCAGTATCCGTGATGGGTGACCGTATGGTGCTCATATGGTCGCGCTGGTCGTCCTGGGGGTTCTCGTCGCCTTCGCGCTCGGCTATTTCCTGTACGCCCGCTACATCGGAGAGAGGATCTACGAAGACCGGGAGGTCATCCGTACGCCGGCCTACGAGTTCGAGGATGGCACCGACCATGTGCCGACCAACAAGCACATCCTGTTCGGACACCACTTCACCTCGATCGCTGGCGCGGCACCCATCATCGGCCCGTGCATCGCGGCCTACTGGGGAATCCTACCGGCGCTGATCTGGGTCGTGCTCGGAACCATTTTCATGGGCGCCGTGCACGACTTCGGAGCCTTGGTACTCAGCGTGCGCGAAGGTGGCCGGACCATAGCCGACATCGCCGGCAAGGTGATCACACCACGGATTCGGATGATGTTCCTGATCTTCGTGATGGTCCTGACATGGCTGGTGGTGGCGGTCTTCGCGATGGCGATCGCGGGGATGTTCCGCTCGATCCCGTCATCTGTCCTGCCGGTGAACCTGGAGATCATCGTCGCCCTTGCGATCGGTTGGCTGATCTACAAGAAAAAGGTCTCCGCGCTCGGTCCTTCGATCGTCGCCTTGGGGCTGCTCTACCTGTTCATCTATTACGGACAGTCCATGCGGCTCGATCTCACCGCCGCCCCCGGCACGGAAAATACGATTTTCGCCATGGGGTGGGATCCTGAAACCGTGACCAAATTCTGGGTGATCTTCCTGTTCGTGTATGCGGGCATCGCCAGCCTGTTGCCCGTCTGGTTGCTTCTTCAGCCTCGTGACTACATCAACAGTCATCAACTGCTCGTCGGCCTCGGACTCCTCTTCCTCGGCGTGATCTGGTCCAACCCGAAGATCGATGCGCCCTTGCTGCGCGAAGGCGTGACATGGTTCAGCAGGGGCGAGGGCGGTTCCCCACCGCTGATACCCTTCCTGTTCGTGACCATTGCCTGTGGCGCGATCAGCGGCTTCCATGCCTTGGTCTCCTCCGGCACCACCTCCAAGCAGATCAAGAGCCTGCGGGACACCCGGCTGATCGGTTACGGCAGCATGCTCGGAGAGGGTTCGCTGGCCCTGGCTTCAGTTCTGGCAGCGGTCGCCGGGATCGCCTTGGTCGGCCAGTGCGACCTGCCGGGTCAGGGCACGGTCGCCAACCTTTCCTGGGCCGGATACTACGACACATGGAGCAACGCGGCGCAAAACAAGGCAACGGCCTTTGTACTGGGTGGAGCCCAGTTCCTCAGTTCGCTCGGGGTCTCCGATGGCTTCGCTCGCACCATGATGGCGGTGCTGGTCGTATCCTTTGCCGCCACCACCCTCGACACCGCGACCCGTATCCAGCGTTTCGTGATCACCGAACTCGGTGGCGCGCTGCGGATACGACCTCTCACCAATCGCTACTTCGCCACGATCCTGGCGCTCTTACCGGCCTTGATCCTGGTCTTTGGCGAAGCCAAGGACCCCTCGGGCAAGACCACCCAGATGGCCTGGTTGCTCTGGCCGATCTTCGGAGCCAGCAATCAGATGATGGCGGCGCTGACCCTGATGGTTTTGTCGCTCTACTTCTGGCGGCGCAAGAAGCCAATCATGCCGCTGCTGATCCCGATGCTTGTGGTGATGGCAATCGCCGTCACGGCGCTGATCTTGCAGACCGGGGCTTATCTCCAGCAGGACAACTATCTCCTCGTGGCGGTGAGCGCCTTGCTGCTCTCAATGATCTTGTGGATGCTCCTCGAGGGCATGGCGCTGGTGGTCCAGATCAGGCGCACCAGGGTCTGAAGGGGCCAAAGAACGCCGCAGCGATGGCCGGGCTCATCTCATGGCTCCGCGGTGAATACGCCCCATTGACCAGCGGTTTCTTCGACCTTGACCACGAGCTTGCTGATCGAGACCGAGGGAAACTCCTTGCCTATCCGGAACAGCAACTCCCGCCCAACCCAAGATGCCAGATTCTCGACGCTGGTGTTCGAGATCGGCAAGACGATGACCTCTTCGGTCGGGATCAGGTAGCGTCGCTCCCGGTAGGCGATCTCCGAAAGACCGTCTTCGCGCGCTTCGCACGTTAACTCGGAATGCTCGCCCGGGATCAAAAGATGCTCGTCCAACCCGTCGGCGATCGTGCGGATGAGTGGTTTGATCTCTTTGAAGTTCAACACCAGGCCATGCTGATCGAGTCGCGAGTGGATCTGCGCAGCAATCCTGTAGTTATGCCCATGCAGTCGTTCCGCCGTGCCATCTGCAAAGATCAGAAAATGCGCGGCACTGAACTTGAGGTAATCCTTAGCGAGTTCGATCGACCAGGCTTCCATGGCGAGATGCGGACGATAGCGAGGTTTCCCTCCTCCTGCACCGTTTTCCACGAGATGGACGCTGCCATAACGCACGTACGGAGAACTCCGCTCAGGATTGCGGCGGCTGCATCGCCTCGACGGAGCCGATGACATCATCGTCGTCGTTATGCGAATGGGTGAATCCAGCCTTGCGCTCGGCCTCCACCGTTGCCCGCGACCTGTATGCGACGACATAGCCGCGACGCCAGCGCATGGACGTATTGCCGCCGGATCCGTGCAGAACCCGCTGGTTGTGAACCGTGCAGTCACCACGACGGATCTCCGCATACCGCACCTCGTCATCCGGCCCAACCTCCGTGATCAGAGTGTGTGACTCTTCGCGGCTATCTCCGAGCGGATGATGGGGGCGCAAGTCGGCTTCGAGATGGCTGCCGGGAACAAACCGCATGCAACCACTCTCAACCGTGGTGTCATCAAGCGCGAGCCAGAAGCTGGCGGTACGAGGATCGGGCGTGTCCAGCCAGTACGCCATGTCCTGATGCCAGTGAAACACTGCTTGGCCCTTTTGCGGCGGCTTGGCAAGAAGCTGGTCGTAATCGATCAGGAGGTCAGGCCCGATGAGTTGCTCGGCGATCGAGGATGCTCTCGTCTCGTAGGGGTTACCGCGCCACTCTTCGTGATACCGACGTGGGAGCATCACGTTGATGATGTTGTAATCCTCGATGGGCCGATCGTAGTCCCCCGACATGTCGCAAAAATCCCTTCCTGTAACGGGGATCTCCCGCCGCAGGAAGCGCATGTAGACGTCCTCGATCTCAGCCACCTCGTCCTCGGAGAGAACATCCGGCAGATGCAGGTAGCCGTCTTCTTCGAAGCGAGTCCTGTCCTCGTCCGTGATCAGGTACTGCTCTCCCTGGCGCCGACTGGCGGGTTCCATGGAGCCTTCATACAAACCCCTTGATCAGCACTCAAGTCCCCACCAATCCTCACGGCGTGGACGGGCTAGCTCAAATCTTCCATCTTCTCCTTTACGGCCTTGGGTACAGGCTCGTAGGAGAGGGGCTCCATCGTGTAATGGCCGCGACCTTGCGTCATCGAACGAAGCGATGTGGAGTACTGGAACATCTCGGACAAGGGGACTTTGCCAGTCACGCTCGAAGTACCATCCGGTTTGGTCACCATGTTCTCGATGATCCCACGCCGCATGCTGAGATCGCCGATGACATCTCCGGTGTTGTGATCAGGGCTCTCCACCTCGATCTTCATGATCGGCTCGAGCAAGATCCAGTTATCTTCGATCGCCATACGGAAAGCCTTCGCACCCGCCGCTTCGAAGGCGATACTGCTCGAATCGACCTCGTGAGTCGATCCGTCATAGACCTCCGCACGAATACCGACGAACGGATAGCCGAGTGGACCACCGCCCTCTGCAGCGATGGCGATGCCTTTCTTCAGCGAAGAAATAAAGTCCCTGGGAATGGCGCCGCCGGTCACGGAATCCTCGAATTCAATACTCTCGACTTCTGGGTCCGGGGCGAAGCGCACGTTGGCCACCGCATATTGGCCCTGGCCTCCGGTCTGCTTGACGTGCCGGGACTCCACATCCTTTGGCGCCGCCAATGTCTGCTTGTAGGCAACGCGCGGCCTACCAACCCGGATAGGAATCTTGAATTCCTTGACGATCCTGTTGCCAATGACCTCGAGGTGGAGTTCTCCCATCCCACTGATGATCATCTGCCCGGTTTGATCATCGACGCGGGCTTTGAATGTCGGATCGTCACGCACCATCTTCGCGATGACCTCACTGAGCCGGTCTCGGTCGGCGGCGGCTGCCGGTTCGATCGAAACCGCGATGACCGTCTCGGGGAAGTCCATGGCCTCGAACACAACCCTTTCATCCTTGGGGCAAAGGGTGTCCCCGGTCACGATCTCCTTGAGTCCGATCACGGCGACGATATCGCCGGCCTTCGCATCCTCGATCGGCTCCTTCTTGCTGGCATGCATGCGCAGCAAGCGACCGACCCGCTCGACTCGTCGCGTACGTCCATTGATGTATTTCTTGCCCTTCTCGATGACCCCGGTGTAGATCCTCACGAAGGTCAGATCGCCGTTCGGATCGGAGATCGTCTTGAACGCCAAACCCGAGAAGGGCTCGTCCGGATGTAGCGGACGGACAACGGCCTCACCGGTCTCGGGGTCCACACCCTCGATCGGCTTGACCTCGACAGGCGAAGGCAGGAAATCTATGACTGCATCCAGAAGATTCTGCATGCCCTTGTCCTTCAAGGCAGAACCGCACAGCACTGGTGTGATCTCGAGACTGATCGTGCCGGCACGGATGGCCGCTCGTATTTCCTCGTTGGTCCCGGGTTCGCCCTCCACAAACTTCTCGAGGAGAGGGTCATGGAACTCTGCAACCTTCTCGACCATCTGCTCGCGCCGATGCTCGGCCTCTTCACGGAGTTCGGCCGGAACTTCCGCGACCGTGACATCGCGCGCATCCCCCACCCAGGTGTAAGCCTTCATCTCGACCAGATCGATCACAC
Source organism: uncultured candidatus Brocadiaceae bacterium (assembly GCA_964542765.1). GTDB lineage: Bacteria > Planctomycetota > UBA1135 > UBA1135 > UBA2386 > CAZIVO01. Next base: position 31,622 of record CAZIVO010000013.1, on the reverse strand, counting down.
CAAGGAAACCCTTCTCTCGCCCGATCGGCATCTGGATCGGCACCGGGTTGGCCCCCAGTCTGACAACCATGCTCTCCACAGCATGGTCGAGATCCGCTCCCGTACGATCCATCTTGTTGACGAACGCCAGCCTCGGAACCTGATACCGGTTGGCCTGACGCCACACGGTTTCCGATTGCGGCTGCACCCCAGCAACCGCGCAAAAAGCACCGATCGCACCGTCCAGCACGCGCAATGACCGCTCCACCTCCGCGGTGAAATCAACGTGCCCTGGCGTATCGATGATGTTGATCTTGTGGTCACGCCACTCGCAAGTAGTGGCTGCCGAGGTGATCGTGATCCCTCGCTCACGCTCCTCCACGAGATAGTCCATCGTGGCCTCCCCCTCATGCACCTCGCCCACCTTGTGGCTACGACCGGTGATGAAAAGGATCCGCTCGGTAACGGTCGTCTTACCCGCATCGATATGCGCAATGATCCCGGTGTTCCGGGTTCTCCGGATCACTTGATCGTCGCGCTTACCCTCGCGGTTTTTCTTTGTTGTGCTCGCGCCCATACTGTCCGTTTCTAGGAGAAGGGCAGGGACGTTAGCGTGGGCCATCGGCGCTGACTAGCTAACCATCGAAAATCCAACCCAGATCGCTGCTCAAACAGAAATCTGCTCCCGCAGCGCTCCCAGTAGCACATCCGCGCAGCGAGCAACCCCGGTAGGGGGCCGAAGCAGAGCCTGATTGATCTCTATCTCCATACCGAGATAGCGGCGACGAGAACGCCCGGCTCGCATCCGCATGCAAAATCCGTCATCAAGACCGGAATAGGGATAGTTCCGACGGACCCGGTAACGGGAGTCTGCAAGCCACCGGGCCAAAGAGTCAGCCATCGCCTTCTCGGCCTTCCAAGAAGGGCAGTAGAGCAAGCCGAAATGGTTGCGGCGGATGTCCCCCCTGAGCCGGGGAGTAAAGGAATGGATACTGAGATGCAGCGCCTGGCCATGGCACGCAACCGCCTCATCGAGATCCTTCTCGGCCGCCATGCGATAAGGCCGCCAGTAGCGATCGAGCCTCTCCTGGCGGATCTGAAGATCCAGATCGGCATTCCCCGGAATCTTCCGATGGCCGGATCGTGAGGGGATCACCCTGGGGTTCGAACAACTCCTGTTCAGATCGACCAGAAGCCGGGACCACTCGCCGAGGTGAAGGGGAGCATCGAAAGCCTCGGCGAGCCTCTGACCGACCGCGGCAGCCCCCGGGTCCCAACCGTGATGACTCCTCAAAAACTCCTCGCTCAGACCCAGATGACCGGTCCATCGGGGCAAATCGAAGCTCGCATGCTCAACGGAAACAACGACCTGACCGGATGAAAAGCGATGGCGTGACAATCCCTTCACCACATCAAGGATCACTCCTGAGTCATCGATCTGCAAGCACGACGTCGCCATCGGATGCTCTATCACCGCTTCACCTGACGAGCATCACGATCCTCATCTGTTATCCTGTCACACCCCAATGCTCCGCACTTGGCCACTCACCGCTGCGGTCGCGCTACTGATCGCTCAACCCCTCAGCAGCCAATCTCCGCAGGAACGGCTCGCGGAACTGGAGGGCCGTTGCGCTGATGGCCGCCGCACGGCCAAGCACGCCGAGTTGATCACCAGCTACGCAGAACTCGCCAAGTCGCTCGGCGATAAGGATCTGCAGACCGCTCGCCTCAGGCTAACGGTGCTCGAAGAGGAATCCGAATTGCTCGGCCGTCTCGGCACTCTCGAGCGATTACAGGATCGCCGCCCGCAATCGCTCGTGCGCGATCTCCGCAGGAAAACCGAAACCGGCAAGGACAGGTTCATCCTGGCCCGTTTCTGCCTCCTGCACGGGCTGAAAAAATCCGCGGAAACCGAACTCAGCAATGCCGTCGATCTCGACCCCTCTCTCGAAGCGGACTGCGCCAGATTGCTGCCCCAGGCGCGCGAAGAGAAACCCCCACCGGGAGGCTATCACCGCTATCGAGGTCATTGGCTCACGAATCGTCATTACGAAAGATATCGAGATTTCGACGAGGCATACGAACTCCTGCATGCCGCCGCCCCGACAGAATTCCATCTCCCTTTTTCTCCTGCCACCAAAACACCGAATGCGGGAACCTTCGAGGAAAAACTCGGCGGGCAAGGCAAGCAATGGCTCCGATCAGCGGTAGCAGCGCTTCGCCAGAACCTGCAACTCGACTACCGTAAAATCCGCAATCTCCTGCCGAGTTACGCCAAAAATGCAGGCCTCCGGAAAGATCTCCTGGCCAAGCGCAAAGAGCTCAAAGATCAGCAGGTGGCTCTGCGCAACCGCACCGATAACTACCAGGAAAGCCAACAGCCGGAAGTCGACGCTCTGCGCAAGCAAGCCATCGACGGATTCGAAGAATACCGCAAGCTGCGCGAACAGGATCTCCGCACCGCCAAACGCCTGATCCGACCGGCAGCCATCGCCTTGATCGAACAGATAAACAGGCGTGAGTCCGCCATCGACTCGATCGGCACATACCTGTCGCGTCACGCTGGAATTGGCATAGGCAAAACACCCATCACGCCTCTGCCCGGTGCCGAAGTAACGCGCCGCCACCTCCTCGAAGAGCGACAGAAGTCAGGCATCGAAGATGTCCTGTGGCTACTACTTCAGCTACGCGCCGGACGTCACGTCGAAGTCATCACCGGTTCGCATCGCCTTCTCAAGAATTCTCTGACGCCGTGGGAAAGGCTCGTCACCGAAGACTTTCTGGCCGATGCCATCACAGCCCATAACGCCATTGCGGCAGCCAGCCTCGATGACGAGGAGCGCAAACTCTTTGAACTGGTCAATGCCTACCGCCGACAGGCCGGACGGTTACCTCTCGAAGTCGACGAGCGCCTCGTCGTTGCCGCACGCTCACACGCGCATGAAATGGCGGACAAGGACTATTTCGGCCACATCTCCCCGCTGCCGCGACAACGAACGCCCACAGATCGTGCTCGACAAATGGGCTTCGCCGGCAGCATCGGCGAAAATCTCGCCCAAACCCTATCGGCAACGGCGGCCTTCACCAACTGGCTGAACACCCCGGTCCGGCACAGGAACATGCTCAGCGACGCCACCTGCGCGGGAGTGGGAAGGTCGCTCGATCGCTCTCTCTGGGTCTGTAAATTCGGATCCTCGGACCCTTCCTGGAGACAGATTCACCGCCATCTCGACACCTTCCAGACAAGGGTCGCACGCACGGCCGAGGAACTGGTCAGGGCCATGAAAGACCTCTCGGCCGGCAAGGCTGGCCAAGAAGATGTGGATGCTGCGCAACGCAGGGCGAGGGCCATGCTGCCCTTCGTGCTGGCCCCCCTCTCTCGACAGGCCTTCCCGGCCTGTAACCCCAGGCACCCCGCTCATTCCGTGGAGTCCGACCTCCTGGCCTTCATCGCCAACGCCGAGGTGACCGCCGCCTGGCGCACGTTGCAGATCGCGGCGATCGGACGTGCCATCGATGTGATACGGTCCAACCCGGTCCTCCAGCACCGTCAGCGCGCACTGACGATCGTCGACGGGGCGGTCGGCCAGACCTTCGGCTACCGGCCGGAGAGCAGCTCCAGCGGACGTGACCAGGAGGGAGCTCGAATCGCGGAACACTGGCGAACGGTGGCGATGACGGCCTTTCGCGGCGATGCGAAAGATGATCGCACGATCCTCGATCTGCTCGGTCGCTCGGCAAACCCACGCCGGAAACAAGCAGTAGCCATCCGAAGCGCACAGGAGCGGCTCGGTCTTGCACGCAAGTTTGGCGGAGGAGCAAAAACCGAACAGGCCGTGGCGAATGGCCTGGCCTGGCTCGCCATGGTCCAGGATGAGGATGGTGCGTGGCGGGCGCAGTCCTTCCCGAAAACATCATCCTCATTCAACGAACTCGGCCCCGGGCAACTGGGCGTCGGGAATTCGGAGTGGGAGATCGCCATGACCGGTCTGAGCCTCCTCGCTTTCAGCGCCGCAGGCCACACGCCTGAACACGGAGAACACGCCAAGACCGTCGCACAAGGAATACGGTTTCTCATGGGGCAAATGACCGGCGAGGGCTCTTTCGAAACCAACTCGACGCATTACATGTACAGCCAGTCCATCGCGACACAGGCTCTTTGCGAACTCTACTCCGTAACCGGCGACCCTCATCTCGGCGATAACGCCCAGCTAGCACTGGACTACCTGACATGGGCGCAAGATCCGGTCGATGGAGGCTGGAGGTACGAACCACAGCAGCAAGGTGATACATCGGTGACCGGATGGGCCATTCTTGCCCTCAGCACCGGTGCCAGGGTGAGACTCGAAACCGCGGGCTTTCATGGCGCGCTCAATTTCATGAAACTCGTGACGGAACCCGAAGCGCGGCGCATCGGCTACACGGGCATCACCACCGCCGTCAGCCATCGTCTCGGAGCAGTCGGCATGTTGTGCTGGCTCTTTCTCGGCCTCGATGCTGAAGATCCAACCATCCGCCTGAATGCTCAACGGCTGCTGACCAACCTCCCGGACAGACTGGGGGGCAAAGACTTCTACTACTGGTACTACGCCACCCTGGCGATGTTTCAGGTCGGCGGCACGGCGTGGCAACAGTGGCACGATGCACTGCTGCCGGCGCTTCTCGAAGACCAGCGCAACAACAAGGGTACTCCCTTGTTCGGTTCCTGGGACCCGGACCCGGCCTATGGCCGCACCGGCGGAAGGATCTATCAAACTGCGTTGGGCGTCCTGATGCTGACGACATATTACCGTTACGAGCGTGGGCCACGCCGCCACCTCGTCCCCTTCACGGGCGATCTCGATGCCTGCGCAGCACCATTCCTGCAGATCATTCGCGAGCGGAAGGATCTGCGTTATCGCACCATCGCCGAGAGAATCATGGTCGACCGCTTCGGCTCCTCGATGGCACCCGTGCTCGTGCGAACCTTGCTCCGAAAAGACCAGCCCAAGGAGTTCCGCCTGCGCATCATACGATTGCTCGAAAAGATCGCGGGTCCCGAGCATGAGGAGATGCTCCTACCGCTCCTTTCCGATCCTGACTTCGATCTGGCGGGAAACATCTCCTCGTTGCTCGATCGTGTCAGTTCGCGGAAGAGCATCGATCAACTCATCAAGCATCTTGAGCACCGCGAGAGTGTGGTGCGGCGCAATGCTGTCCTGGCATTGGGCCGAATTGCCGAACCCGCAGCGGAGGCTGCTCTGCGTGCCCGGCAGGAAAAGGAAAAGGACAGGGGATGCCAGCAGGCCATCGATGCAGCTCTCGCAGGACTCGCCCGCAGGACAACAATGGCACAGATCGTCAGCGACGCGCTCGATGATGACGATCCCGCACGACTCGAAACCCAAGAAACCCTGGCAGCCATCCTCGGAGACGATCTACCCGGCCATATCTTCGAGATGAAGGAGCGAGAGGAGGACCTGTATCGCAAATGCAAGGAGGCGATCCAAACCCACGGCTCCCTGGCAATCGTGCCGCTGTTGCTGGTGATCCTGGAAACGGACAAGTTGCAGATACGGGTTGAGGCCCTCAAGCGACTGCGGAAGATCACCGGCAAGAACAACGGCTTCGATCCGCAAGCGCCTGCGAGCCAGCGACGCGCATCGGTTCGTCAATGGCTGGCCTGGTGGCGAGTGCATGCACGAGAATACACCGTCCACTAACCGCCCCCCGGAACGCGGCAGGTTCCCCGCGAGTCAGCCGTCTTTCAGCATGGCTTCGAGCCGATCGAGGCCCATGACCATGTTGTCTTCCGGCGGCCCGAAGGAAAAACGCATCCATTGTCGGTAGGGTGACGGCCGTCGCCGGCGTTTGCCAGGATTCACGTCGAAGAACTCGCCTGGAACGGTCATGACCTTGTGCTCCAGCGCCCGCCGAAAGAAGGTCATCGCGTCAGAAAACGGCTCCGGAAGCTGATCCAAGCTGGCCCAGCAATAAAAAGTACTGGTCGGCTCACACGCAAAACGAATCCCCATCGCCTTCAGGCGCTCGGTCATGATGTTGCGCTTGCGGCTGAAGACTTCGCGCAAGGCGCCAGTCTCCTGATCCGCACGTGCCTCCTCCAAGGCGGTGATCGCAGCGCGCTGCGCGATGCGTGACGGCCCCCCATCGAGCGCGCTGCCGGTGCGAGCGGTCGCCTCGATCATTTCAGGCGGTCCCACAACCCATCCCACGCGCCAACCGGGATAACGAAAACTCTTGGTCAAACCATCAAAGATGATCACCGGATCACGATTGACATCCTCGACGTAGGGTGCAGCACTGACGGGGGCGCCCGCAGGCTGATCGCCATCGTAGATGAAGTGGCTGTAAAACTCGTCCAGGAAGAAGGTCATCCTGCGCTCGCGGGCGATACGGACGAAGTCAGCAAGCTCATCCCCTCGCACAACATTGCCGGTCGGATTACAGGGGTTCGAAAGAACAAACGCTCCGAGGTCACGCGCCACGACCTCCTTCTCGAGTTGCGCAGGCGTCAAGACGAAGCCCTCCTCTTCGCGCGTGCGCAAAGGGATCGGCGACATGTTCGCAAGATGGAGGTCGAACATGTCCTCGTAGGCCGTGTAGTCGGGCAATTGATAGCCAGTATTAACGGCCCCCAACGCAGCCATGGCCCGCGTCAAGGCAAGCCGCCCACCCTGAGCAATCGCAACATTGTCAGCGGTATATTGCGAACTCATCCCCCTGCGGTACAGACGGTTGTAGTGCGCCGCGACGACTTCTCTCAGTTCGCTTATCCCTTCGAGAGGACCATAGGCATGGTCTTGTGGTTCGATGTGGACGTCCTCTATACGCTCGGGCGCACCCGCCATCGGCCCCACCTCGGGCTGGCCTTGGCCAAGATTGCTCCAATCGGGATGCCCGTTGGTGAAACCAAGCTTCACTGCTTCAGCAACGACGAAGATCACCCCCATATAGGGGACTTCGCGCAACGCGCCACGAGAAGATTCGAGATCAATCACCGATGGATGCATGCTGCTCCCTTGACGAAACGAAGGCTGTCACTGGAAAATGCCGATTCTCAGCTCCCCATAGATATCATGACCGACGAACCACAAATCGTCACACTCGAAATTGCCCACTCTCCCTTCGAAGCTCAAGTCATTGCGGGCGTGTTACAGGAAGCAAACATCCCTGCCTATATCAGCGGTCAGGTGCTGGCTGACGAATTTGCCATATCGCAGGCTCTGATGAACCTCGCCCAGGTCGAAATCCAGGTGCCGCGATCGAAACTCGGCGAGGCCCGCGCCGTTCTGGCGGCCGCCCGCCGAGCGGGTGAAGACATGGACGAAGACTTCGCTTCCTGAATTCGAGTTCCCGCGCTGACATTCCCGGTAGAGCCAGAAACGCTGGGATGCATTACGCGCCGGAAGACTCTTGATCTTTGAGGCCATCAAACTTGGAGGCCATTGTCGCGTTGCCTCTCGTTAATTTTTTGATCGTCACGTCCTGCGCCTTGTCGTTTGCAAGGCGGAGATTCCGATCCGCTCCAAGCAGAGCCTCTTTTGTCTTCTGCAGGTGACTAATGGACTTGTCGATCTCATCGATTGCTGTTTGAAAGCGCCTGGAGGCCAGATCGTAGTTCTTACCAAATGCGGTCTTAAACTTTTCGAGGTCGCTCTCGAAGGTTGTTATGTCGACATGCTGAGCCTTCACGAGCGCAAGCTCTCTCTTGAAACCAAGCGAGTTCATGGCTGCGTTCCTCAGTAGCGTGATGATGGGAAGGAAGAACTGGGGCCGGACGACGTACATCTTCTGATAGCGGTGAGACACATCGACGATCCCGGCATTGTAGAGTTCGCTGTCGGGCTCTAGCAGAGAGACTAGCACCGCATATTCACATCCCTTCTCGATGCGGTCCTTGTCGAGTTCCTTCAGGAAGTCCTCGTTCTTTTTCTTCGTCGCGGTGCCATCGTCCTCGTTCTTCATTTCGAACATGATCGAAACGATCTCGGTACCCGCCTCATCCGAGTCGCGAAAGATATAGTCCCCCTTACTGCCCGTCCGAACGTCGTTGTCCTTCTCGAAATATGCCCTCGGAAATGCCGTTGCTCGGAAGCGATTGAACTCGATCTCGCAGTGCTGCTCCAAGGTCTCGCCAACCATCTTTGTCGACAAACGAGCCTTCAAGTCCCGGAGGCGTTCGATCGTGTCGTTGCGATCCTCGATTTGCGTTGTGTACTGTTTCGTTAAGGACTCCACCTCTAGATCTTTTTCAAGCCCCGCCTGTTTGAGGCTGTTCTTCAGCTTGTCGCATTCCTTCTGGATCGGAATGAGGGCTTCGGTGACTGCCAGCTTCTCTGCAACCTCACCAGCATCGACCTTGGCCTTCAGTCTTTGGATCTCGACGTCCTTTTCCGCTGCTGCCTCCTGCATTTTGCTGACAGCCTTGGTCTCTGCAAGCTCGACAGCGCTCTGCTTATCCGTCTCGGCTAAAGCAAGCCGCTCGCCCAACTGTTGCTCAAATTCACTGTTGTGGACCTGCTTCAGAATGTCCGCATACCCAGCTTCATCGATCTTGAATGCCGTCCCGCATTGCGGACAGTTAATTTCATGTGCCAACGTTACTCCTTCGCTTCGGCCGATATTCTCATGATTACATACCACAACCCTCAGACGGCGACGAGTATCACCGGCAGTACCCGGGAGCCCCAAGCAGTCCCCACTTGCAAAGGCTCCAACATCTGAGCCAAGTCCTTCGCAGTTAACGCCGTCTGTAGCCTTGGAGCTATGCGAGTTGGAAGGGCGCTTTTGGCGAAATAATGGTGTGTGAAGTCAGAGGCTACTCGTCGCGGTTAGATCCGGCGGTGCCCGTGGAATACTCGGTCACGGCGTGAAGCGCCGAAGACGGTAATAGTGCTCGGTGTGATGGGCATACCACACCTTTTCGGGGTCCTTCCACCAGCTATCGGCAGCGGACACCACTCTTCCTCGTAGCGGCGAACTCTCGTCGGAAGCGAGCCACACGGCGAGGTCTGCGGCCTCGGACGGTTCACGCGCATACTCTCGTGCGGGATGCGCCAACCCGGTTCGAGCCTCTTCGGCCTCCATGGCAGCAAGCTTTTCGGAGCTGAGCACATGACCAGGCTCGATGCAGTTGACTCGAATTTCCGTATCGAGCAACTCGGCCGTCAACTGATCCGTGAAGCGACAGATCGCAGCCTTCGCACAGGCATAAGCCGTCGCAGCCACATCGATCATGGGGAAAAAAGCACCGCCGCCGGCACAGGTGAGAATGATCCCGGCATTCTTCTCACGCATGACCGGCAATACCGCACGGGCGGAGTAGAAGGTCGAGAAGAGATTGGTATGGATACACCGCTCCCAGTTCGCAGGATCGATCTCGTCCACGGGCTCGAAGATCCCGCCACCCCCCGCAATCGCAGCCATGATATCCACGGTCCCAAACTCCGTGATCGTCTTGGCGACAAGCGACTCGACCTGGGCGAGATCCGTCACATCCGTAGGCACGGCGATCGCCTCACCACCAGCATCACGAATGAGCTGAACCGATTCATCGAGACAATCTTCCCTGCGCGAGGCCACCACGACCCGAGCACCCTCGGCAGCGATGCCCCGAGCAATCGCCTGCCCCACGTTCCAACCGCCGCCGGTGACGATGGCAACCCTGCCTTCGAGTCGCCCGCTCACATCACGAATCGGCGTCACCATCGCCGAGTTTGTCCGATGGAATAGTGATGGTGCCGTCAGGCAACCACTCCTCATCTGCCTTGAGCCGCCGGACCTTGGCGCGATGGCTAAAGGATGCCTTGACGTCCGGACGCCCCATGTTGGCGACCGAGCAGTTGGCGCAAACGTCTCTCAGTTCCATGTTACGAAGCTGCTTGCGCAAGGTCTGGTATTTCTCTCCCGTCCAGATTTCCTCGAATGTCTGCGTCTTGAAATCTCCGAACTCCGTGAACTCGAACCAGCACCCACAAGGGAACACGGTGCCATTGAGATTCACGTGGATGTAGTACCAGGGGAAGTAGCACGGCCGATTGTGGTGGTCCTTCTCCTTGGCCTTGAGCAAGAACTCCTTGTTCTTGGCGTTGAGATACTCGGCGACCGAGTAGGAAGACGCTGCAATATCTTCATCGCCGGGCGCGATGATCGCAGCACCACCGCCTTCGCTGCTACGTTCCACATCTGTTTCGCTTCGCGCATCGATGCCCTCGGGGATCGGCATCGGAAGCTGAACCTCGATTCCAACCTCGTCGGCCACGCGCTGCACCTCCGCCAGAACATCGTTCGCAAGCTTCGGCTCATTGAGCAAGCTCTGGTCATCGACCCCGAGGTCACCCATGACCGCCATGTGGACGAAGTTCATGTAGCGCACCCCCTTGCTCTTCATCAGCCGCACGAGACCCGGCATTTCGCGGATGTTATCGCGCATGAGCACCGCCGTCGCGCTGAGCTCGGGATAGGTCGAGCCGGACTCCTTCTTCATCTCCGCAATCAAGTCGAAACGGCTCATCAGGCGATCCCACTTTGCCGGCGTCCGGATCCTCTCGAAGGTCTCCTTGGTGCCGGCGTCGATCGAGATCGTGAACAGAGGCATCTGAACCTCAAAGATCTTGCTCATGATCTTGCGCGTGAGACCCAGCCCGTTCGTGGAAAAATGGAAGTTCGGAACCTCGTGCTGGCGGCAGAGTTCCAGAGCCCGAGGCAATTCGGGCGCCATCAAGGGTTCTGCGCTCGAAGACAGCACCACATCATGGGCCCGCGGGAACAGTTCGCCTGCGACCTTCTCAAGGAGTTCGCGCCCCATCGTCTCCTTGTTCTCGACAAAATCGGGGTGAGCGAAGTGGCACATGATGCAGCGCAACTGGCACCGCCCCGTCATGTCGAGTTTCACCCGCAGGAATCTTGTCTCACGAATAACAGGCATCTCTGGTCACCGAGCCGAGTCGGCCATCCAATCCTACCCCCGAAAGGCCCATTTTGTCGCCGTCGAGATGACCATCGCGACCTTCCCAGGGCATGCCAGACTCAAGAAACACGGGCATCCTGCACCGTGCCTGCCTCCGATGGCATGGCCTGGATACGTGCGTGAGCGATGATCTCCTCAAGAATGTCCGGCAGGGTGCGGTGCGTATGCCAATCGAGTAACTCCCGGGCGAGGCTCACCTCCGGATAGCGGTCGAATGCATCAGCGTATCGCGGCCCATGTATGGTCGCCGGATCAACCCACTCGATATCCGACCGGGAATCACAGAGTCGAATGATGAGTTCGGCCAGATCGAGGATCGTCGTGCCATTCTCCGGACAACCGAAATTGAACACTCTGGATCGACCTTCGGCCCCGGCCGCACGGATGATTCCTTTTGCAACATCGTCGACATGCGCAAAGGCTCGACGCTGTGATCCGTCACCGAATACCGTGAGCGCTTCACCTCGGATCGCCTGGCGGATGAAGGTGGGGATCACGAAACCTCCATCGGGCTGCTGGCGAGGTCCGGCAAGATTGAACGGGCGAACAATGGAGTAGGGCAAACCAGCCTCACTCATACGGTTCTCGACCATGGCCTCGGCAAGGCGTTTGCCCAGGCCATATTCGAGGCGCACGGTGTTCGCCGATGGGACAACACATCCAGACACCTCGGCCTGCTGCCGCGTGTCCCCATAGACTTCGGAACTCGACACCAGCACCAACGATGCACGGGCACGGATCGCCACCTCGATGATGGCAGCAGTCTGATCCACGATGAGCTTGCCCAGATACCCGGCCCGATTCAGGATTGCAGCAGCGCCCACGGGACTGGCCAGATGAAAAATCCGGTCGTAATCCACGGAAGGCGGAACGAAGTCGACAATGTCGGCGGCGAAATGGCGGAATCTCGCCGAAGCTGCAAAGCGATCGGTGCCCACCACCGAACTGCTTAAATCATCGACGACATCCACCTCATCGCCACGGGCAAGCAACTGGGCGGTCAAGGAACTGCCCAGGAAACCGAGTCCACCTGTCACAAGACTACGCACGACACACCTCCGAACCGCGACGCCGGCTCAAAGCCTTCGACGACGGTGTTACGCCCTGTATTCCACTCGGGCTGTATTTCACTCGGACTGCATGAAGGGGTAGCGGTGATCGGTTGGTGGAACGAAGCTTTCCTTGATGGTCCGCGTCGAAACCCAGCGCATGAGATTGAGCAGGCTACCCGCCTTATCGTTGGTTCCCGATGCTCGGCTCCCGCCAAAGGGCTGCTGCCCCACGACCGCACCAGTCGGCTTGTCGTTGATGTAGAAGTTGCCGGCCGTGTTGCACAATCGCGCCTCGATCTTCTCGATCGCAACTCGATCTTGTCCAAAAACAGCTCCGGTAAGGCCGTAATCGGATGAGGTGTCACAGAGCCTCAGCGCTTCTTCCAGATGGTCATCGTCGTAAACGTGAATCGTCAGGACCGGCCCGAAGATCTCCTCGCGCATGGTCTTGAACAAGGGGTCCTCCGCCAGCACGACCGTCGGCTGGATGTAGTAGCCCTCGGAGTCATCGCACTCGCCACCGCACAAGATCTCCGCCCCATCGGCCTCGCGTGCAACATCGATATATGCCTTGATGCTGTCGAAAGCCGCCTGATCGATCACGGCATTGACGAAATTCGAAAAGTCAGCTGGGTCACCCATCCGAATATCACTCAACGTCTCCACCAAGAGTTCGCGAGTGGCCTTCCAGATCGATCTGGGGATGTATGCCCGACTGGCCGCAGAGCACTTCTGACCCTGATATTCGAAAGCTCCACGAACGAGCGCTGTCACCAGAGCGGGCACGTCTGCCGAAGCATGTGCGAAGACAAAGTCCTTGCCGCCCGTCTCGCCGACAATGCGGGGATAGCACTTGTAGCTGGCGATGTTCTCGCCGATCGACTTCCACATCCCACGAAAGACCTCGGTCGAGCCAGTAAAATGCACGCCAGCAAGATCGGGATGGGCAATCACCGGCTCACCGATCGCGCGACCGGGGCCCGGCACGAAGTTGATCACCCCTGGGGGCAAACCAGCCTCCTCGAGAAGCTTCATGATGTAGTAACCCGAATACACGGCCGAGGAGGCAGGCTTCCATAGAACCGTATTGCCCATCAAGGCGGGTGCCGTCGGCAGATTTCCGGCGATCGAGGTGAAGTTGAAAGGGGTCACCGCGAAAACGAAACCTTCCAGCGGCCGCTGCTCGACGCGGTTCCACGTCCCGGGTCCATTGATGGGCTGCTCATCGTAGAGCTGCTGCATGAACTGAGCGTTGAAGCGCCAGAAGTCGATCAGCTCACAAGCCGCATCGATCTCCGCCTGAAAAGCATTCTTGCTCTGCACAAGCATGGTGGCGCCATTGAGCACCTGCCGCCAGCGCCCGGCCAGCAACTCACCCGCCTTCAAGAAGATCGCTGCGCGATGCTCCCAACCCATGGCCGCCCACTCGGGTGCCGCGGCTGCCGCCGCCTTCGCCGCGGCCTGGACCGTCTCGCCATCACCCTGATGCCAGGTGGCCAATCGGTGGCCATGCCGGTGCGGGCAAACATTGGAACCAGTCTTACCCGTCCGGACCTCTTCCCCGCCGACAATGATCGGGATCTCGATCTCCTCGCCGGCCATCCGGGCGAGCTCTTGCTTCAACTCCGCCCGCTCAGAAGACCCTGGGGCATAAGCCTTGATGGGCTCATTGACGGCTACTGGCACACGGAAACGGGCATTCGACATGCGTGGATACCTTTACAAATGAGAAATCCTGACTACACGCTGTGGGCTGGCATGCTACCGGACTGACACGCACTTGGAAGAGACAGCGATCCGCCAAGGGCTGTCCGCCCCCGGGGACAACCACGGTGTTGCCCAAGAGCGACACTCAAAACATCCACCAGCATCGGCAAGGAATCACGAAAGAAGGAGTTTCCACCGGAATCAGGGGTCCCCAGGGCCTGTAGTCACCGCCTCAGGAAACACACCGCCCGCCATATAAACCCTGGTCCAGCTCTGTCCCGCTTGGCATGGTGATTGCAAAAGTTCTGCCCGACCGAAGGGAAATACCATGATGACTCATCTGTGCCCGATCACGATCCTGATAGCCCTGCTCGGCCTCGCCAGCTGCGGCAGCAGCCCCGAACGCATCCCCCACAAAAAAATTCCGGGTGTCGACACTGACAGGACTTACGACCCCAACCGGCGAAGCTCCTCCTATCTACGGAGTAAATCCCCGGCGGAGGCAAACTTTCTGCGTCAATTCGTCGCCGATCTCGTAGCCGCTCACAGGGAAAAACCAGGTGTCATCGCCATCTTCCCAGCCCTCACAAGAACCTCTGATCAGGCCGAAAGCCATGTCAATGGTCTCGGCGAATTCCTCATGGACGAGACCGCGACCAACCTCGAAGAAGAGGGGGTCCAGGAAATCGTCGCCGGATCAGGTCTACAGAACGATCTCCTCGCCAAGGACTCCGGCTTGCACGAACTACGCGGCAACGAAGACGTCTACGTTCTGAGCAAAAAGATCGAGGCCGACTACTTCGTCTTCGGCTCGGTCGAACGTAAGATTTTCAATCGCATCGAGAAGGACGAAACCCTTCAGATCAACTGGGTCTGCAAACGTGCTGCGGATCGCGCAACAGTAGCGGCCTATCGAAGCAAGCTAGAGGATGGCCCGCTAGCCGAGCAGCTCCATCGCTACTATCAAACAAGTAGCAAATGGGACATCGAGTCGATCACACAACGGTGAATCGTCGCGACCACACCACTTATCCTTACAAAAAATATTAGTCATGAAAACCAATCATCTGATCTGGATCACACCCCTGCTCACAGTCCTTTGCCTGACACCGATCAGCTGCAAATCCAATCCAAGCGCTCGCATCATGGCTGACGACGAAGAAGATATCGTCGGCACCAAAAGAGCTGGAGCACCCACCTACGACCGCCTGATCGAGGGCGTTGTCGGCAAGCTCCTCCGGAACCACAGCACGCAAAACAGCGGAAGTCCCAAACTTTTGGTTGCCAGCCTTCCCATTGAAAACTCGAGTGGTGAAGAGCTCGGAGACTGGAGCGAGCAACTCTACGAACTCATCGACACCAGCATCAACACCTCCTCCCGCTACCGCAACGTCAGCATCCGCTTCGTCAACGCCGCACTGCGGGAAGGCCGACTACGGCCTGACCAGCTCTATCTCCCCACATATCGGCGGCAGTTTCTCAAAATCCTGGAGGCGAAAGGGATGCCTGTCGAGTGCTTGCTCTACTCCAAGCTGACCACAGGAACCACCGAGGCCAACGATCTCAAGCAGCGCAATTACATGCTGACACTCGAGCTTGTGGACCTGAAAACCGGTTGGAACGAGAAGGAATCTGAACGCCTACGTAAGGAATACAGCAAGTAAGCCGGAGGACTCGTGAAGGCGCTTTTGACGTGCCGTGGTGCAGCCTTGTTTCTGGCCATCCTCTGTGGGTGTGCCAGCAACCCGATGCCAGAGATCCGCGGCGCCTTCGACACCGGAGACTATCTCGTCGCGCGCGATCAGTTGATCGCTGCCCGTGAAGCAGACCCGAGCAATGACCATGTCTTCGCCCTCGAGCAAGCCTTGGTCGAACTCGCTCTGGGAAACCCTGGTGTGGCCGAGGCCCAACTCCGCTCCGCGCGAGACGCACTCGACGACCATCGAGACACGAGCGCGTCATCCTGGCTCGGCGCCGCCCTCGCAGATGACCGCCAACTCGACTACGGCGGTGCAGACTACGAGCACGTCCTGGTGAGAGCCCTGCTAGCGGCGATCAATCTCGTAAATGGGAACCAGGACGCCGACGCCTATGCTCTGCAAGTGCTCGAGCGGCAGCGCGAGATCATCGACAACTTCGGCGAAGGAGAGAGCTACAACCCCAAAAAGGCTTACAAGCTGGTCGCCTTCGGCTCCTATCTGCGCGGCATCATCAACGAAGAAGATCCTGTCCATCTGGATTCAGCGCGACGATCTTTCGAGAAGGTCCTCGCCCTCGAGCCGAAATTTGCCTTCGCCAAGGAAGACCTCCGGCGATCCCGGGAGGGGCAACATTCAGCAAAGGGAAACGGGGTCGTGCACATCATTGCGCTTGTCGGCCACGGACCAACTCGGATCGAAACGCAACAAAGAGTAGGCGAAGACGCGCTCGCACTGGCGCAGGCAATCTGGGTCAATTCCAGCAGGCGGGCAACGCTTCTCAACACAGTTTCCGTTCCCATCCCGGAACTGGCCTATCGGAGCGACAACCCCGATTCTGTGCATGTCTTCGTCGATGGCACGCCCATGGGGGAAACCGCTGCCATCACTGATATCGAACGGACCGCGCAAGTCGAGTTCAAGGCGCTGCGCGAACACGCGATCGCCCGCGCCCTCCTCCGGCGAGCATTCAAGATCGCCATCACCGAAGGTGCCAAGGAAGCCATCGAGAACGACCCCGAAGACCCTGACTACAACCGCACGGCTGATATAGGCATCTCGATCGCCGGCTTCCTGTGGACCGCGGCAGAAGCAGCAGACCTGCGCTGCTGGAGCCTCTTGCCAGCAACGCTCCAGGTCACGCGAATCGAGATGCCGGCCGGGGAATACAACATCGCCCTACGCTCGGGCCGGCGCGGAACCCCCACCGGTGTTCCCCAGACGGTAAGAGTCCTGGTGCGCGATGGGTTCAATACCTATGTGCTGGCACAGGTCCCCACCCTGAACGGCGGGCCACCACCTCTCACTTCGGACCCTGCCCAGGTGAGCAACTGACCCGTCCGCGGCCATCACTTCAGCCGCTTTTTGAGTTCTTCGATCGCCGCTTCGAAGGTCGAGTCGCCTTCCTTCTCGTGGGCGACGAGAATGTCGGGCTGGACCCCTTCTCCTTCATAAACGGAACCGTCAGGCCGCATCGCAACCCAGCGAGAAAAGGTGATGCGCACACCATTGGGAAGCACCACCGGTTGTGGGTTTCCGCTGGCACCCTGGGTGGGCTGACCGAGCAAGGTCGCGTGGGGCATGGACTTGAACATCAGGGCAAGAGCCTCGCCGCTGCTCACGCAAGCCCCTCCGATCAGGCAGATGACAGGGCCGGTAAAGGTCGCGCCCTCACGCGGCTTGATCGACCGATCTTCCGCAGGAGTGAACGCATCGTGGGCAGGTCCCGAGCGGTAGCAAACCCGTGCATAGACCCGTTCCTTGTCGCAAAACAACGCCCCCACCCGAATCGCGTTCGCCTCCCAACCACCACCATTCGCACGGAGATCGACCAGAAATCCACGCACGTCAAGCATCGCTCCAACCGCAGCTTCAAGCTGGTCGAACACATCACCGTCACCGATCAAGGAGCCTACAGCGAGATACCCGAATCCCTCCTCGGTTCGACCGACGAGGCTATTGCGACCGATCTGCTTGACCTCGCGTAACCGCGAGATGACGGCCTCATGACTGAAGTTGTAATGGAGTTCGGGTGTCCAGGTTCGCAGTTGCTTGCCACCAGGCTCCGAAACCACGACATGGGGATCTCGAAGTTCGCCAAGCATGGCAACGATGCGCTCCACGAAAGTCCCGGAACCATTTTCATGACGGGACACCACCCCTGGCCAGTCGATTTCGCGGTGATTGAAATAGCTGTAGTAGCGATCCATGTGGCGCACGAGCACTTCAAAACTCTGCTCCGGCTTCAGCCGTTCGATGTGGAAGTTTCTGACCTCGAGAGTTCCACTCATCGACAACAGCACCTGGACATCAGATCGTTTCGCCCAGGCCGGCACCCGGCCGACGATCTCCTCATCCGTCCATTTCTCGCTGGCGATCCGCCGGCGATGGGGTGTCCTGCTCTCACCGCCCCCACCGAAGAAGGACATGCCGACATGATGGCTCGGCCACTGATCACCCTCCTGCCGCAAATCAAAAGCTCTGGCCTCGAAGCTGAGGCGGAAGGCATCGCCAACTTTCAGCGGCAAGGACTGCGAAAGGAGAAGCCAACGACCCGTACTCGCATCACCCCGCAGACAAGCGCCACCGTCGACTACCTTCTCGATCAGGCTGACAGCGCTGCCGCTACGGTTACCAGCACCCTGCCCGATCGTCCATCCGACGGGCCGGCCACCCTTCCACTCCGCCAGCGAGCCATTGACGAGATCCGGTTCTTGGGCAAGAAAGAGGCTGAGCGCAAGCGCGAGCATGGGTGGCGATGGTACGCAAAGCGCCCCGACCCGACGAGGGCGGAGCGCTCTGGAATTCGCCGGTAGCCGTCGCCGTTACTTGACGAAGGCCTCGACCTCCATGCCTTGGGTCGCGGCAATACCCAACGGACCGCTGGCATCCATGACAAAGCCCTGCGCGTAGAGCAGGCCCTTGGTCACCCTCGACGGCACCGGAGCCTTGATCGTGGCTTCACCGCTGCTGTTGGTCTGGAAAGGAATGGCGATGGCGCCATTGAGGCTGACGTTGATCCGCAAACCCTTGACGTTGGCGTTGGCCTTGGCAGCCGAGATCACCAGTATGCCCCTCTTACCCGGACCCGCATTCTCGACCTGGAAGGCAAAATTGCCGTTGCCGGAATAGGCCGCGCCGAATGCGTGGATCTCGGGTGCCGTGGTGCCCTTGGTAACCGAACCATAGAAACGAACCGCGCACTTGGGCTTGAACACGTACAAACCCGTGCTGATGTCGTTGAGGTAAATATGCCCGGAAGGCTGGAACGGGTAGCAGCCCCAAGCACCATTGTAGCCACTGCTCGAGCCGGGCCAGGTGTCATAGAAGCCGACATTCTGAGGCGAACTCGGGTTGCTCAGATCGAGAGCCTGATAACCCTCGGTGTAGTACGAAATATGCACGACCCGATCACGCACGTAGGCATTGTGAACGATCGCGCGACTGCCGCCGGTGTGCCAGGTCGCGATCCGTCTCGGAGCCCGCTTGTTGGTGATGTCAAAGATGCCGGTCGGTC
>CAZIVO010000013.1:2966-12691 GCA_964542765.1 uncultured candidatus Brocadiaceae bacterium | reverse complement strand
CACGCAATAGTTGTTGTCGCGCGTAGGCCAGGTGTTGTGGCAATAGCGCGAACCGGGAGCCTTGATCTTGCCGAGGACCGGCATCGACGGCAGATTGCTCACGTCCATGATCGCGTACTCGTTGCTGTAGATGAAAGCAGAGTGTGCGTAACCATCCTGGATGGACATGTCATGGATGTAAGGCGATGAGAACTGTGCAATCCTCTTCGGCGATGTCGGACTGCTCACATCGATCACGTGCATCCCTGATCCGGTGCCGTGCGCGTAGAGAAGACCCGTATCAAAATCGACCGCGATGCCGTGCGCGTTGCGCCAATAGTTCGCTCCCCAAGTCGTCGCCAACCGCGGCTGATCGGGATTGCGCAAGTCGATGATCTGCATGCCGCCCGTGCTCTCGGTGACGACGTAGGCATACTGGCCAACGACCTTCATGTCACGCCAGCTGGACGTTCGAGTAGCCGGGATATAACCGCGCTGGATCGCCACGCCATTGGTGCAATCAGCGATGTACGTTCCAGCGGTCGAACCGAAGATTGCGTATTCCTTGCCCGTGCTAGCATCGCGATAGCCCCAGACATCATTGAACCTCGCCGAGCCCGGCTTGAGCCGAGCGGTCAGGGCCACGTTCTTGCTGCTCTGCGCCAAAGCGTCAGCGCTAAAAATCGCCAGGAGGGCCAAAGAGAAAATCGGGATCTGGAGTTTCATCATGGGAGAGAAGATCCGCACACGTGCGGTGCGGAAGTAGGGGAAAAGGACCGGCAGGAGGTCTTGAGTATAGCCCACAATCCCCCGAACACGCCCCCCCTATACCCACCCGCACCAGACCGCGAAGAATGGTCCGAATCCTCCTTGCGGCCGAGATTTCGGCATTCTCACCGCCTTTTCTTACCGAACCACAAAGCCAAAAAAGAACCGGCGGTCGAGGTATGCGCCTCGAGATAGTGAACCCCATCGGAACCATCCGTGTACGCGCGGGTCGATCTGACCGGAAAGCGCAACCGAAGTTCGAAGTCCGTGGCTATCCTGCGTGCCATGGAAGGAAAACCTCCCGTAGCTGCTGATTACTGGCGGTCCAACCTGCGGATGATCGCTCTCCTGCTGGCGATCTGGGCCTTCGTTTCGATCGGCCTGGGGATCATCTTCGTCGAACCGCTCAATCAGTTCCACCTCGGCGGTTTCCCGCTCGGCTTCTGGTTCGCCCAGCAGGGTTCGATCTACGTTTTCATCCTCTTGATCCTGGTCTATGCCCTGTGGATGGACCGCCTCGACCGTAAGCAACCACAGGACTGAGCCCTTGGGTATCACTGGCTGGACCGCTCTCCTCGTCGGACTGACCTTCGCCCTCTATATCGGGGTAGCGATCTGGAGCAGGGCAGGGACCACATCGGGCTTCTACGTTGCCGGACGCGGCGTCCCCGCCATCGCCAACGGCATGGCCACCGGTGCCGACTGGATGAGCGCGGCATCCTTCATCTCGATGGCGGGACTGATCTCCTTCGCCGGCTACACCGGTGCCATGTACCTCATGGGGTGGACCGGCGGCTACGTCCTGCTCGCGCTCCTGCTGGCTCCCTATCTCCGCAAGTATGGCAAGTTCACGATCCCCGAATTCGTCGGCGATCGCTACTACTCCCAGACCGCCCGGCTGGTCGCCGTGCTCTGCGCCATCTTCGTCTCCTTCACCTACGTGGCAGGCCAGATGCGCGGAGTCGGGATCGTCTTCTCCCGCTTCCTGGAAGTGGACGTGAACACGGGCGTCGTCATCGGCATGGCGCTGGTCTTCTTCTACGCGGTCATCGGTGGTATGCGCGGCATCACCTACACGCAGGTCGCACAATACTGCGTGCTGATCGTCGCCTACCTCATCCCGGCCTGGGTCATCTCCTACCAACTCACCGGCAACCCGGTGCCGCAGATCGGTTTCGGCTCGAGTATCGCCGACGGCCCGAACGCCGGACGCATGCTGCTCGAGGTCATCGACCAGCTCCATCGCGACCTCGGCTTCCCCGAATACACCGGCGCCTTCGTGGACGGCAAGAAGAGCATGACCGACGTGCTGGCGATCACGCTGGCCTTGATGGTGGGCACCGCCGGCCTGCCGCATGTGCTGATCCGCTTCTACACCGTGAGGACCGCCCGCGCAGCTCGTTGGAGCGCGATGTGGGCCCTGATGTTCATCGGCATCCTCTACACGACAGCACCGGCGATCGCCGCTTTCGCGCGCGCCAACCTGATCCAGACCATCAGCAGCACCTCCTACACCGAGGCTCCCATCTGGTTCAAGAACTGGGAGAACAGCGGGTTGATCGCCTGGATCGACAAGAACGGCGACGGCAAGATCGACTACCGACCGGGAGATGCCCTCGAGCCGATATCCCGGGGCGGTCGCCCAGCACCCGAGTTCGAAACCGCCGAGAATGGCGACCCCCTGCGGAGCGCCCGCGGCGAACGCCTGCTGAAGAATGAACCGAGTAAGAACGGTAACGAGCTCTACGTCGATCGCGACATCATGGTTCTGGCCAATCCCGAGATCGCCAACCTGCCGGCATGGGTGATCGCCCTGGTCGCCGCCGGCGCCCTGGCCGCCGCCCTGTCGACGGCAGCAGGCCTCCTCCTGGTGATCTCCTCATCCATCTCACACGACCTCTTCAAGTCGGTGCTGACGCCCCGAATATCCGAACGTGCCGAACTCACCCTGGCGCGGGTGGCAGCAGGCTTGGCAGTTCTGGTCGCCGGCTACTTCGGCATTCATCCGCCCGGATTCGTGGCGCAGGTGGTGGCCTACGCCTTCGGCCTGGCGGCATCGAGCTTCTTCCCGATTCTGGTCCTGGGAATCTTCAGCAAGCGCACCACCAAGCAAGGTGCCATCGCCGGCATGCTGACCGGGATCCTGTTCACCGGCGGCTATATCGTCTATTTCAAGACCTCGGCAACGGCGACCCAGGCGGACTGGCTGTTCGGGATCAGCCCGGAAGGCATCGGCTCCATCGGCATGGTCTTGAATTTTGCGGTGGCGATGACAGTCAGCCGGTTCACGGCACCACCGCCTCAGGCCATCCAAGATCTCGTCGAACATATCCGTTTGCCGAGCAAAGAATCTTGACCAACGCTCTATGGTGAGCGGACCGAAAGGATCAGACAATGAGCGATGCCATCACCGCCGGAACAGTCGTCACCCTTCACTACACCCTGACACTCGGGGACGGCTCTGTCGATAGTACCAAGGACTCCGAACCGATCGAGTATCTCCACGGACACGGCAACATCGTCCCCGGACTCGAGCAAGCGCTCGAAGGAAAAGGGATCGGCGATGAGGTCCAGGCCGAAATCCCAGCCGACGAAGGCTACGGGCCACGTGATCCGGACGGACTCAAGGAAGTTCCGCGCTCCCAGTTCCCCGAGGAAGCGGAACTGGAAGCCGGCATGCAGGTAGCCGCAGAAGACGCGGATGGCAAGGTCTTCCCCATCTGGATCGCCAAAGTTGCCGGCGATCAGGTGACCATCGACCTCAACCATCCACTCGCCGGCGAGGATCTGAAGTTCGAGGTCGAGATCGTCGCCATGCGTGAAGCGACGAAGGAGGAGATCGAGCATGGTCACCCCCACTCGCCTGATGGCTGCCACGACCACTGATCGCCCCGAGCGGTTGGCCTGATCAGTCGGAGTGAAAGCGAACAGGGGCTACTTGCTCTGCGATGGGGCAGGCGTTCCACTTCTCCGTGCAGGAACCCTGACCGGCACAGCTTTCCCTCGACGCCTTCGCAAGAATCACCAATGACCACCCTGGCACAACGCATGGCCTTACTCGGAACCGAGAATGCCTTCAGGCTCGGTGATGACATCGCCCGCTGCGTCGATCGGGGCATGGAAGTGATACGGCTGAACCTCGGGGAACCGGACTTCGACAGTGCCCCGCATATCAACGAGGCCGCCGCCGCCTCACTCCGCGCCGGCAACTCGCATTACTGTGACCCGGCTGGCCTCGCTTCGCTCCGCACAGCGATCGCCAAGCACATTGCCAGAACTCGAGGCCTCGAGATCGATCTCGATCGCATCATCGTGACTCCGGGTGCCAAACCTCCCATCGGCTACACGATGATGACCTACGTCGACAGCGGGGACGAGGTGATCTATCCGAGCCCCGGTTTCCCGATCTACGAGTCCTGGGTGAATTTCTGCAGCGCGACGCCCGTTCCCTTGCACCTTTCCGAAGAGCGCGGTTTCACCTTCACCGCCGACGACCTCGCCGCTCTGATCACGGACAAGACCAAGGTCATCATCCTCAACTCCCCCTCGAATCCGACCGGGGGCGTCCTCGACACCGAGGAACTATCGAGTATCGCCGCGGTGATCCGGGAACGCTGCAACCCCGATGTGCGGATCTACAGTGACGAAATCTACGAGCACATCCTGTTCGACGGCGAGCAGCACGCCAGCATCGCCAATGCCGAAGGCATGGAGGAGCGCACCATCCTCGTCAGCGGCCACTCCAAGGGCTTTGCGATGACCGGCTGGCGGCTCGGCTATGCAGTCCTGCCGACAGCCGAAGAAGCCGCTTGCTTCAAGAACCTCAATATCAATCTCGTCTCCTGCGTCCCCCCCTTCATTCAGGAAGGCGGGCGAGCAGCCCTCGAGAGCGAAGAATCCGCCGAGCAGGTCCACGCGATGGTCAGCGCGTTCCAGGAACGCCGCGACCGCGTGGTGGCACTGCTCAACGAAATCGAGGGAGTGAGCTGCCAACTCCCGAAGGGAGCGTTCTACGTCTTTCCCAACGTTGCCGGTCTGTGTGAGAAGTTGGGGATCTGCGAGGCCCACGCAGCACTACCCCCGGCGTCGAGATCTCGAACCAGCCCTTCTGAAATGCTGCAGATGTTCCTGCTCTATCGACATGGCGTCGCAACCATGGACCGCAACTCCTTCGGCCGGGTCGGCGCCGAGGGCCGCCACTATCTGCGGCTGTCGATCGCCGCTGCAATCGATGTGATCGAAGAGGGTGTCGCTCGCATCGCTCGCGGTGGCGCGGATGCGCGCGGCTTCGCGGACTTCATGCGCGAAGAACGCCTGTGGTAGGCCATCACCGGTGCGGAACCGTGGTCTGGATCAGATCACAGTCGAGCCCGCCATTCTTCAGCACCGTCCGCTCGGCTTGTGGAAAGCCGAGCGCGTGACCCAACTCGGGTGATCCTGACATCAAGGACAGGCTGTATCCCCCGCACACGGTCCGAAGCATCTCCCCGAATCTCGCATAAACTTCTGTGAGTTCGGAAACATCGCCGACGCGCTCACCGTAGGGAGGGTTGGTGACGATCCATGCGTTCCAGCCAGACCGCATCGACATTTCAGCCGCGTCACCAACTCGAAATTCAACCACATCCTCGGCCCCTATGGATGCGAGGTTCTCGCGAGCGCCTTCGATCTGGTTCGGAGAAATATCGTTGCCAATCAGGCGGAGCTTGCGCGGAAACTCCGGGATCCGCTGAGCTTGTTCCCGCAAGGGCGCAAAGCGAGAGGCGTCATGGAGTGGCCAACGCTCAAAACCAAACTGGGGACGCATGGCTCCTGCCGGCAAGCCCATGGCCAACATGGCTGCCTCGACCAGGAATGTGCCAGAGCCGCAGAAAGGATCGATCAACGGCGCACGGCGATCCCATCCCGACATTGCCAGCACCACTGCCGCAAGGTTCTCGGCCAGGGGCGCGCGCCCCTGGTAACACCGCCAACCTCGCTTGTGCAAAGAGTCACCCGAGGTATCGACGGACAGTGTGACTCGATCCCTGTAGATGTGCGCGTGCACCCGAAGGTCGGGATTGCGCTTGTCGACGAATGGCCGTCGGCCACATTTCTGACGCAACTGATCAACGATCGCATCCTTGCATCGCTGCGCCACGAACTGCGAATGATCGAGCGAGGATTGACTGGTTTGCGCGTCGACAACGAGAGACCCGTCCGGCAAGACGAAACGAGTCCAGTCGATCGAGGACACGCCCCGGTAGAGAGCATCAGCATCTGCGGCCTCGAAACGTGAGAGACGAAGCAGGACACGGACCGCTGTTCGCAGGTACAGATTGGCCCGCCAGCCATCCTCGATCGTGCCGGAAAACAGCACGCCGCCAACCTGACGCTCGGCTCTGGCGAACTTGAGTTCACGGATCTCCGCATGCAGCACCGGCTCAGCACCGGGGGCACAGACAACAAAATAGGAGAAGCGCGGTGACATCTGGTTTCAGGTCAGGCAGGGGCAAAACGATCAGCTCGAAATGCGCACCTTGCGAGAAGATTGGGGTGGATCTCCCAAAACCTGGGAGTTGTCGCCCGATCGTTACATTCTTGAGTCATTCTCGGAACAGGTCACCGTGGATCACCCTCCCCGCAATGCGTTGATAAGGTAGGGAGACCCGTTCGAAACGGCCATCTCAGACCTCTCCGAGAATAGCTTTCTACCGTATGATCCCTTTTCGCCACCTTCTAAAGGCGCAGGTTCCATCATGAAGCCAGGACTCATCCTTCTCATCGTTCTCGGCATTCTGCTCTTGGTCGGCGGAATGACCCTCATGGGCGGCAACGGCCCTGATGTCGTAACCCTGCCGGGTGAAGAAACCGCGGAAGTCAATCCGGATGAGGGTCTCTCGGTAACCGACGCTGCGGATGTGGCCAGTGCCACGCAAGCCGGAGAAGAAACCGGCCGCGAGCAATTGAAGGATGGCTCGGCCCGGAAGACCGGTCCAGGCCGGAACAACTCGCTCGCCCTCGAGGGGCGGGTCATCAATGCTGCTGGCGGTCCCGTCGCCAGCGCCACGGTCACCCTCTTTTTGCGCCGTGACTGGACTTCCGGTGAAGGCTTCGGCGGCCGAGGCTCGAGCAGAGGCATGGAAGACATCCGCAGAAACATGGAAGACTTCCAGATGCGAAAATCCGGTGAAAGCGTCATCACCGAAGCCGATGGCCGCTTCCTCCTGCGCGGCCTCGCTTACGAGCGTTCCGCCCTCGAACTCGCGGTCCGTCATGACGCCTTCGCCCCGGCCTTGGTTCGCAAGGATTGGACCAAGGACGATGGTTCGTTGCGCGTGGGCGACATCACGATCACCGGCGGCAGCAAGGTCTCAGGGATCGTCCGAGATGAGAATCAGCAACCCATCGCTGGCGCAAAGGTCAGCTACGACGAGTCTCGGGGGCGTGGCCGTGGCGGATGGTTCGGTGGTGGCAGTCAGAGTTCTCTGGAGAACATGATCGAGGAGGTCGAAACGGATAGCAACGGCCTGTTCGTGATGGAACACCTCCCCGAGGGCAGCTTCTCCCTCGCAGCAGAATCACGCGGACACCTTCCCGGCAGCACACCACGGCTCGAGATCAAGGCCGAACAGAAGGTCGAAGACCAGATCATCGTCCTGGAAAGCGGCGTGGCCTTGCGCGGCGTTGTCCGCGACCACGCCGGCAAACCGATCGCCAACGTGGAGGTCGAATGTGAGCAGTCTCGTCAGGCTCTCACGGATTTGTTCCGGCGAGAACGAGAACAATCCGATACCAGCGGAGAGCGTGGCCGTGGTGAACGAGGCGGTAACGAGTCCGGCCGAGGCGGTGGTCGGGACTGGACAGATCTCTTCCGGCGCATGGGAAGATTCGAGGAAACGACCAAGACCAACTCGAAGGGTGAATTCGCGTTCGAGGCAGTGCCGCGACTCGGGGTCCGTCTCACTGCCGAACACGACAAATACATCGATGAGGAAATCGATCCTGTCGATGCACAGAAGACGCCCAGTGTCGAGATCCGTATGCACCACCGCATCGCGGTGCGAGGCATCGTGGTCGACGCCTCTTCCGGAGCACCCATCGATCTCTACGGCATCCGTGCCCGCAAACTCAGGGATCGCAGAGATTTCGGAGGCTTCGGAGGAAGTAGCGGTGGCCGCGGCGAATCTGATCGCGGTGGCAGGAGCGACCGCGGTGATCGAACCAGTCGCAGTGGCGGCGACCGCGGTGATCGAACCGGTCGCGATGGCGGCGACCGCAGCAATCGAACCAACCGCGATGGCGGCGACCGCAGCAATCGAACCAACCGCGATGGCGGCGAACAACGGACCGCTGCCGAAGAACTGGAGCGGGCGCAACGAACGGCGGAGCGCGATGCCGAAAGACAAAAACGAGAAGCCGAACGGGACGCTCGCGAGGCTCGTGAAGAAGCCTACAAGCTGGACCGACTCGGGGCTTCGGGCGAGACCCCTGGCCCGACTCCCCCACCGACAAAGCACGAAGCCGGCGCCTTTCTGATCGACGGTCTCCAGCCCGGTCGCTACGTCTTCGACATCGCAGCACCTGGCTACGTCAAGACGGCCGAAGGTATCATTGAACTCCAACCCGGCCAGAAGGAGCAACCGGTCACGTTCCGGATCGCGGGCGGCAACCGCATCGAAGGCATCGTCGTCAACCAGGCCGATTCCAGGCCCATCCCGAAGGCGAGAATCGAACTCTTCGTGCCTCCGCTCGATCAACCGGTGCCGGAGCAGAGCGGCGGATCGCCCATGTCGAGACTCTTCAACCGGGGGCGCAACGAAGGCTGGCGCATGGGCGAAGCCACCACCGGAAGCGATGGTCACTTCAGCTTCGAGGCGCAAAAACCGGGCAACTACCGGCTGCGCGTACGCGCCAAGGATCGCCTCACACTGACCCAGGATCTGATGCTGACCGTCGGACGCGATGCCACCAACCTGCGGCTCATCGTCAGCCGTGGCGCACAAATCAGCGGCATCGTCAAGAATCTCGAAGAGGGGCAGCGCGCACGGGTGGTCGTCACCCACACCGATGGCACCGAGAAGCAAGCCAATGCCGACCAAGAAACCGGCAGCTACGAAATCGCCGCACTCAAGGCCGGCGGGTGGTTCGTTCGCGTCGATCTCCGCGATGGCCAGAGGGAGGACTGGTTCCGGAGATTTGGGTCCTCGATTCTGCAGCGCTCCCAGCGCCAGCCCGATCTCATCCTCACCGAAGGTGCCAAGATCCGCTTCGATCCCGATGTCGATGACGGATTGGGCATCGTCAAGGGCACCATCTTCTTGAATGGCCAGCCCGGCAAGAACCTCGAGGCCCGCCTTCAGGCAAAGAAGGACAGTGCGCTGAGCACGCCGGCACCAACCTCCGGCGAGGACCGTTCGCGGGAAAGCCGCTTCATGGCCAGCATGGCATCGCGGTTGTTCCAGGATCGCGCCAATGATTCGGGCGAGTTCGAGATCTCTTCGGTCGTTCCGGGAGCCTACACCCTCGAGATTCGGCGGAGTTCACAGCGTGGGAGAGGCGGTAGCAGCCGAGGCGGCAGCAGCAGCGCCGTGCTCCACCGCGAAGAAATCATGATGGGCGAAGGCCTGATCGTCGAGCGGCGCATCACCCTGCTGACCGGGCGTTTGCGGCTACAAATCCAGGACGCCGCGAGCGGCGGTGCCATCGAGGCCAGGGGCATCCGCGTGGATGTAGCTCTCGCCCTCGAAGCCGGGAATCAACCGGCCGAAAAGTGGACAGACCTGCCCTCGTACCGGCGGCTCGGAGCGCGCAACGGCGCCGTTGATGCAGCCGATGTGAAGATCGGTAACTGGGTCTACGCCATCGGCGCGCCCGGCTTCGAAAAGATCACGGGACAGATGACCGTGCTCAGCGGCGACGATCCGATAGCGGTCAACGTCCAGCTCAAGAAACAGGAACCCGACCCGAAGAAGGGCGAGGACGCCAAAAGCGGTGAG
>CAZIVO010000013.1:0-2866 GCA_964542765.1 uncultured candidatus Brocadiaceae bacterium | reverse complement strand
CGGCGATTGCCGCGCAAAATCTTCACGGTGATCTTTTCACCCATCTTGCTCTTTTGCATGCCGTGAGCGAAGGCTGCACCCTCGGTCATGAGGTCCTCTCGGCCATCGAAGGAAAGGATGATGTCGCCCTTCTTGAAGCCGGCACCCATGGCAGTTCGATGCTCGCCATACTTGCCAACGCTTTTGACGAGCAGAGCCATCTTGTCGATCTTCTTGTTCTGCCGCGCACCCTCGGACAAGGGCTCGAGCCGCATGCCGCCGAGTGCCATCCGGCTCAAACCCCAGGAGCTGGTCCGCCAGGAGATATCGGCACCGCGGCGCCAGCCGGCAGCCAGAACCAAAGAGAGGTTTGCCTGCAGATCGCCCCGCTTGACCAGAGCCTTGAGCCGCGAACGGTCGGCAGCGTTGTGGAGCACCCATTGGACATCGGCGACCGACAAGATCGGCTGACCGGCCAACGTGATGATCTCATCGCCCGCCTTGAAGCCCGCCTTACGGGCAGGGCTGTCAGGCGCCACACTCTCGATGCGAGCTCGAGCCTTTGGCGAGAGTGTCAGCCCCAGAAGATCCGGCATCGGCCATGGGAAGAGGCTCTTATCGCTGAGCGGCCGCTTGGCGGCGCGATCGAGCTTGCGGTCGGCGTCGATGAGCATGTGGCAGTGGATGCAACTGCGCGCAACCTGATCATCGTAGTCCAGTCGCGATGAAAAGGTTTTCAAGGACGGGTAGCGCTCGGGCGTCGAGTAACGACTCTTCTTGCCACTCTTCGCCGCCAGCGCGCTCTTGCTCTTGGGGTAGTCGTCATGCAGTTCGAGAGCGCCCTCGAGAGCAGCGATCAGTCCTTGCACGGAAATATCTCGATCCGGATCTTTCTGGCTCGACCTCGTTCCGTAACGGCCATAGATGGTGCGGTCCGCATTCATGAGGAAGGCCGCGAAGGTCAGATCGTAGTCGAACTGAAAGAGCGACAGGTCGATCCCGTTCGTCTGCACGACGCGCACGCAAACGAAGTTCTTCAGGAGTTCTTTGAGTCTCGGATCCGTGGGACGTGCAACCTGCACGTCGAAGCCTTCGCAGGCGTGTCAAGGGATTCAACGAAAGACGATCAGCAGCGGCTTACCAGTCTTGCGGGCCAGAGCGAACCCCTCCTTGACGTCGTTGTAGATCCACAACTGCGAGTCACGCATGGTGCTGCGGTCATTGATGACCATGGTGTCACGCTTGTCCTGGGCGCTCGAAGAAGAAGTTGCGAGGCCCATCGCAAGGGACAGCAGCAGGCAGGGCAGGGTCTTGTACAACATCGAGATTCCTTTCTTCCGTGGCGCCCACCTGGCAGGCGGTTGGCACGAGTCACCGCCACCTCGCCCATATCTATCGGCAAGGTGACGAGGAAGCTGAGACTACCGGAGAATTCCATGGGCCAAACGGCCCAACTTGAGATCTGCGTGGCTAAGATATCCGATGTCGCGCCGCTGCGGTCCCTCCCTCCCGAAAAGGCAAGTCATGCACCTCCTTTCCCTCCCCTTCGTCACCGTCGCGTTCTGCAGCCTTCCGAGCATCCCCCCGGACACTCCGCCGGAAACTGCCGGCAAGGTCAAGGTCTTCATCCTTGCCGGACAATCCAACATGGAGGGCAAGGGATTCCCCGAACCGCTTGCTTACCAGGTCAGTCAGGCCGAGTATCGCGACCGCTACCAGCACTTCATCAAAGACGGTGACTTCGGTGACTTCACCCGCAAGTTGCGAGTCGCGCTCGAGGCCGACCCGAGGAAACCCGCCTACGACTGGAGCGTCCGAAAGGATGTCTGGGTCAATTTTCTCAAACAACGCGGCGACCTGACCGTCGGTTACGGCGTTCCCTCGAAGGCCTTCGGTCCCGAATACAATTTTGGCCACGTGGTCGGCGACCACTTCGACGAACAAGTCCTGATCATCAAGACTGCCTGGGGTGGCAAGTCACTCGGCCGGGATTTCCTGTCGCCCTCATCGCCACTACCGAGTGACGATGAGTTCGCCGAGATGGCCCAAGATCGAAACGAACAGACAAAGAAGAACAACGAACGAAATCGCAAGAAACACGAAGAGCAAAACAAGGACCGGCCCTTCACGCCGCGACCACTGGTCACCGCTGCCGAACTCAAACAACCCTACGGACATTACTATCGCGAAATGCTCGCCGAAGTCCGGCAGACACTGGCGGAACTCGGCCAGCGCTTCCCCGGCTATCAGGGCCAGGGTTACGAATTAGCAGGCTTCGTCTGGTTCCAGGGCTGGAACGATCAATTCACCAATGAGTGGGCCAGCCGCTACGGGGAATACCTGGCTAATTTCATCCTCGATGTCCGCAAGGATCTCGAAGCCCCCGATCTTCCCTTCGTGATCGGCCAGGTCGGCTTCGATGGCCAAAGGCAACCCGCCCGATCCAAGGACGGCGAGGACAACGCCCGTGTGAAGATCAAGAAAGGTCAATTGGCGATGGCTTCACATCCGAAATTGTCGGGCAAGGTCCGGGTCGTCAAGACCGACCGCTTCTGGGACATGGACGCCGATGCCATCTACCGCGGCAAGGGTGGCTGGAGCGCAGACGTCGAGAAGTGGCGCCGCTTCGGCAATGACCGGCCCTACCATTATTACGGTAGTCCATGGTTCTTCGCCCAGATCGGCACCGCGTTTGGCAAGGCCATGCTCGAAATGCTCGACTAGCGCAACCCTGTCAAGCGAGGGAACAAACGCAATGCCGCCAAGTCTTAGCGTTCCCTTGTGGCACCGACCTGCCGATATGTTTCGCTGGCGAAACATACACGGGCACCTGCAACACACAGTATGACTGCAGGATACCCACAGCCCCAACCCGGGGCTGCTTGAC
>CAZIVO010000012.1:0-50047 GCA_964542765.1 uncultured candidatus Brocadiaceae bacterium | reverse complement strand
CTCCTTGGCTCCGCCATTCTTCCAGCGGAAGTAGTGACTGGATGTGTCGGCGGGTTTGCCGTCCTCGTAGGCGCGGACGAAGGCAAAATCGATGCTGTAGCGAGGGTAGGTGAAGTTGTCGGGGTCGCCACCGAAGTGTGCGGTTTGCAGGTGTGGCGCACAGACCAATCGGATGTCATCCCAAACCTTGTACAGATAGAGCTGGAAGATGGCTCCTTGGTGGATTTTCACAACCTGCGCGGTCAGGTTGGCATGCTCGGCCTTGGCAGCCTCGAGGATCGCCTCCTCATTCTTCTCGCGCTTGGCATTGACGGTGGCGTCATCATCATTTGAGCCGAGACCCTCGTTCATCGCTGCCGTCACATCTTTCATGGAGACGAGTTGTTGCACACTGACCGGCTCCACTTCGGCGCCCCGCCTGCTCATCAGCCGGACCTCGTCTTCGAGAGAGCTCGCGTAGAAGCCATTTTCGACCCAGTCTTTTCCTGGTGGCGAGACGGCAGCGATATTGTCTCTGGCGCAGTGGTGGTTCGTCATGATCAGGCCCTTGGGCGAGACGAAGGACGAGGAGCACCAGTTGCCGAATCGGAGTGAAGCCAGGCGCAGAGTGTCGATCCACTTTTGGTTCGGTGCGAAGCCGTATTCCTTCTTCAGATGGTCGAGAGGTGGATTCTCGAAGGTCCACATCTTGCCCAGCTCAAGATTCTCCTGGGATGGGAGAGCCGAGGCGAGGCCGAGAAGGGGGAGGAGGAGAGCGTGGAAGGGATGAGCGTTCTTCATGGTCCGATGGAGGGGGGTGAGTTGAGTCGGGGAACGATAGCAACTGATGCCCGAGGGCAGAACGCAGCGGTTAAAGATGTCAGCAAATGATCTCTCCCCGGGGCTGTGCGGGACCCTCAAAAGACCAGCAGATGCCCCGAGAGGCTGTTTTGTGGGGTTGTCCGGGATGGTTTGCCGTTCCCGGGAGCTATCGGTCCACGGACAGGCCGACCCCGGAGGCGACGGCCCAGCCTCGCTTGTCCATCCTGCATCGGCCATCGATCCGGTGGTCGGAGATGAGGGAGAAGAGGAGGGTGGCGTGGAGAAGCCTCGACGGAGGACCCCGGAGGCTGGACCACAGCCACAGCTGTTTCTTTGTGTTCGGCCGTTACGATCATCTTGCTCATGACGAGCTGCGTTCTCGTATCCGCTGCCCCGGTCCTTCGCGAATTGGCGTTGCTGCTCGGGCTGTGCGTGCTCGTGGCGGCGTTGTTCCACCGGATGAAACTTCCGCCGATCGTCGGCTTCGTGGTGGCAGGAGCCCTGGTAGGTCCTAACAGCCTGGGCCTGGTACACGAGCGGGAACTCGTCGATCAGCTCGCCGAGATAGGGGTGGTGGTGCTGCTCTTCACCGTGGGCCTGGAGCTCTCGCTCGTTCGAGTCCTGCGAGCGCGCCGATCGGTTCTTCTCGGCGGCAGTGTTCAGGTATCCGCCACCGTGGTGCTGGGGATGGTGGCGGGACTGGCAGGTGGGTTGCCGGCGGGGCCAGCGATCTTCCTCGGGTTTTTGCTCAGCCTCTCGAGCACGGCCGCGATCACCAAGATCATGTCCGATCGTGGGGCGCTGGGCTCCCCGACCGGCAATCTCGGGATCGGGATCTGCGTGGCTCAGGATCTCGCTGTCGTGCCGATGATTGTGGTTTTGCCCCTTCTCGGCGCGGGTTCGGAAGCGATGGAAGCTCCCGTGACCCAGGTTCTGCGCACGCTCTTGTTTTTGGGGATCATCACCGTGGCGACCTGGGGGATCCTTCCTCATGCCATCGGTGCCATCGCTCGGACTCGCAGCCGTGAGTTATTCGTGCTCGGCGTCGTGACGATCTGCTTCGTCGTGTCGCTCGGCACGGCCCAACTCGGTCTGTCGCCGGCGCTCGGAGCATTCATCGCCGGTCTGGTGCTCGGTGGTTCGCACTACCGTCATCAGGCGATCAGCGAGGTGGGCCCCTTTCGCGATGTTCTGAGCAGCCTGTTCTTTGTCAGCATCGGCATGCTCTTCGATTACCGGGTGTTAATCGAATCTCCGCTTCTGGTTTGTACTGCCTTGAGCGCGGTCGTTCTCGGCAAGGCTTTGGCGGTGTTCCTGGCGGCCAAGCTCTTGCGCTTGCCGTCCTGGGTGGGTTTGCGAACGGCCTTCTTGCTCGCTCAAGTGGGGGAGTTCTCCTTCGTTCTCGTGCAAGCTGCCAGCGGTCGTTCGCTCCTGTCGGCTGAAATGGAAAGAACCTTCCTCGCTGTCGCGGTCCTCTCGATCGCGCTGACGCCGGTCCTTTTCGCCGCGTGTATAAGGGCGACGCGCGGCAGAGCCGAGGCGGAGCCTCTGCAAGGTGAGCCACAGCCCGAGAGCTTGGATCATGTGATCGTCGCCGGCTTTGGTCCTGCCGGGCAGATTCTCGCAGGGGCGCTCGAGGAGACGGGCATCCCCTTCAAGGTCATCGAGATGAACGATGCCACGGTCATGGCATACAGGGCGAAGGGCTTGCCGATCATGCTCGGCGACGTGACCCGTGCGAGTGTGCTCCGGAGCGCGGGAATCATGGGTGCCCGATTACTGGTCTTGACCATCAATGACCGCGCGGCGATTCATCGGAGCGTTGCCCAGGCGAGAATCCTTGCTCCGGGTATCCAAATTCTCGCTCGCGCCGTGTATCTGGCCGATGCACCCGAACTCACGGAGCTGGGCGTCAACGAGGTCGTTCCACAGGAGCTCGAGATGTCCGTGGAGATCCTCGCGCGAACGTTGCGACAGTTCCTGGTGGCCGATGACGAGGTGGACAGGCAGGTTGGGAGGGTGCGCGACAAGGCCAAGATGCCACGGGTGGCAATGCCACCGAAGCGACAGCCACTGGCCGTTTCGGAGGGGGTCCCCGGCCTTGGAGTCGAGCTGTTTCGGGTGGAGCCTTCGAGCAGCGTCGCGGGGAAGACGCTTGGAGAACTCGGCCTTCGTCAGGTGACGGGGTGTTCAGTGGTTGCCCTGAAGACTTCCGAGGGCGTGAAAGCTAACATCGATGCGGACACGCGCCTGATGGTCGAGGATGTGGCCGTGGTCATTGGTCCGGAGTCCAGGTTGCACCAGGTGGGAACCCTCTTGCGCCAGCACTGACGCTGGCTGCCGGGTGCCCACGCGGCTCAGAGCTCCATGGCATCGCCGAGAAGATCGCTGATCGCTCGCCGGGGGAGGACTCTGAAGGAGGGCACCAGGCAGCGATCCGCCAGGGTGACATCGATCCGGAGTCTGTGAGCATCAAACTCGTTGGTGATGATGATGCGGACGGACCCGTGCTCGAGCGAAAGAGAGATGGGTTCATCGAGGGGGGTGTCATCTCGATGAGTGTGAATGTTGATTTCAGCGGCCAACTTTGTGGCGAGCCAGCCCCCCAGGTTCGCGGCACTGTTGCCAGCCCCGGCATCTATCGAGACGCGGGTTGGGATCCGAGAATCCCACTCAAAGGTCTCGAAGGCTTCGGCGAGCGCGCGACGCCAGGGTCTTAGCTGTATGGACAAGAGGTCGATCGCCTCCTTACCAACCACCTGGCCCAACCGCCCGATCTCCTCTTTGGGATCTTTCAGAAGGTGGGAATTCACGATGTTGTAATCGGCGATACCGGCGATCTTGGCGAGGCAAGTTCTTGGGAGGGCCATCGCCCAGTAGAGATACACGGGCAGGTCGCTGACGATGAGTGGGCGAAGGATTCCGGGAACCTTGGCGAGTTGCTCGGCGCCACCGCGGAGATCGAGTTGCTCCAGCAGGGTTTGACGATCTCTTTTTCGATAGCGGACCCGAGCCGTCAAATGTGCCTCCAGCTCCAAGGGTCTGGGTTCGACGACCAGCAGGAAGGCCCTGCAAGGATGCTGCTCGAAGAGTTCCGAGATCGTCCGCCGGAGATCGGCTTCTCCGTGGGAGTCGGTGATGGCGATCAGATTCGCTGTCAGGGTGCGACAGAGCGGCTTCTTCGGATCTCCTTGCTCGATCTGATTCCACAGGCTGTTCAGACCTTCGTCGATCGCCGAGAGGGCGCGGACCGGTTGTTCGAAGCTGGTCAGGGCTTCCGCCATCGCCGCCCTTTCCGCAGGAATGCGTCGGCATGCTCGGGTCCCCACGAGCCCGATTCATAGGCTGTCGGCACCGAGTCGCTTCCGGACCATCCCGCAAGGATGGAATCGACGATGCGCCACGCTTCTTCCACCTCATCGCGGCGCGCAAACAGCGTGGAGTCACCGACCATGGCGTCCAGCAAGAGCCTTTCGTAGGCATCCGCTGACGGCGTCCCGAACGAGGTTCCGTAGCGGAAATCCATGCGCACATCGCGCAAGCGCATGTCGGGTCCGGGGACCTTGGAGCCAAAGCGCAGGCTGATCCCTTCGTCCGGCTGGATACGGATCAGGAGCTGGTTAGCCCCAAGATCCTGGCCGAACAGCAACTGAGAGGGCGGCCGAAAGAAGATGGCCACTTCGGTCACGCGTCGCGGCAAGCGTTTGCCCGCGCGCAGGAAGAAAGGAACCCGGCCCCAGCGCCAGTTGTCCACCCGCAGCTTCACGGCGGCATAAGTCTCTGTGCAGGAGTCAGAGGCGACATCGGTTTCATCGAGATAGCTGCCGACTTCTTCTCCGCCCACTAACCCTGGTCCATACTGACCGCGCAGCGTCGCCGCGACAACCTTATCGGGGGTAAGCGACCGGATTGCTCGCAGGACCTTGACCTTCTCGTCGCGGACGGCGTCCGGCTCGAGCGAGATCGGCGGTTCCATGGCGATGAGAGAGAGAACCTGCAAGAGGTGGTTTTGAATCATGTCGCGCAGGATCCCAGCATGATCGAAGTAGCCACCTCGGCCCTCGATACCGATTGATTCGGCGACCGTGATCTGAACATGATCGATATATTTTTCGCTCCAGAGTGGCTCGAAGATGCCATTGGCGAAACGCATCGCCAGGATGTTCTGGACGGTTTCCTTGCCGAGGTAGTGATCGATCCGAAAGACCTGACTTTCCTCGAAAGCCGCAGCGACTTGCGTGTTCAAGGATCGGGCTGTCTCGAGATCCCGGCCGAAGGGTTTCTCGACGATGACCCTCGAGAAGTGGGAATGCCTCTCCTCGGAAAGACTGTTTTCCTGGAGCTTTTCAAGGATGCCGGAATAAGCGCTTGGCGGTGTTGCCAGATAGAAGATGCGATTGCCCCGAGTGCCGTGTTCGCCGTCGATTTCACCCAATCTTTTTTGCAACCGCACGTAACCATCGGGGTCCTCGAAGGCCGAACACTCGTAGTAAATTCCGCTCGCCAGGGAATCGAAGGCTTCGAGATTTTCTCGATCCCCGGAGAACTTCTCTAGCGATGCGCGCAACTCGGACCGGAAGCCATCATGAGTTTTGTCGCGCCGCGCGAAGCCGACGACCGAAAACCCGGGCGGCAGAAGACCATCGCGCTGCAGATTGACCAGGGCAGGCACGAGCTTGCGATGGGTAAGGTCGCCGGTGGCGCCGAAGATCACCAAGACACAGGGCTGGGCATGACGATCTCCCCAGAGCTCTTCAGCGAGTGGGTTGGGCATTTTGCTCCAGTACAGCCCACTGTTGGGGCACACCACCAGGGCTTTCCCGGAATGTGATGTCTATCGATCAGGAGGTCGGCCTGCCGGAGTATCCGGACAGCGCTGCTCTAGAGGGCCAGCATCCGCTGTAGCGGCAAGAGCGCCTGTTCGCGGATGCCGTCGCTCAACTCGATGCGTGGCTCGAGATCTCGCAAGGCGAGCACCATTTTTTCAGGGGTATTGAGCTTCATGTGCGGGCACTCGCTGCAGGCGCTGCAACTGCCACTATCTTCGACGGGCGCGCCGATGAGTTCCTTGCCAGGAGCAGCCTTTCTCATGGCGTGGAGGATGCCGGTTTCGGTGCCGACGATGAAACTCGGCGCAGGGTCCTCTTGGACGAACCGTAGCAGATTGGTTGTCGAGCCGATGTAGTCGGCATGCCGAAGAATGTGGTCCTCACATTCGGGATGTGCGATGAACTTCGATTGTGAGTTCTGAGCCTTGAGCGAGAGGATGTTCCGCTCGGAGAAGGTGACGTGGACCATGCAGGTCCCGGGCCATAGATCCATCTCTCGACCGGTCTTCTTGATGAGCCACTGCCCCAGGTTGCGGTCTGGAGCGAAGAGGATCGGTCGATCTTCGGGAACGGATCGGAGGATCTTCTCGGCATTGCTCGAGGTGCAGATGATGTCCGAGAGCGCCTTCGTTTCGGCGGAGCAATTGATGTAGGAGATGATGTAGTGGTCGGGATGTTGTTCGCGCCATGCGCGTAACTGATCGCCCGGGCAGGAGTCAGCCAGCGAGCAACCGGCATCGAGATCCGGGAGGATGACGGTCTTCTCCGGATTGAGGATCTTGGCTGTCTCTGCCATGAAGTGCACGCCGCAGAACAAGATGACCTCGGCGTTCTCTTCGTCGCGTGCCCGGCGCGCCAGCTCGAGGGAGTCGCCGAGATGGTCAGCCACATCCTGGATGTCTGGGTCCTGGTAGTAGTGCGCGAGGACGATGGCCTTGCGCTCCTTCTTGAGCCGTTCGATTTCGTCGAACAGGTCGAGGGTGGGATCGATAGCGATGTCGGTCATGGGAGGAGGGGGATTTTCGCTTCTGAGCCGCGCCGTGCCAAGGAGCCACACCAAACAAGCGGCCGTCCGCTATGCGCGCTGCCGCAAGAGATTACAGCACGAGACTTTAGTTTCAGGCCTTTCCATCGCCGCCCTTTTTCTTGGCAGCCTTCTTCTTGGTGCTTTTGGAGCCCTTTTTCTTGGCAGCCTTCTTCTTGGTGCTTTTGGAGCCCTTTTTCTTGGCCGCCTTTTTCTTGCGTGCCGGCCCGCGAGCGGCACGGGCTTCGATCAATTCGAGGGCTCGTTCAAGCGTGATGTCATCGACCTTCTCGCCCTTGGGGACGGATGCGTTGGTCGAACCATCGGTGGTGTAGGGGCCGTAGCGCCCATCGAGAATCCTAATTTCCTCACCGCTGTCCGGGTGCTTGCCGAGTTCCTTGAGGACCTTTGCTACCCGACCTCTCCGGCCATGGGCCTTGGGCTGCGCCAGCAAGGCCAAGGCTTCGGCCAGGGTGATGGTCAGGGGTGATTTGTCAGCAGGAATGCTCCGGGTTTCTTTCCCCGCCTTGATGTAGGGGCCATAGCGACCGTTCAGCGCGAAGATGCTCTCCTCGCCGCTAGCCTCTTCATCATCGCCGCTCGTTGCTCGCGTGCCCAGCTCGCGCGGCAGGGACAAGACTGCGAGGGCTTCGTCGAGAGTGATGGTTTCCGGGTCCATGCCGTCGAGGAGCGAGGCCATCTTCGGCTTCTCCTTGAGATCCTCGATCGTTCCGAGTTGAAAATAATGGCCGAAGCGCCCGTGGTTGACGTAGACGGTGAGGTCTGTCTGGGGATCTGTCCCGAGCTCGCGAGGAAAGCGTCCTGCATCCTCAAGGATCGTCAGGGCGCGTTCGAGCGTCAACTCATCGGGAGGGAGCTCCGTGGGCAATTGCGCACGGCTTTCCCCTGACTGTAGATAGGGTCCATACCTGCCGACACGAACCGCGACAGCTTCGCCGCCGTGGCCTTCGCCGATCGACCGTGTGCAGATGGTCCGCGCGTCCGCATCCCCCTCGGCCTTTGACACCTCATCCTTGAGGCCGGGTTGCCCGTTGCCGGAGTAGAAGGAGCGAAGATAGTCCAGGCGTTTCTGGCGGCCGTTGCTGATCTCGTCCAGGTCGTTTTCCATCCGCGCCGTGAAGCCGTAATCGACAAGGTGGGGCAGGTGCTGGTCGAGCAACTTGACGACCGCCATCGCCGTGAAGGTTGGCACCAGCGCGGAGCCCTTCTTGAAAACGTATTGACGCTGCTGGATGGTTTCGATGATCGATGCGTAGGTGCTCGGCCGCCCGATTCCTCGAGCTTCGAGTTCGCGCACAAGGCTCGCCTCGGTCAGGCGGGCCGGTGGCTGGGTTGTGTGACTGTCAGCCTCAAGGCCGACCGTCTTCACGAGATCATCTTTTTCGACGGATGGCAGCAATCGCTCCTCATCGCCTTGGCTGCTTGCCCGGTCGTCTTTTTCCTCCACGTAGGCCTTGCGAAAGCCGTGAAATTCGATCGTCTTGCCCGAGGCGCGGAAGAAGGCGTCATCGATGCGAAGATGGAGAGTCGTGCGTTGTCCGGTGGCATCCTTCATCTGGGAGGCCACGGTGCGCTTGTAGATCAACTCGTAGACCTTGCACTCATCCCCCTTCATGTCGGCACCGAGCTTTTGGTAATCGACAAAACTCGATCCCGCTGGCCGGATGGCCTCGTGAGCTTCCTGGGCGTTTTTTACCTTCGTGGCGTAGAGCCGCGGTTCGCCGGGGAGAAACTCGCGGCCGAAGGCCTTTTCGATCAAGCTGCGCGCTGCCCCGACAGCCTCCTGGGAAAGAGTCGTCGAGTCGGTTCGCATGTAGGTGATGTAGCCGTTCTCGTAGAGGCGCTGTGACGCTCGCATCGTCCGCTGTGCGGTGAAGCCCAGTTTGCGCCCGGCTTCCTGCTGCAGGGTGCTGGTCGTGAAGGGCGGCGCCGGCCGTTCGCGAAAAGGTTTCTGCTCGACCTTTTCGACGCAGGCATCTTTGCCTTGCAGTTTTTTGAGGAGATCGTGAGCAGCGTTCTTGTCGAGATGAAGAGGCTTCGGATCAGCGTCCTTGAGTTTGCCGGTGTCAGGATCGAAATCCTTGCCGATGGCAACTTTCTGATCGCCCACGGCGATGAGCTTTGCTTCGAAAGGTTTGCCGACCTCCGCCTGGAAGGACCCTTGGAGATCCCAGTGGTCGGCCCGAACGAATCGGATCCTGTCTTCTTCGCGTTCGCAGATCAGCCGGACGGCAACGCTTTGGACGCGACCGGCTGACAGTTTTGGCCGGACCTTCTTCCACAAGAGCGGCGAGACCAGATAGCCGTAAAGGCGATCGACGAGCCGTCGAGTTTCCTGTGCTTCTACAAGGTCATCATTGATCGATCTCGGATTGTCGAGCGCGGCGAGGATCGCTGGTTTGGTGATCTCATGGAAGACCAGACGCTTTACTTCAACCTTGGGCGAAAGGACTTCTCTGAGATGCCACGAGATGGACTCCCCTTCGCGGTCTTCATCGGTCGCGAGATAGATCTCGGAAGCTTCCTTGACCAGCTTCTTGAGTTTGCTGAGTTGCTCACGCTTGTTGCTGGGGACGACGTAGATGGGCACGAAGCCGTTGTCGATGTCGATTCCCAGGCGCGCCCACTTCTCTTTCTTCAGCTTGGCGGGGATTTCTGCAGCCCCTGCCGGCAGGTCGCGGACATGGCCGACGCTGGCCTCGATCATGTAGTCTGAGCCGAGGTATTTCTTGATAGTGCGAGCCTTGGCCGGTGATTCGACGATGATGAGCGGCTTGCCGCTCTTCTTCTTGCCGTCCTTTTTCTTGGTGGCCATGAGGGATTGGGGCGCCTTGTTAGAGGGCGCAGGCGCCGACTGTCAAGCTTGTCGGCTGCAGGAAGGTTCTGCATGAAGGCATAAACAGCTTTCATAGCTCCCGAAATCAAGGCCGATAAGCCATTGTAAAAAAACAACATAGGGCTTTCTTCGGTCGGCTGATCTGGCCCGGTGGAAGTTGCTGTTTTGGTCGGGGGCGAGATTTTGGTCCGAAGTCCTGGCGAGGACCCAGGGGAGCATCGCCGGGAAGGCAGCCCCAAAGGCCTTGCTGGAAACCTTTTGGGCGAGGCGTCTCCCCGATGGCGAGCGCGAGCCGGCAGACAGCGTCACCTCTGTGCGGCTGATCGAGAAGGTGCCTACCAAGCGGTTGCTAGCCTGATCTCCGGTTGCGTGGCGAGAGCGTTCTGGTGATGACGACTCGCGTCGATGGTCACCCTGGGTGAGAATCTCCGGAATCAGCATGACGTCGCAACAGCCAGCTCTATTCGATCGAACCCCAACCCCCCGCCATCAGGATCTGGCATCCTTGAGCGAGGAGTTGGCTTGCTTCGATACGTTTGGTAAGTCGACCCAGACCCTGGAGACGACAGCAGTTGATGGCCTCACCAAGGTGCCAACCTACGTCAACGAGTTTTGGACCAGCCGCCAGCGTGCGGCGAACAAACTTCACGAGATCTCCTACCGCGCTTGCTTCAAGCCGCACCTGCCACGATTTTTCATCGAACGGCTGACGGATGTGGGAGATGGCGTTTACGACCCATTCATGGGACGCGGAACAACGATCATCGAGTCGGCGCTGCTCGGAAGAGTCCCTTCCGGCAACGACATCAACCCCTTGAGTAGGACCCTGACCGAACCACGGCTTTCTCCACCCGAGAACGAAGAGGTCGAACAGCGGTTGAGCGAATATCGACTGAGCACAAAGGTCGAGGTCCCCGAGGATCTTCTGGTCTTCTACCATCCCCAGACACTGCGAGAGATCTGCATACTTCGCCGCGAAC
Source organism: uncultured candidatus Brocadiaceae bacterium (assembly GCA_964542765.1). Classification (GTDB taxonomy): domain Bacteria; phylum Planctomycetota; class UBA1135; order UBA1135; family UBA2386; genus CAZIVO01. Next base: position 39,556 of record CAZIVO010000012.1, on the reverse strand, counting down.
TTTTGCGCCGCGAGACCGAAGGACAGCTCGATGCTATAGATCGATGGATTCAGATGGTTGCCGTCAATCGCCTGACTGGCCACTCACCGGGATTCTTCTCGGTCTACACGATGCCTCCCAATCAAGCTGTGTCAGCGAAGGCTCAGTGGAAGATCAATCTCAAGCGTGGACAGACACCGCCACGTCGCGATGTGGTTGCGCTGATCGCGAAGAAGACTCGCTCGCTGCTGGCCGATTGCGGAGAGGTTGAGCGCACCCATCTGTCATCGGTAGCCAGGTCGGCACAGTTGACCATCGGCGATTCCAGTGCTGCTTTCGCGATACCGGATGAATCGATCTCGCTGGTAGTGACGTCGCCGCCCTTCCTGGATGTTGTTCAGTATGCCGACGACAACTGGCTGCGTTGCTGGTTTTGCGGGATCGACGCCGAGAGCGTGTCCCTTACCGTGCTCCGGCGGCTCGAAGACTGGCAGCAGGCGATGACCGAGGTTTTCAGGGACATGGCTCGCGTTCTTCGTCCGGGAGGATGGGTCGCTTTCGAAGTTGGCGAGATTCGCGGGGGGCGGATCAAGCTGGAAGAAGCTGTTTTGCCCTGCGCGATCGCCGCCGGACTGGAGCCGGCACTGGTTTTGATCAATGACCAGAAGTTCACCAAGACCGCCAATTGCTGGGGAGTTGAAAACAACTCGAAAGGAACCAACAGCAATCGGGTAGTCGTCATTCAAAAGCCGAGCGCGGCTTGAAACCCGTAGTGATTCCCAAGTGCGCTGGCTCGTGATGTTGCCGGCCTTGGCGTGAGAGATGCCATGAAAGAACGATTGAACCTTTTGAGCTTCACAGCCTTACTCCTTGTCTCGCTCGCAGCGCTTCCGGCCCAAGAGCCAGAGAAAACACCTCCCGAGAAGGAGAAGGTCAGCCTCATTGCCTTGTCGGGAACCTACGCCGATCTTCCCGAGGCAGGCTTGTCCCTCACGGGGTTGATGACGGGTGGCGCGACCCCCAAGGCCTTTCATCCCATCGTTGAGGGTTTGCGCTCGATCGCAGGGAAGCCTGGCCCGGGATGGGTTCTGTTCGATCTGTCGCAACCGTTGACTCTCAACCTGGCGCACCTCGCTGAACTCGACCGCTGCGTGGCCGAACTTCGTCGGTCTGGCAAGAAGGTTTGCGCATACCTGGAGACGGCGGGCCGATCGCATTACCAGGTCGCGAGCCAGTGCGATGAGATTGTCATGGCCGATCTGGGGGGGTTGGATCTGAGCTCGCTTTCGATGTCCGTTTTGTTTTTCAAGGATGCCCTCGATCTGCTCGGTGTTCGGATGAGCGTGGTGCGGTGCGGCGATTTCAAGGGCGCTGTCGAGCCCTACACATTGCCGCGGATGAGCGACCCACTGCGTGACCACTACATGGCGATGGTGCGTCAGATGAACCAGGAACTCGTCCAGCGAGTTGTGCGCGGACGCGGTCTCGACGGCGCTCTCGTGCGGCGCATGAATGCAAAACGAATGTTCACGGCGAGCATGGCCAAGAAATCCGGGCTCGTCGATCGCCTCGTGCCTTGGCAGGGCGCGCGCGCAGCATTTGTCCAGGTTCGTGGCAACGAAGATTTCGAACTGGTCAACGGCCTTGAGGAAAAGAAGAAGAAGAGCATCAGCCTCAATCCATTGACCTTGCTGGCCAATCTTGTTCGACCCAAGAAGGAGGAGGAGGTCGAGTCGGCAACGGTTGCGGTACTCCATCTTTCCGGAGGAATCATCGATGGGACGGAGCCCTCGCCCGGGAGCATCGTGTCCGGGCCAACGGTCAAGCTGGTCGAGAGCCTGGCCGAAAACGACGAGGTCAAAGCCGTCGTGGTTCGTATCAATTCTCCGGGTGGATCGGCGACCGCTAGCGAAGCGATTTTGCTCGCACTCACCGAACTCGCTCGCGAGAAACCGGTTGTTTGCTCGATGGGTAGTGTCGCTGCTTCCGGCGGTTATTACGTCACATGCTTCGGGCGCCCGATCCTGGCCGAAGCCGGAACGATCACCGGTTCGATTGGTGTTTTTGGCATGAAGCCTGACCTCGGCGCACTCATGCGACGGGTAGGCCTTCACGAGGAAACCATAGCTCTCGATACTTCTGCGGGGATGGACTCCCTCGGAGGGGGTTGGACCGAGGAGTTCCAGGGAGCCATGCAGGCTGTCGTCAACGAAATCTACGATCGCTTCATCGATCACGTTGCTCGCTCCCGCAGTCTTGATCGGGACCGCGTCCTCGAGATGGCGGGTGGCCGTGTCTGGTCCGGTGAGCAGGCGAAGGCCAATGGTCTGGTTGATCGCATCGGTGGGCTTTGGGATGCGATCGCTCTTGTGCGCGAGGAGGCTCGCCTGAAAGATGGGTTTGACGTGGTGCACATGCCCAGCCCTCGGAGCTTCATGGAGAGCATTGCACAAAGCTTGGTGGGGACGCGGCTCATGGGTGGGCTGGACCACGCCCTGTTCCGTCGGCTTGCGGAGACGACCTTGCCCCGGACCCTTTTATGGGATGCCTTGATGAACGATGGTCCGGCTCGTGTCTGGGCGGCGATGCCGGCGGAATTGCGGTTGCGCTGACGATTTCCCGGGGAGGTTCGTTGCGGGGATTCTCGTGGCGAAACCTCCTCTTTCTGAGCGGGTTTCGAGGGCCCTTGGCAGGGGCTGGCGGCGGATTCCCCTGCTTACCCGCGCACTGCGTCCGGTCTTTTAGCTTGACGCATTGGGTCCGCATCGGATAAGGGCGCAGACCCGTTACCACTTGCGTGCCGCTGTCGGCGCGTCCTCCTGACCCCCGGGAAATCCGCTATAAGCTATTTATTGGTAGATAGTTATCAAAGGCGGCGCCCCCGGGCCAATCAAAATCTGGCCTGCCGATCATGAATCAGAAGACGAAATTTGCTCTCGGAGGAGGGGGTTATTGCCTTTACGCCCCCTCGTTTCCTCGCTGGCAAGAGAGCCCCGGTTTCTCGGATGGCGTTTTAATTTCCAACGCCATCGTTGACCCCCTCTACCACCTGGGAGTGGTCGAGAATGGGATGCCGCACAGCCTGACTTGCGTCGAGCGCAAGCAAGAAAATGGCGCGGCCATTCTCACTTACAAGGGCGAGCGCAGCCTGAAGGTGACCGAGCGGAGGTTTTTGACCACCGACGATCGGTTCGTCAGCCAACTTCAACTCCACCACGAGGGCAAGGGCGAACGCGAACTCACGATCGTCATGTGGACCTGGACGGACCCCGAGGGCGAGGCTCCATCCCTTGAAGGCGATAGTTTTCGCGTGAAGCGTGGGCTGGTGCAGGGCGAGGCCCCGCCGGTTCCAACGGAGATTGTGTGGAGCAGCCCCGACTCCAAGGGCGCCCGCTGTCTGCAGGCCTTCTTCTGTGAGGGTGGCAGTGACCGTCCCGACTGGGAAGAGACACCGTGGTTCGATATGGGTGGCTTTCCGACCCCGAGGGCCAAGCGTCAGATGCAGAAGCCAAGCCCTATTTTGCCGAACGCGAGAGTCTTTCTGGGCCTGTTCCGGCCGGTCAAGCTGAAGGGGAACGGCCGCACCGAGCACCGGTTCGAAGCGAACGTGATCTTCAAGGGTAAGGGCATCAACTATCGACCGCGCCGACCCGACGCGAAGGATGAGAACGGGTGGAATGCCTTCTGGAACACGGCGCCGAAGTTTACCTGTGAGGACAAGGCGATCGAGGCCATCGTCAAGCATCGATTCGAGACGCTACATCTGCTGCGCATGCCCAATGGCGTTGGCAACATGTCGAGCCCTTCGGTCTGCGAAGGCAATGGTGAGTCCTACCAGCCCATTTCTTTCTCTGCGCCTGCGATCATGCGCGAGGCGCGCTGGACGAACAATCCACAGCTGCCCCGTGGCATCCTCAAGGTGTTCGCCGACAACGTTCGTCAGAACGGCATGATCCCAGGGCGGCTTTTCATGGCGTCGCTTTCGAACTGCGACTTCTACCATGCGGATTGGGGTGGTGGTTTCGCAGCGCTGGATGCGATGCATCCAGACCGCACGACCCGACGTGCGGTTCTCATGTCGATGCAGCGCTACGTGAAGTGGCTTGCGAATAATCGCGACCCGGAGGGCAGTGGCCTGACCGATGTAGTCAACCACTTCGAAGGTGGCCAGGAACTTTCTCGCCGCTACACCGTCATCGATGAGAAGGCGGATAGGGGAGAGCCTGCGGAAGAGCAATTCCGGCTGAAGGCCGTGGACGCGAGTATTTTCCGCTACAAGCTCGTGAAGCATCTCATGGCCGTTGCAGAGGAACTCCAGGAGAAAGCGATGGCCAACCGCTTCGCTGCCGAGGAGGAGGTGATCTCCGATGTGATTTGCCGCCGGATGTGGGATGAGAGGGCGGGGCTTTTCATGGATCTCAGCCCCAAGACCCGACGTCGCACGGGTGTGAAATCTGCGGTTGGCTTCTACCCCCTCGCGACAGACCTCCCCAAGCCCGCGCAGGTCGAGAAGCTTTTGTCCACCCTGTCGGATCGCAAGGAGTTCTGGACCAAGTATCCGATTCCAACGCTCGCCATCAGCGACCCATCCTTCAACGCGGATGGCCACTGGAAGGGAACGCGCCGCAATAGCCCGTGGAACGGCCGCTCCTGGCCAATGGTGAACTCGCAAGTCCTCGAGGGCTTGGCTTATGTTGCCGAGCGGGGCAACAAGAAGGCAAAGAAGCTGTGCGGACAACTCTTCAAGCGCACGATTTCAATGATGTCGGGGGAGTTGGAAGGCGTCGAAGAGCCTCGGTCATTTGAGCACTACCATCCTCTAACAGGGTCTCCGAGTCGCTTCCGTGGTATCGACCTTTGTCTGCATGGGGCCATCTTGGACAATATCTTCCGGGTCGCCGGCGGCTTCGCTGTGCGCTACGGCTCGATCCAAGATGATCCGGTCATGGATGACATGCCGGACTTCAAGCTCAACAACATCGTGGTCGCCAACAAGGCGTACAATGTGGAGCGGAAGAACGGCAAACTCAAGATCACAACCCCGTAAGGAGCCGAGGGTGCCCTGTTGTGGTGGGCAGTATGACAGTCACGTTTGACGACGTGCGCACGGCTGCGGGGCGCATCGCAGGCCGCGTTCACCGCACCCCGGTGCTCACCTCGTCGACTCTCGACGCGGAACTTGGATGCAGCGTTTTCGTCAAGTGCGAGAATCTTCAGAAGGTAGGCGCCTTCAAAGCTCGCGGCGCCCTCAATACGGTCCTGTCCCTGTCGGATGAGCAAGCGCACCGTGGTGTGATTGCTCACTCATCGGGAAATCATGCTGCAGCCTTGGCCTGGGCAGCGCAGTCACGCGACATCCCGTGCACGGTCGTGATGCCGCAAACGGCGTCGAAGATCAAGGTCGCGGCGACCCAGGGATATGGCGCCGAGGTGCGGTTCTGCAAGGAAGGCGAGCGCGAACAAGCCTGCGCCGAGGCTCAGAAGGAAACCGGCGCCACCTTCGTTCATCCGAACGCGGACCCGCGGGTCATAGCGGGTCAGGGAACGGTCGCGCTGGAATTGCTCGAGGAGGTCTCCGATCTAGATGCCATCATCGCGCCGGTGGGTGGCGGCGGACTTCTTTGCGGCTCTGTGATCGCAGCGCGTGGAGCGAAGCCGGGGGTTGAGGTGTTCGGCGCCGAACCCGAACTGGTCGACGATGCGTTCCGGTCGTTGCAGAGCGGTGAGCGGCAGCCGGCTGTCGCTCACCCCAAGTCCTGCGCTGATGGCTTGCTGACCTGTCTGGGAGAACTCAATTTTTCGATATTGAGAGAATTCGGTGTCGAGATAGTGACCGTGACCGAGGATGCAATTGTGGCGGCGTCGCGCTTTTATCTCGAGTGCATGAAGCTGGTTGTAGAACCTTCCGGCGCGACCTCGGCGGCTGGCTTGCGGGTGCTCGCCGAGCGCATGGTGGGCCAACGCGTTGGCGTGATCATCAGCGGCGGCAATACCGACTTCGCCTGGCTCTAGCCGCTCGACTGATGGGTCGGTGTGAAGGGCGACGGTATTGCTGGACCAGAGTTGTTCGCCCGAGATTCCGACCCCGACCAGAGAGAGCCGTGTTCCGGATATCTGCCTGGCAAGACTTGCCGGGAGCTTGAAGCGTGCTGTGGCTGCACCATGGGTATCGAGTTTGCCGGCGAAGGCCGGGAAATGCCTGGTATGGACCGCGCCGAGCCCCGCCCTCTTTCGACCGCGAGGTTTATTTCCGGCCAGAGATCCAGTCGCCGTAATCGAGATCGAGGGACGGCAGAGGGTCATTGCGATGATCGCCCGGCGCGAGGTACTGGTCGAGCCAGCGCAGGCTTCGCAGGCACAGATCGTATTGATTTGTGTTTGTCCGGTTGCCGTGCCCCTCGCCGGGATACTGCACGTAGCGCACAGGCGTCTTGGTGGCGAACTTGATGGCGCGATAAAGCATGTGCGGTTGGCTGGGGTGGACGCGAGTGTCACTGGTGCCACCGGCCAGAAGTAGCGGCGTGCGACAATGCTCGGCCCAGGTCAAGGGGCTTCGGTCGCGCACCTCACCGGGATGCTCGTGTGGCCACTGCTCTTGCTGGTGGACGAGATAGCTTTCCCAGGGAATATCGGTGGTGTAGGTCTTGGTGCGGATGTCGGTGACGGGAACGAAAGAAACAGCGGCGGCAAAGTGTTTGGTTTGCTTCGTTGCTGCCCAAGCCGCCATGAAGCCACCGTACGATCCGCCGTTGATGCCGACGCGTTTGAGATCGATGAGTTTGCGCCTGTCGAGTTCGGCGAGGCCGTCGAGGAGATCCTGGAACTCAGCGCCCATGATGTCACCGTGGTCAGCCTTTGCGAAGTCGACGCCGCGACCGGTGCTGCCCCGGTAGTTGGGATAAAAGGAAAAGTAGCCACGAGCGCTCAGGCACTGGCCGGGACGTGAGTAACTGGTGTTCCAGCCGTGGCTGAAGTGGGATTCGGGACCGCCGTGAGCGATGATCACGACGGGATAGCGAACGCCTTGCTTGAACTCGACCGGGTAGATGAGGAGACCCTCGATGTTCATGCCGTCGCGCGCTGACCAGCTAAGGACTTCTTGCTTGCCAAGCTGGACGTTGTCGAGCCACGGGTTGGAGTTCGTCATGCGGTAAGGCTTGGCGCGGCGAAACTCGAAGACCTCACTCGGATGCGCAGGCGAGGAGGCGGGTGCCGCGAAACCATGCTTGGTAAGGGCGAAGGAGCGGACGGCGAGTTCGGGTTCTTTCTTGCTCGCGCTCGGCCACAGTGGCCCGAGCGACCCATCGCGAACACGGATAACCCTGACAACAGCCCGGGTGCCGAAGCTCACAGCGGTTGCAATTCTTCCGGTATCGACCCACTCCAGATGGTGGAACATGCCTTTGGTATCAGGCGTGAGGCAGCGAGCCTTTCGGCTGCTGAGGTCCACCACGAAAACTGTTCCCGCACTCGGATCTCGTCGGTCGACAGCGGACAGGTATGCGATCCTCTTGCTGTCGGGCGACCATGCGTAATCCCCGAGCTTGCCCGGAGTGTCGATGAGCAACTCGACTTTTCCCGTTTTTGGATCGACGAGGTGAAGCTTGGTGAACATGTAGCTGGCGTCCACCGAATTACGAGGCGCGATCCCGGCGACGAGGCGCTTGCCATCGGGCGACCACTCGAAATTGAAGACGGTTTGCCCCTTCGTCAGGCGCTTGGATTCGCCACTCTGAGCATCCCAGAGCCACATGCTGATGTGATTGAATTCCTCGTCGACAACCTTCTGCTGAAAGCCTCTTGAGCGAGCCTGAGATCGAGCGGAAGGGGCCTCGTCGGTGATCGTATAGGCGATGGCCCTGCCGTCAGGTCGCCAGGAATAGGAACTCACGCCGTGGGGAGTGGTCGTCACCCGCCGGGTTTCGCCACTGTCCAACGACATGCTGTACACCTCGTTGTGTGAGACCCCTCGGCCGCGTGCGATGAAGGTCATGCTCGATCCATCAGGGTGGAAGGCCGCACCCCGCACGCTGCGAATTCCGCCGATCAACTCCCTCTCCTTTCCGCCTTCGAGGACGAAGAGGTGTGATCTGGCGCCACCGGCACCCTCGGTGGGCACGCGCGGCACACTCCGCGTGAAGGCGATGGTTTCTTTGTCCGGTGAAACCATCACCGAACGCACCGAACTCAACTTCATGAGTTCCATGGGGGTAAGGCCAGGAGCCTTGCTTAACAGGGAGGGGCTTTGGCCGACCAGAAAGGGGCAGGCAAGCGAACATGCGAGAGCGGTGAGAAGCTTCATCTTTGTTTCCTTCTAGATGGCAGCGCCGACGAGGACCGTAACTTCTTCGCGCGCTTTCGGGGTGGATGCGGTCAGGACCTCATGGCCCTCCGCGGTGCAGACCACATCGTCTTCGATTCTGATGCCGCCGAAACCGCGGCCGTCATTCATCTCGAGGAACCTTTCGGCTCGTTCGAAATCGACCTGATCAGCAAAGCGCTGACGGAAGGAATCGCTGTGCAGGATTGCGGGTACGAAATAAATCCCTGGCTCGACGGTGAAGGACATGCCCGGCTCGAGGTCGAGATCGAGGCGGAGATAACCGGTGCCGAACTGATCGCTACGACTGCGCTCGGAGGCGTAGGCCACCTGATCGCCGAAACCCTCCATGTCGTGCACGTCGAGGCCGATGAGATGGCCTACGCCGTGGGGAAAGAACACCGCGTGCGCTCCGGATTCGAGGATGCTGTCGACGCTCCCTCGCAGCAACCCCATGCCGGTGAGGCCCTCGGCAATGACCCGTGAGGAGGTCATGTGGAGATCGCGGTATCGCACGCCCGGCCGCACGATGTCGATCGCCTCGGTTTCTGCGCGCAGCACGATGTCGTAGATTTCGCTCGCTTCGGGCGAGAAGCTTCCGTCGGCAGGCCAGCAGCGCGTGACATCCGAGCAGTAACCGCTGCGGTTTTCGGCGCCGGCATCGAGCAACACGATGTCCCCTCGAGCCAGCAGGTTGTCGTGCGCATGGTTATGGAGGACCTCGCCGCGCACGCTGAGGATCGAACCGTAGGCCGGAACACAGCCGTGACGCGCGAAGGTGCCATCGACGATGCCAGCAAGCAGTTGCTCGCTGACGCCTGGTTTGGAATGCCGCATGGCGGCGGTATGAGCCTGTGCCGTGACCTCAGCCGTTTTTCGCATCTCGGCGATCTCTTCTTCCTCCTTGGACCGCCGCAGAGTTCCCAGGATGGCGACCAGTTCGGGTTGTCCGATGTTGGCGACGTCATAGAAGTCGAGATTCTGGCCGGTGATTTCGCTCGCCAGCTGGGTTGCGTTGCGGTCGACCACGGCAAGCGAGCTGATGCGACGACCATTGGCCCTGGCGAGGACACGGTCCTTGAGGGTTTCGACCGCCTCGACATGGGTGACGCCGTGTAAATCTCCCATCGCCTCGAAGGAGGGGGCGGTTCCGTGCCATAGCGCGTCTTCGGTGGTGCGCTCGTGAAGGAAGAGCGTGACGCTACGGTCGGCAGGATCGAAGAAGAGAGCACTGTCCGGCTCGGGGTCCGAGAGGAAGAAGAGGATGGAGCTGTCAGCGCGGTACGGGATGGTGTTTTGCGGGTAGTTCCGAGATTGCCAGCCACCTGCCAGCAAGAGGGCCGGATGGTCAATAGAATCGAGGAACTGTTCGCGACGTCGTTGAAGATGATGGAGGGAGGGCATGGTATGTGGGGCGAAATTGGTCGCGCGACAGTATCCGTGCGGGTTGTATCCGGGCAAGGGTTGCCGAGAACCTGCTGACTTTCTCCGGGGGACTTGAAGATTCCGCTGGGCCGGATCACCACCGCGGCCTTATCCCCGCGGGGGTAGAGAAGGCAGAGACCCCCCCTTCCATGGGAGTCGCCCGTTCAAGCTCGGGCCGTGGAGAATGTTCCCAAAGGCATCGTGGGGGGGATTTAGAATTGCTGCGGGCCGCCAAATCGCCTTGGAAGTCCCAGAGATGTGACATCCTCATGGCCGAAGACAGCAATCCGGCCCGAATTGGCTACTCTGTGGTCGACGGACTTTCCACGCAAGGAACCACCATGAAGACTTCATCTCTCGGCTTGGCCTTTTCTGTAACTCTCATCTTCGCCGCGGCACCGGCCCGGGGTCAGGACCAGACCCCGAGTGACCCGACGACGAGCGGTCCAACAACGAGAGAGAAGGTGACCTTCACCGAGCATGTCGCTGGAATCATCTTCAATAACTGCACCCGCTGTCATCGGCCCGACAATATTGCGCCCTTCCCGCTGACGAATTACAAGGAAGTGCGCAAGCGCGCTCGCATGATCCAGCGTGTCGTCGAGGACCGGATCATGCCGCCTTGGTTGCCGGTGAAGGGCCACGGCGAGTTCGAAGACACTCTTCGGATGGATCAGAAGGACGTTGACACGATCATTGCTTGGGTCAAGGGTGGACGCGTAGAGGGCAATTCGAAACTGCTGCCGGAGATGCCGGACTTTCCCAGCGGGTGGAACCTTGGCGAGCCTGATCTGGTGGTCTCCATGCCGAAGGCTTTTTCCGTGCCTGCATCAGGGCGCGATATCTATCGGAACTTCGTGGTTCCCGTTGGTCTCGACGAAGATAAGTGGTTGACGGCCATCGAAGTTCGGCCGAGCGCTCGCGCGGTCCTGCACCATGCCATCTTTGCGATGGACACCAGCGGTGATGCTCGTCGTCGCGACGGTGCCGATGGCAAGCCAGGGTTCAGTGGCATGCGCGGTGGCGGCGGCTTTGGTCGTGGCGGCAGTCGCGGTGGATCGGCAGGGATCGGCCAGAGCACTTCGGGTCTCGGCGGCTGGGCTGTGGGTGGTCAGGCCCGCCATCTTCCGATGGGACTTGCGCGCAAGCTGCCCAAGGGCGCGGACATCGTCCTGCAGAGTCACCTCCACCCGTCCGGGAAGAGGGAATCCGAGAAAACGACGCTCGGGCTCTATTTCACCGATAAGGCTCCTGCGCGTACCGCGGTTGGAATTCAGATGCCGCCGATGTTCGGGATCCGGGCCAACCTGAACGTTCCGGCGGGGGAATCGAACTTCACCATTCGAGATTCCTTCGTGCTTCCGGTGGATGCGCAGGTGCTCACGGCGGGCGGGCATGCCCACATGATCTGCAAGGATATGCACATCTGGGCGACCTTGCCCAGCGGCGAGAAGAAGTCGATCTTCTGGATCGACAATTGGCTTTTCGACTGGCAGAACCGCTATCAGTACAGGCAACCGCTGGACTTGCCCGAAGGAACGAAGATCGACGCGGTCGTGACCTATGATAATTCGGCCAATAATCCCAGCAACCCCAACGACCCCCCCAAACGAATTCGCTGGGGGCTGCAGAGCACCGATGAGATGGGCAGTGTCACCATGCTCTGCGTTGCCAAGCGCGAAGCGGACTCGCGTGAGTTGAAGAATGCCTACAACCGGCATGTTGCCGAGCATTTCACGGGTGGAAGTCAGGGCGGTGGGCTTTTGAGCGGTCTCGCCGGGATGATGGCTTCGCGGATCAAGGATCTCGACAAGAACAACGATGGCAAGGTCGAGCCCTCCGAGATCCCCGAGCGCTACAAGCGCTTCGTCACGAGTATCGACAAGAATGGTGACGGCACGCTCGACGAGGCCGAACTCGAGGAACTCGAGAAGGGCAATATCGACTTCGGTGGCCGTGGTGGTTTCGGTGGCTTTCGCCGTGGCGGTGAGCGCGACGGTGAGCGCGATGGTGAGCGCGATGGTCGCGGGAGGATCAGGGACGACGATTGATGAGCGCGCGCACCGTGGGCCTTGCGTTGCTGCTTTGCCTTGCGGCTTGCCGTGATGATAGTGGGCCTGATCCCGCGGGGGGATCTCCGGCGGAGTGGGTGTTCACGGATCTCGACGGCATGCAGCGGCGACCGCTGGACGTGACCGGCGCGAAGGCCAACGTCCTCATCTTCACGACCGTCGATTGTCCGATTGCCAATGTGTATGCGCCGGAGATCACCGCGATCATCTCCGATCACATCGAGGACCCGCTGCGTTTCTACCTGGTTCATGTCGACCCCGATACATCGGTGGCAAAGGCGAAGGAGCACGCCCGGGAGTACGGGCTCGTCGGCAGCCTGATCCTCGACCCCGAGCACAAGCTGGTGGAGGAGACGGGTGCGACCATCACGCCCGAGGCCGTGGTCATCACCGGCGACGGCAAGATCGCTTACCGGGGGCGCATCGACAATTTGTATGGTGGCCTGGGCCGCAAGCGACTGGAGGCCACCCGCCACGAACTTCGCGATGTGCTGCAAGCAGTCCTCGAGGGCTGCGAGGTGGAGATCGCCGGGGAAGAGGCGATCGGCTGCCTGATCGCTGACTTCAAGTAGAGGCTACCGGGAGAGGGTTGCCCGGACTTTGCTGCTCACCCGTCCGAGGAGGGTGCTGAGAAGGCGCTGGCCACCGCGCGAGCGCGCGCTTCATGGAGCATGTCGCGGAATCGACCGAGGTCATCACCCGCCTTCTCTTTCAAGGCGCGGGCGTCGACATCGCCGCAGATGTTGCAGAGCTTGAGAATCCCCTCTTCGATCCCTTGGGCGGTAGGGACTCCTTCTGGTTCGCGGCCGAGCCGTCCGGCGACATCGGCACCCAGGGCCAGTGCGAACAGGTCGGCCCGGAACCACTTCTGGCGGAAAAAACGGTCGTACAAGCGCGCGAGAGTGCCGGGCCGCAGTTCGGCAAGCCGTCGTGCCGTCAGGTGAAGTTCACAGACGACTTCGGCCATCCGGCGAGTTTGTGCGTCAGCAAGGCCGGGGAGGCGATCGAGCATGGACTTGACCAGGGGGCGGCCAGCTCCTTCATGCCCCCGGTGGGAAGGGAATTCGTCGGCAGGGGTGAGGCCCTTACCGAGATCGTGGCAGAGCACGCAAAGGGTGGCGGTAAGCCGATCTCCGACCGGTAGGTCCCGTGCATTCGCGGCAATCCACTCGAGCGCCAGGATCATGTGCTGCGCCTGGCTGATCTCGGGGTGGTAGCGCTCCGGTCCTGCAGGTCGACCGTCGAACATGGGGTCCAGTTCCGGCGCAATCGCGAGCAAGAGACCGCGCTCATGGAGTTGCATGAAGAACTTCCCTGGCGAGGGGAGATCCAGGAGGGCTGCGCGGAATTCGCCAGCGAGGGCTTCGGGAAGAATCTGTTGCAGGATTTCGGCGTCAGATGCCAGATGTTCGATAGATGCATCGAGTGCGAATTGCCACTGATGGGTGCGGCGGTAGTAGCGCAACCAGCGAACCGGGTGTTCGTTGATCCGATCCATTGGATGACCGACCGGAACGATGCGCCGTTCACGCCAGTGGTCGAGACCCCCGCTGGGATCGAAGATGTGATCGTCGGACAGTCGCCAGGCCAGGGCTCCAATGGTCATGTCGCGGGCGCCCAGATCGGCGAGGATGCGCTCCTCGATGGGGGTCGAAGGGTTCGTGCCGCGGAAGGTCGTGATTTCGATCCGTTGTCGACCGATCTTGAAGGCCAGCGTTCCCCGATCGAGATTGGCCGGTGTCGATGGCATCCAGACGCCGTGCTCACGCAGAACCTCGGTGCCGGCTTCGGGATCCAGAGCCCAGGCCAGGTCCAGATCCTGGCTCTGCGGTGACTCAATCCCTGCCCTTCGACAGGCCTCCGCCAAGGCGACGGAGCCGACGACACATGTTCCCAGCGCCGGATCGAGAAGCCAGGGAGTTTGATCGAGGACTCGAGTGGGGGCGGAATCGCGCACGCGTCACTTGAGTCCTTGCTTGGCTCCGTTGACCCTGATCCAGGCTCTGGCCTCCTTGCCGTTGCTGAAGCGCTGTCCGGTCAGGGCGTAAAGGGCTTCCTTGACATCATCGCGCCACAGGCGCCACGCCTTCCACCGCTTCTCCCAGTAGGAGGCGGGAGGATTGCTGGCGGCATCGACGTCGACGGGCGCGGGTTCGTCGATGTGATTGAGCAACATCTTCCAGGCCTGCTTCTCCTTGTGGGTGATGATCAATTGCAGCAAGGCTTTTTGGACGGGAACCCACTCGGGCGAGAAATCCTTTTCGAAGAGGTTCTTCAGCTTGTCCCAGTAGCGTTCCCGATACCCCGCCTTGCCGAAGGCCCCGATGACCGCCGCGAGTACGGCGGGAGTCTTCTTGATCTTGCTGTCCGCCAGCAACTTCAAAAGCACAGGCGCCGCCTGCTTGACGGGTTGATGGCCCAGGCTACCCGCTGCGAGTTTGGCGACGGTGATGGCCGTGTCGGTGAGAACAACCTTGGCCAGCGGCTTGACCAGTAACTTGTTGCGGCCCGTGGCCAGGGCCTCGATGGCCTTGAGCCGGGTGGCCAGCGGTACCTTGCGCCCCTTGGTGGCAGTCTTGTGTTCAGCGAGTGCTACCTTCGCCTCCTTGTCCGACCATTCCTTGATGAGGACGGCTTCCTTGGGTTTGACACCGGGCTTTTCCGGCGTCGGCAATTTTTCGGATCCTTGTGGCGCGAGGACCAAGATGGCGCTGAGGAGGGGAGTGATCATGATCCTCGGAATCTTACTTCAAGCAGGCGGTGGCGGTCAGGTACCCGGCATAGAAGAGCAACAAGAAGACGCCCATGGTGCGGGGAATCCCCCCACGCAGGCGAAGACATCCCAGCACGACCAGAGTCAGGGCACAGCCCGACAAGACGTGGAGACCCTCGCCCCGCCAGCCGATGCTCAAGGGTGAGACACAGGCCGTCGAGCCGAGGACGAGCAGGATATTGAAGATATTGCTGCCGATTACATTGCCCAGCGCGATCTCCGGCTGCCTTCTCATGGCCGCGACGACAGAGGTGACCAGCTCCGGCAAACTGGTGCCGAAGGCCAGGAGGATGGCGGCGATGGCGGTGTTCGACATACCCATCGTCTGGGCGAGGTCATGGACCGTGTTGATGAGCGAGCGTCCGCCGAAGAAGAGCCCTGTCAACCCGGCCAGCAGCAACAGGATGTTGACCGCTACCCGGCCCTTGGTGATAGGGGGTCCTGCCTTTCCGGCTCCGCCTGCAGAGGAATCAGAGGATCGCTCGCTCAGCAATCGCCAGGTGAAGATGAGCAGGAGTCCGATGAAGGAGATGCCCCAGAGCGTTCCGACCTTCCATCCGAACAGGAGGGGGAGAAGGGTGGCGAGGGTCGCCAGCAGAAGGACTCTCAGCTCGAAGCGGGAGCTGGCAGGATCGATGCTGATCGCGGTGGTCATCGCCGCGAAGCCCAGGACCAGGCCGATGTTGGCGATATTGCTACCGAAGACTGTGCCGATGGCGATCCCATCAGCATGGTTCAAGGCCCCGGCCAGGCTGACGACCAACTCGGGTGCTGATGTGCCGAAGGCGACGACCGTGAGACCCACCACCATCGGCCGCAGGCCCGAGGCCAATGCGATGAAGGCCGAGCCCCGCACGACCAGTTCAGCGCTACCCAGGAGCAGGCCGAGGCCGAGGAGGAGTTGCAGCCAATCGGACATTGATGGCCAAGCGTAGGACCGCGCCGGGCCTCGATTCCAGCTTCGATTATGTACTTGAGGCCACCGTGCTGGGGAAGATGGCAGGTTCGTGGTGGTGGCTCACCCGTAGACGTGTACCTTCACTCGATGATCGGGTGGCGATCCCATCGCAGCCCGGAATCGACGAGAGATCTTCAGCGCCGCGAGGGGGTGGGCTGCGGGTCCTCGTCCAGATCAGGAGGAAACCAGATGCTCCGGCTCGTTCGTTGGTGGGTTGTCCTGCTCGGCGGGATTTTTCTCGGCGCCGGCCTGTTTTTGCACGGGCAGGTCGCAGTTGCATTTTTCATGCGAGAGTCAGCCCAGGACACCTTCTTCTTGTGGCGGTGGGTCGGCCAGATCACCTTCATCTTTCAGGACGAGACAACCAAGGCAGCCTTGTGGATGAATGAAATACCCGAAGAGGTGATCCGTGAATCGAGCCGCGCAGCCTGGTTTCTGGTGGTGGCGGGCGGGGCCATGGCCTTGCTGGGACCATGGTTGCTCCAGTATCAACACGGCAAGGCTCGCAAGTGAAAGGGTGGCGGCCCGCTCATCGTTGCGGCATCAGCGATCTTTTTGAGTGTTCCGCCACGCGAGATAGTCGAGATCGAACGGCGGCGGTGAATCGCTCCGTTGGCTCTCCTTGCCGAGATAGTGGTCGAACCAGCGCAGGGTCCTTCGGGCATAATCGTACTGATAGACGTTCAACCGGTTGCCGTGGCCCTCGCCGGGATACCGGACATATCGAACCGGTGTGTCCGTGGAGAACTTGACGGCTCGGTAGAGCATGAAGGGCTGGCTCGGATGAACGCGGGTGTCGTTGGTTCCGCCGAGCAGAAGCAGGGGCGTCCGGCAATGAGGAGCCCAGGTGAGCGGGCTGCGGTCTTCGAGAAAGCCGGGTTGTTCGTGCGGCCACTTTTCCTGGTAGTGCACGTAATAAAACTCCCACGGAATGTCGGACGTGTACCACTTCGTGCGGATATCCACGAAGGGCACGAAGCTGACCGCGGCTGCGAAGTGATCGCTGTGACGGGTTGCAGCCCAGGCGGCGGTATAGCCACCATAGGATCCGCCGCCGACGCCGATGCGACTGGTGTCGATCAGCCCCTTGCCCGAGAAGTATTCGATGGCGTCGAGATGATCTTCGAATTCCCGGCCCATGGGATCGCCATGGTCGGCCTTGGCGAAGGCGACGCCATAGCCTGTGCTCGCCCGGTAGTTCGGGTACCACGCGAAGTAGCCGCGCGCGCATAGCAGTTGTCCCCAGCGTGAGTAGCTGGTGTTCCATCCCTCGGAGTAATGCGACTCCGGACCACCGTGAGCGACGATCACCATGGGGTAACGTTTTCCTGCCTTGTAACCCACCGGGAACATCAAGAGCCCCTCGATTTCCAGGCCATCGCGGGCCTCGAAGCTCTCGGTCGTTTGGCGTCCGAGCGCGACGTCGGCCAACCAAGGGTTCGAGTTTGTCAGGCGCTCGGCGCTCGACCCGTGGAGGCGGACCAGTTCCGGGGGATGTTTTGCGGTCGAGGCGATCGCCAGACAGGCGCCATCAGCGCGCAGGTCGAAGATGGAGGAAAAGGCTAACCCGGGGGCCTGGGCCACGGTGCGGTGCTTGCCCTTGCCGGTTTTATCGATCTCCTCGAGCGAACTGCGTACGCCGCGACTGATGGTGGCATGCAGCTTCTCCTGGCCGCTTTCGTCCGTCACCCATTCGAGTTGATGGGCCATGCCCCGGAGACCCGAAGTCAGGGCCTTGCTTTTGTTCGAGTTGAGTTTGCGGAGGTAGATGGTGCCCGCGTGGGGGTCGTTTTGATCGTTCGAGGTGACGTATGCCAAGGAGGTGCCGCGCGGCGACCAGGCGTAGTCACCGACCTTCCCCGGGTGGTGGCCGAGATCTGTCGCTTCGCCCGTATCGAGATCGACAATATACAACCGCGTGAACATGTAGTGGTCGTCGACGAGATTGCGCGGCGCCATGCCAACGGCGAGCCTCTTTCCATCCGGGGACCACTCGTAAGAAAACACGGTCCGCCCATCGGTCAGTCGGCGGAGTTCGCCGGTAGCGCGCTTCCACCACCAGAGACTGATGTGTGAGAATTCCTCATCGACGATGTGTTGCTTGAAACCCATCGCCCGAGCGTCTTCACGATCCGGAGGGATGGCGTCCACGGTGGTGTAGGCCACCCCGACTCCGTCGGGGCGCCACTTGTAGCTCAGGATCCTCATGGGAATCTTGCTCAAGCGTTCGGGCTTGCTGCCATCGGTGGGCACGGTCCAAAGTTGTGTGGAGTCATCGCCCGGCCCTTGGTCGAGACGGGTGAGTTGCTCGATTCCCGGTGCCCACGAGAGGCCGCGGACACTGCTTTGGCCGCCGATCAGCAAGCGCTCTTTTCCGTCGAGGAGGTGATACAGGTGCGAACGGGATGAGCCCGGGGCTTCTCCGGCGAGACGTGGTTCACTGCGGACGAAGGCAGCCCCACCGTCGGGGGTTGGATGAGCCCAACGCACACTTCGGAGCTTCATCACCTGGATCGGTGACAGACCTTCTTGCTGGGAGGTTGCCGCTGCGGTCAGAAGGATAGAGACGGAAAGGAGAGCGGGGAGGGAGGCTTGGTTCATTTCAATTCGGGTGGGTCAGGAACGAGCACCCCAAGATACCCACCTGTCTCGCGATCCAAAGGAGGCGATCAAAACGGGTCCATGCCCGGGCATCGTCGAGAATCGAGTCCGCAGATCTTGACAGTCCGCCCGGAAGGCTTCGTCAGCGTCCGGTCGAGTTGGGCTGGACGAACTCACCACCGTTGTTCTCGGCGATTTTTTGCATCATCTCCGATGGCGGCATTCCGCGGTTCGGCCCTCCTCGCATGGGCCCGCCCGGGCCAGGCCCCCTTTGCCCGGGCCCGCCCGGACCTGGGCGCCTTTGCCCGGATCTGGCCGGGTCCATTCCGATGAAGACGGTATTGATCCTCACGCCGGAGAAGCGATTGGTCTCGCTGATGGAGTCCAGCACCTCCTTGGTGTTGATGATGTTCCCCACCGTGGGCGCGCCATCGGAGAGGATGAATACTTCATCGACGTTGCTGTCGTAACGGTCTCCGTAAACCAGAGACTTGATCTTCAGGCCTTCTTGCATCGCACCCCAGAGGTTGGTGTTGCCTTCGGCCCGCAGCTTTTTGATGAAGGTTGCGCTGCGCCTCTTGTTCGTGCCGCTTGCCGAGACCAGCTTGCTGTTCCATGTCTTGATGCGTTCGGAGAAGAGAACGATGTTGAACTTGGACGCTGTCGGCAGGGTGTCGATGGCCTTGAGAAGCTCTCTCTTGGCAATATCCAATCTGGTGGTGCCACCGCTCGGCCTGCGACCTCCGGCAACGGTGCGGCCCATGGAGTAGGGTTGGATCATGCTGCCGGAGATATCGATGATGAAGACAACTCGAGTGCCCTTGACCGGAATACCGAAGAACCCCTCGGCAACGGTGCCCGGCCCCTTGCTCTTTTGGTTCTTGAGCGTGGCGATCTGAAAGCTGTCCTTGTTGCTTTGCCACCATTCGCGCCACTGGTCGGTGCGATCCCTGGGGAAGAAGGCACCGCTCAGCGAGACGAGGGCCTCGTAAACACGCATCCGCAGAACGCCAGAGGACTTCCCGGACGTGATCAGATCCGGCTTCTTGACGAAGTGGTCGAGAAGATCGATGAGCGCGGGGACAGCTTCTGCGGCACGAAACGATTCCAGAAAACTCACCAACGTCACGTCGGCGCGCCAGCTGGAGCGCCCGAGTGCGCCGGTGACGGCTTCGATGCTGCGGTTCATCAGCACGGCATCGATGCTCTCGTGACCAGCTTCGGCGATATTCTGCATCGCCAGCGTGATGCCGATGATCGCGGCATCATCTTTTTCGGATCCGAGGGCTGTGGCCAGGGCTTCGATCGAAGCGGTGCTCTTCATGGCTCGCAGGCCATCGGCCGCCGCGAGCCGCAGAAAGGGCTCGGGCAATAGAAGCCCTTGTTCGAGCGCGGGCCGGAAGGCCTGCTCGTCCAGCCATCCCAGGGCGCGCAGGGCTGCCGCTTGCGCAGCATCGCGAGCGTCACGTCCACTATCGGCTTTGAATTCGCCGCGCGCTGCCTTGAGGATCTGGTCTTTTGCTTCGGGACTCGAAGCTCTCCTGATGGAGCGTTCGCCCATGCTGCGGACCATGAGTGGGGCGTGTTCGTAGGAGTAGCTGTGATGATCGAGACCGGTGCCGGCGATCTTGAGGACGCGCATGATCGAAGCGGCCGAGCCTTCTTTCACGGCCGCATCGAGCAAGAGCTGCAGTTCACGTTCGGCGGTCACGGCGCCGAGTACGGTGCCACCCAGAACGCCCAACTTGATCCCCATGGATTTTTTTGAGCGATCTCGGGGATCGCGCATGTTGATCTTGCCGCTGCGGTAGAGCTTGATCCATGCGTCGAAGGCCTTGATGAGTTTGGAGGGCCCTGCCGCATATGAACCGGGGGCTTCGACAGATGTCGGCAGCGGCTCTGCAGAGATGGGGCCGAGCAGTGAGAGGGAGGCCAGGATGTATCGCAGCATCTGTCGGTCTGGTCGCAAAAGAGGGGAGGGGGTAGCGAGGTGGTTTATTCTACCAGCTTGTCCATCACGCCCAATGGCTGGCGTTGACCCGGAGCAGTTCCGAGAGCCCTCACCCGCCCGAATCGGTCAGTACGGTCCGCGAATGTGGGGCTGGACATGGCCCTGATAGAAGCGGCTCAGGCGCTCGTGAAGAGAGGGTGGCAGAGGTGGGAGATCGCTGACCGAAGCATTCTCGGCTGCCTGCTCGGGCCGCGAGGCGCCGGTGATGATGGTCGTGACCGCCTCGTGGTCGAGGATCCAGCGCTGGGCGGCCTGGGCCATGGTCATATCCACCGGCAAGAGCTCTCTGAGTTCTTCGACCAGGCCCAATCCTTTTTCGAAGGCGAGTCCGGCGAAGGTCTCGCCAACATTGAAGGCCTGGCCGTCGCGGTTGAAGTTGCGATGATCATCTTCGGCAAAGACCGTTTCCTTGGTGAACTTGCCGGCCAGCAATCCGCTGGCGAGGGGCAGGCGGATGATGAGGGAGAGATTTTTCTCCTGAGCTCGCTCGAACAAGATGTCGATCGGTTTTTGCCGGAAGATGTTGAAGATGATTTGAAGGGAGCTGATCTCGGGATCCGCCAGGCAGAGCTCGGCCTCTTCCATCGATTCGACACTGGCGCCGTAGGACAGGATGAGCCCCTCGCTACGAAGTGTCTGCAGATGGGAGAACACTTCGCCGGAGCGGAGTTGTTCCACCGGGATGCAATGTAATTGGATCAGGTCGAGGGCATCCCCTCCGATTCTTTGTAGTGAGCCGGTCGCATGGTCTCGCATGGTGTCCAGGCGATAATTGGCATCGCCACCGGGCTCGCTGGCTTGACCCAGCTTTGTTGCGACAAAGGGTCGCTCGTCGTGAATCTCGCTCAGAAATTTTCCGACCAAGGATTCGCTGTGACCATCGCCATAGATGTCGGCGGTATCAAAGAAGCGAATTCCCGCATCGTATGCGCGATGCAAGATCCGCAGAGCCACAGTTTCATCGATGTCCGGCCAGTCGCGGCAACCGATTTGCCAGCATCCCAAGCCGACTTCGCTGACAGCGCGGCCGGTCCTTGCAAACTCCCGCGCCCTCACGCCTCCGGGCCCTTTGAGTCGGCATCGCCATAAACTTCCGGGCGACGGTCCCGGAGGAGGTTCCACCCGGAGGGGTCCTCCTGATTCAGGGAATCGAGGTCGATGTCGGCGATGATCAGATTGTCATGGTCACTGATATTGTCAATACGACCATTGGGTCCGGCGAAATAGCTGCCGCCGAAGAACTCCTGATTCCATGGCGGTTCGGAACCGCGGCGATTCGAGCCGCCGATGAAGACGTTGTGACGGGCAGCATCGACCGGGAATTCGAGTTCCCACAGGCGCATGGATTTGGCGCCGAAGGTGATGGACGGGGCGAGGATCAACTCGGCACCACCAGCGGCGAGGGTCGAGACCGTACCCTCGAAATGGCGGTCATAACAAGCGGCGATCCCGATTCTGGCGAGACTTGTGCGAAACACGGGGAACCATGGGTTGGTCGAGATGAGGCTCGACCCATTCTGGTTTTGATCACCATCGCTTTCTCGGTAGTAGAAACGCTCATCGAAGAGAGCTTCTTCGTTCGACCCTTCGGGAATGTGTACCTTGCGATGTTTGCCCAGAATCTGTCCCGATTCGCTGATGATGAGGGTGGTGTTGAAGCGCTGAGCGTTGGACGCGTCGTGCTCGTAGATTGGTGCGACGATGATCAGACCGAACTCTTGAGCGGCGGTGCAGATGGCGGTGGCGGTCGGCCCACTGGTTGCATCTTCGGCGAGGACGCGCCACATGGGGTCGCGGTGCAGCGCGAAATAGGGCGCAGAGAAGAGTTCTCCGAGACCGACGATCATGGCTCCGCGTTGCGCAGCCTCCTCGATCAACTCCAGGTTGTGGCTGATGTTGGCCCGACGGATATCTTCGAGGTGTCCGGCCAGATTCGGAAGATCTTCGCTGTTCGCGGGCATGTCCGCGAAGGCATTGATCGTTTCTGTCAGAGCAACCCTAACAGTCATCTGTCACACGGCTTCAGCATGATATCGAGGAGGTATTGATACCGCCCAAGAGCGATGATTGCGTGTAGAACTCGCCGGGATTGTGATGTCACCGGGATAGCGCACTGATTTTTCTGCAGAGCAAGGGTAGTGAGGACGTGTGTAGATCCGCTGAGCGTGAAGCGTTTTTGTGGCGGACGGACCCCTGCTGCGGGCGACCCCGAGGAGCTTTCCGGGCGTGGGTGGACACCCGCTTGTAGCGATAATAGAGTCCATGTCATGCGGTCTAGTCCGGTTCCCTCTTGCGCCGTCGTCGCTTTTGCGGCCTTGCTGGGAGGTTGTGAGTCGGCTTCTGATGCAGAAGGCGGGCCCTTTGGTGATTACGTGGAATCGATCAAGGGAACGGACATTCACTTCGAAATGGTATGGGTTCCGAAGGGTCGTTTTTGGATGGCTCGAACCGAAGTGACCTGGGACGAATACTTGCCCTACTGTGATTTCGAGGAAGCGGGCAATGTTCCGCCGGGCGTGGACGCGGTGGCCAAGCCCTCCAAGCCTCTCGATGACATCACCCCCTTTGATCGTGACTGGGGTCTGGGCAAGCAACCTGCTGTGGGGATGAGCCGGAATGCCGCCGTGAAATATTGCGAATGGCTTTCCCTCAACACCGGAAGGGCCTACCGCCTGCCCACGGAAAAGGAGTGGGAGTTGGCCTGCGGGGCTCGGCCGGAGGGCGGGCTCGATGTTTATTCCTGGCACGAAGAAAACAGCGACCAGAAGGCTCATGAGGGGGGGCTGAAAGAGCCTAATGCCCTGGGAATTCACGATATGCTCGGGAATCTCTGGGAGTATTGCCTGGGGCCATTTTCCCCCGATGAGCCCGAGAGAGAGGTGTTGCGAGGCGGTTCCTGGTCCGATCCAGCGGCCGCAATCGGCCCCGGGGCGCGGCTGGGATTTGAGGCCGATTGGGTGCTGGAAGACCCAAATGTTCCGCCGGGGGTGTGGTGGGTTCCTGACGGGGATCACCTCGGATTTCGTATACTGCGCTCGACAGAGGGTGCTGGGAATTGACCAGAGAAGAGATTCGGCATGACTAGATTCACACGCAGAGAGTTTCTCGAAGACTCCCTTTTCGCCGCGGCCGGTGCCGCTTGGGTTCCTTCGGTATCACTTCGGCTCGACGACGATCCGGGCCCGCGCTCGCCCAACGAAACCATTCGGTTGGCGGTGCTCGGAGTACGCGGAAGAGGCCGGGCTCATGTCGGCGCCTTCAAGAAGAGCAAGGACTCGGAAGTGGTTGCGATCTGTGACCCGGACGAGGGGGTGACCGCCCTGGCGAAAAAGGCCTGCCCCAAGGCCACCTACTACAAGGATCTTCGCAAGATGCTCGAGGACGACTCGATCGATGCGGTTTCCGTCGCCACCCCGAATCACTGGCATTCTCTGGCAACGATCTGGGCGATCGAGGCGGGCAAGCACGTCTATGTTGAGAAGCCGATCAGCCATAACTTGCAAGAAGGCCGCCGGGTGGTGGAGGCTGCTCGCAAGCACGGAAAGATTGTTCAGCATGGCACTCAGTCGCGCTCCACGGAAGCGACGAGCCAGGCGATGGAGTGGTTGCAGGCCGGCGGCCTCGGCAAGGTTCATGTCGCTCGCGCTCTGTGCTACAAGCCTCGCGGAAGCATCGGCAAGGTGAAGGGGCCCCAAAAAACTCCGTCGACGCTGGACTACGACCTCTGGACGGGTCCGGCGGCATTGAAGCCGCTGATGCGCAAGAATTTGCATTACGACTGGCACTGGGTCTTCGAGACCGGCAATGGTGACCTGGGCAATCAAGGTGTGCACCAGATGGACATCGCCCGGTGGGGCCTGGGTAAGGACGGGTTCCCTGATAGCGTCGTGAGTTGCGGTGGCCGCCTTGGCTACGAAGATGATGGCAACACACCCAACACCCAGATTTCGGTCTTTCACTACGGCGATCAGCAACTCGTATTCGAGGTGCGCGGTCTGAAAACCAGCGCCTACAGTCCCTTCTCCAGCAATGGTGCCAAGATCGGTGTCATCTTCCACTGCGAAGAGGGCTACATGGTCAGCGCAAGCTACGGCAAGGTCTTGGCCTTCGACCTCGACGGGAACGTCGTCAAGACCTTCTCCGGCGGGGGCGACCACTTCCAGAATTTCCTGGATGCGGTCAAGAGCGGAAAGAGAGAGGATCTCAATGCGGAGAGCATCGAAGGGCATCTTTCTTCCGGCCTGTGCCACCTCGGGAATATTTCATACCAGATGGGGCAAGCCCGGAAGCTCGCGAAGACGGACACGCCCTTCGGGAATGCGGAGGTCGCCAACGAGTCCTTCCGTCGGTTCCGCGATCATCTGGTTGACAATGGTGTCAAGGCTGCAAAGGCGGACTACGCGATGGGTCCAACCCTGTCCTTCAACCCGAAGCGGGAGCGCTTCACCGGTGACCATGCTGACGCTGCGAACGAACTGACCACGAGGCGATATCGCGCGCCCTTCGTTGTCCCGAACCAGATCTGAAGATCTTTCGAAGGTCACCTCTCGGCGTTAGCCGCAGGGAGGTGGCCGAGAATCAGCGCTCCCTCAGGCTTGGCCGATCCCGCTCCGATCCCGTTTGCATGTAGATGCGGAGCTGCACCCCTTGGGTTTGGGGTAGGTCAATGGCTTCGGATGCATGCATCGAAAAACCGAAGATGTCCGGGATGCTGTGATCCTCGACGAAGAGTTGCTGCAACTCCTTCATGAAGACGAGCGGATCACTGCAGCACTGAACTCCGGGCCGCATGCTCTCCGGCTGTATCTGGCGCAGGATTTCGAACGCCGAGACGGTTTGACCTTGATCGATGGCTTCGAGCGATCGCTTTGCGAGGTTGAGTTGCGCTTGAATCTTGGGGGCGATGATCAGGTGACCATTCTCTTCGAGGAAGAGGAGAGTGCGCGTAGCCGCCCGGAATTCGCGTGCCTCCGGCGCGATCTCGTTCCAGGCGAAGCCCTGCGTATTTGAAGATGTCGCGAGGCGAAGCTTGGCTTCGAGCTTGCGTGCACTCGACTCAAATTTCGCGGCACCCGCAGTTGCTACAATCCCGGGATTCACCGGCGCGTAGGCCAGCGTTGGGCGCAGGGTGGGCCCTTCCCCGCCGCGGTTGGCGACCATGTCTGCGGAGAGGCCGGTATTGGGTGGGACTGCGACGGGAGCCTCGTGGTCCCATGCCCGCATCGCCACCAGAAAAACGGCTGCTGCGGCCGCTCCGGCCAGAACGTACTGAGCCTTGGCCAGGATGGGCACCGGTTCACCGAAAATCGCGTCACTGGCACCTTCGCCGGCTTGGATGCGCGCCGAGAGTTCGTCACGGAAGCCTCTCGACACACTTTGCTTTGGCAGGTTGCTGACGAGTTGCTGTGCCCGCTGGTGATCCTCCCAGCTTTGCGCGCAGGGATTGCACTCGCTGATGTGATTCAAAAGAGACGCACGCTTGCTCGACGGCAATCGGCCGTCCAGTGCTTGTGACATCTCAAACAAGAAACGTTTGCAACTCATCTTTGGTCCGGGGGGCTTTTGGACAATGTGCTTTTGGACAATGTGTAGTGGTGATTCGTGTAGTGGTGATTCGTGTAGTGGTGATTCATGGCGAGAGTTCCGGTCCCACAGCAGCGCGGAATCGTTGCCGGGCCCGGAACAGCCGGGTCGAGACGGTCTTGACGGGACAGTCGAGAATCGTGGCGGCATTCTCATAGCTCAGGCCTTGAACTTCGCAGAGCAAGAAAGCCTCCCGGAACTTCTTCGGCAAAGCCTGGATGGCCTTCTCGATCAGGGCCTGTGATTCTCTGCTCTGAGCGACCTCGTCGGGACGATCGCCACGGAGATCCTCCGGTATGTGTTCGTAATCATCATCCTTGCTGACATCGCGGAAGAGTCGCAGTTTGAACTTTCGCCGCCTCAGGTGGTCGAGACACAGGTTGCGGGTGACCCGGTAGAGCCAGGGTCGCGTGGCCGTTGGCGGAACCTTGTGCATATTCCGGTAGAGAGCCAGAAAGGCGTCCTGGGCAACGTCTTCGGCCAGGACCGAGTCCTGGAGCATCCGGGCAGCGTAGTTCTTGAGCCCATCGGCGTGTTCGGCGACGGCCTGATTGAACGCGACGGTGGAGATAGGGTCGGCCTTCATGGGTTGCTGAGCGCTCACGACAGTCGCTCCACCGGATCAGGGGGTGGATACGGGAAACGCCGGAAATCACAGGCGCCTGCGAATTGGGTCGAAAACTTGGCCATGCACGTCACTCGTCCATCTTGCGGCAGCACCGCTGCCTCCGAGAACGCTGGAACCCGAGAATAACTCCGCGTAGCTCCTGGCAGCGTCCTCGCCCTGTTCATCGGCGTTTCCGGCGGGTTTTCCGCAGGACGAGCCTGTGGTTTTGGCTGTCGAATTGCACGTTCATGCGCCGCAGGACATTTTGTCCCAAGAGCCCCTTGTTGCCGAGACTTCCGGGAAGATCGATGATCACGGCCGAGATCCGTAGAATCTTGATCGGACCGATCTGTAACGAGGGGAGCTGAACCAGTTCGGCTTCGATGGTCCCCCCGGCCGTGTCGATCTTGACCCGCTTCTTGCTGCTGCCGAGGAGGCCGAGCTGGCGGGCCATGGACGATGGGATGGTCGTGAGGGATGCGCCTGTATCTACAACCAACTCGAGAGGTTTGCCGCCGACCCGGACGGTCGCCTGGATGAGCAAGGTGTCGGGATCGAAGGGGATCTCGACCGATTCACCGGCAGTGGTGGCGGTTCGCTCGGCTCGGCGATAGTCCTCGAGCAACTCCGCGTAGCTGGGGTCGAGACTCGCTGCCGTTTCGGCGGCGATGCGGGCCTGGGTGTAGCGACTGGCGCGACTGAGTGCCCGCGCGTAGCGGATGTAGAGGTCGGCGCGTCGCGGAAAGATGCCGACCAGCCATTCCAGCAGGGAGAGACCCTCCTGGAATCGTCCGTCCTTGATCCGCTTGTCCGCCGTGGCGATCAATCCTTCGATGAAGGTGTCAGCGATTTCTGCTGCGTGTTCGGGTGATTGACCGCGCAGTCGATCGTAGAGGGCGATCGCTCCTTCAGGATTGTTCTTGATGCTCAACAGCACCATGTCGGCCAAAAGACCGTGATGGTCAGGGAAGCGGGCCAGCGCCTGCTGCGCATGTTGCAGGGCAGTTACCGGATCTTCCGCTGACAGGAGTCGGACCAGGAGATGGTGCACTCCGCGCTCCGCATCATCGAGGGCGGCATCCCAGTCGCGATCCTGGACGAGAGGTCGACAATGTTCCAGCAACGAGAGGGCTCGCCGCGCCTTGGCGACCGAGGATGGCTTGCGCGCCAGTTCGTCGACATCTTCGAGAACGTGGAGGGGATTGGCCGCACGCACTGCCAGCTGTGCTTCACCGAGTTTGCCGAGCCCGGTTCGCCCGAGCCAGAAGAGCACCGGGTCGAGGGGCAGGGCCGTGTTGTCACCAAAGGAATAGCCGACGGCTGCTCCGTTACGATCGACCAGGGCCGAGAATGTGGGGAGGGCCTTGTCCACGCGCAAGAACTCGGCCTCTCGGCGCAGGAACAAGGTGGCGCCGATGCCGCTCATCGAGGTTTCGTCGGCGATTTGCAGCGCTTCCCCGATGTCGAGGCTGGTCGATTTGCGGACGCGCATCGGTGAGACCTGTTCGGGAAACTCGCCTTCCGGTGTCAACAAGATGAACTGGCGGGTCAGATCCAGGTGGAGAACGTTCAGGAGGATGGTCCGGCCCTCGGCGTCGGTCAGGGCACCCTTCAGCGGAAGGTGGGGAGTCGGCAGGAAGAAGGTGACGGGACCCGGCGCCTCCGGCCGCAGGGCCAGCAGGGGAACCCTGATTTCCGGCTGATGTTCGGCTCGCAGGACCCAGAAAGCGCTGAGGGAGTCGTTTTCCCGCCGCGGGCTTGGCGGTGGACTGGGGCTTTTTGGAGTCTCCGGTGATATGGCTGGATCGTTGCCCAGGAGCGGGTTCGTGGGCTTGTTCGGCCCCGGCGTGGGATCGCGGAAGGCCAGATAGGCCACCACAACCGAGGCGGCCAGGACGACCAGAATGGGCCAGATTTGGCGGTGACGAGGGGTTTCCGCCAGCACGGCGCCGCAGTGAGGGCAGTTCGCTACCGGGCCCTCAAGGGTGGACAGGCATTCGGGGCAGTGTTTCACCGGGTTTTCGGCCACTAGGGTGGGAGATCATACGGTGACCGATGTCAACTCGCCCATGAACTCGTTGCTTCATCGCATTCCGGCCATGGCCCCGGGCTACCAAACAGTCTTCCGCAGGGTCGGCAAGAGCAGTGGGGAGGCTAAATATGCGGAAAAAAACCTGATCAGTTCCTCTGTTCTATGTGGCGACCGTAGAGCTAAAGTGAGCGGAGCGAGTTGCTTAGATGGGTCACCCCTGCCCTTCCCTGACTCGCCAAGGAGAGAATCCAAGGTGCTCGGCAAAAAGCTACTGGTGTATGCATCGCAAGACTCGGCGGCCAGCAACGTGATGGCCCTGACCAACGAGTGGCCCTGTATTCCTGTTGCTTGCGAAACGCTCGATGAGTTTCGTGGGAAGCTCGAGGGTGAGGACTTCGACGTGGTCGTGGTGGAGGATTCCCAGGTCCTCAAGAAACTCGTCGCGGAAGCAGATCCCGGCGGCGAGATTCTGAAGACACCCCTGGCCGAGGTCGAGAAACGGCACATCTTGCGAGTTCTATCCTCCGCCGGAGGCAACAAGACGCGCGCTGCCAAGACCCTCGGTATTGATACCAAGACTCTGTACAACAAGCTGAAGGCGTATGGCGCAGCGGCTCAGCTCGCCCGCCGACGACAGGGCCAGGGCCCGATCCCTCCAGATTCTGAGTGATCTCTCCACCCCGTTGGCTGCCCGGCGAGCCACACCCCTTCAGCGCCGTCGGTGAAGGTGCGAGTCAGCCGATTTACCCCCTCTTGCATCAGAGTTTTTTGACTCTCTGCGAAGAACCGGGTGGCTGGTGGCACAATGCGCGGGCGTGATCGATCGAAGGTGAAGCCATGCGTATGAGATTGCTACCTTTCCTGGCCTTTCTGTTCGTGACCTTGGGCCCTCCAGCCCAGGAAGTGCCCGAGCAAAGTTCGCGGGCCAGCGCTTACTCGATGGCGGTTCGGCTGGATCCGGAGACAAAGACTCTCCATGGGACCCAAAAGATTCGCTGGACGAACACGACGTCCCACAGCACTTCCGAGCTTCGGTTCCACCTCTACATCAATGCCTTCAAGGATCTCCGCTCCACACACATGCGGGAGGCCGGCGAGGATAGTCGCAAGAAATGGCGAGAGGGGGAGTTCGGGTCCATCCATTTCGATGAACTGAAGCTTGTCGAGCCGACGTCTGCGACCGATCTTCTGGCGCGAGGTCAGTTCATCAGCCCCGATGACGGTAACGCTGACGACCGCACGGTTTTCCGCGTCACCTTGCCGTCGGCCGTGGCGCCGGGAGGCACCATTCTCCTCGAGTCTCGATTCACGACCAAGCTCCCCAAGGCCTGGCGTCGCACCGGCTGGGTTCCGGTGAACGGTGTTTTTTGCATGCACTGGTTCCCGAAACTGGGGGTCCTCGAGGATGTCGGTGGTCAGGCGCGCTGGAACTGCCACCAGTTCCACGGCAACACCGAGTTCTTTGCCGACTACTCGCGCTACGAGGTTGCGATCACGGTGCCGGCAGGCCATGTCATCGGCGCGACCGGGGGCGAGCCATCAGGATCGCCGGCCCCGGTCGATGGCATGAAGACGAGGACCTTCGTGCAAGAGAAGGTGCACGATTTCGCGTGGGTCGCCGATCCGGATTTCCGCCGATACGAGCGAACCTTCGGGCCCGTGAAAGCTGCGAAAGATCCTCTGGTGGTCCGGGTCGCCAAGGAGATGGGCGTTCCGATCGAGAAGTTTGATCTTCCCGAGACCAAGATCATCCTTCTGCTACAGCCCGAACACGATACGGACGACCAGGTGCAGCGGCACATGGAAGCGACGCAAGCAGCGATCCGATTCTTTGGCTTGCGCTTTGGCCCCTATCCGTATCGAACGATCACGGTTGTTGATCCAGCCACCGATGCCATGGGGAACTCTCTGGGCGGAGGAATGGAGTATCCGACCCTGATCACTTGTGGGACATCCATGTTCCCTCATGGGCGGCGCAAATCCCCCGAAGGGGTGACGGTCCACGAGTTCGGCCACCAGTACTGGTATGGCCTGTCCGGCAATAATGAGTTCGAGGAATCCTGGCTGGACGAGGGAATCAACAGCTACAGCGAAGGCCGCGCGCAGTTTCTCCACTACGACGCAAAGATGCGTCCTGTACAGACGAGTAGCTTCGGCCTCATGACGATGCAGGGCACCACCGGCGGTTTCCTGCTGGAGAAGAACCTGGCTTCTCTGGCGACCTTGCCGCTATCCAAATGTCTGTCTCCCGAGGCTGAGCAGCGCGCCGAAGAATTGCGGTTCGATGGCTCGATCATTCCCCGCTCGCCTCTCCTGGACTGGTTGTGCAAGCAGCCCGCGACGACTTTCTTCCGCGAAGCCAGGGTGACCGATGCCTGGTCGGACCGAGATCGCTGGCTCCGTGCCGACAATCCTGACGCCATGGTCCTTCCCGGTTGGCTTTACCGGAACAGAGACAGTTACCGTGCGAATAGTTATCACCGGCCTGCCACTCTCTTGCGGACCCTTGAGCGCATGACCGGGACGGTCAAGTGGTGGAGTTTTCTGAGGAAGTTCCATGCCGCGTCTCGCTTTCGTCATCCGACGACTATGGAGTTCACGGATCTTCTGGCGAAAGAATGTGGTGATCAAGTTGCCCGGTTCTTCACTGCGGCCCGCGGTCCACAAGCCGTGTTCGATTACGGCATCGACGAAGTCCAACCTGTCGATGGTGGTGGCTCGAGCAAGAGCGTGGTGGTCCGGCGGTACGGATCGCTGCGCGGCGATGTCCGGGTGAGGTTTCGGTTTGGTGGGGCGGGCGTGGTCGAGCGGACCATCCATCAAAAGGACACTTCTCCGTGGTGGCGATTCACCTTCGATGATCGGCGCGATGGAAAGGACTGGGGGTCTCTGGAGGAGGTGTGGGTCGACCCCCCCGGAAACACGCCAGGGACGGGGGAGCCCTTCGAGGGAGCGCAGGGTCCGGCAGGGGTCTATCTGATCGACGAGAACCTCCTCAACAATGGCTGGCGAGCGCAAGTGGACCGCCGACCCTCGATCTATCGGGGGGTGCGGATCTTGCTGCAAACCCAGGCCCAGCTTTCCTTCGCTGGATGGACAAAATGAGGTCGGCGAGATGAAAGCAATTCGACTGGCCCTCTCCTCGCTGACCGATGCCCTCGGTCGCCCGGGTTTGATCCTTGCTTGCTGGGTGACCATCACGATCGCGGCTCTGTTCGCCATCTTCCCTGTGGCCATGGAGGTCGACCGAACTCTGTCGTCCCACCCGGGGGCGAATTATGGTTTCGATCAGGCATTGGATGCGGATCTGATTCGGCTCCACACCGAATCGCTTGTCGATCTCAAGGGTCCGGCGATCTTCGTGGCGCTGGCTCTCCTTTTCCTCTCCGGGGGGATCCTTTCGAGCCTGGGGAAGCCGCGCTTGACCTGGAGAGAATTTGGCACAGCGTGCGGCCGTCTCTTCTTTCCGATGTTCCGGGCGGCGATCATCGGTCTTCTCATTCTCACCCTTTGGTCCTGGGGCGCGGGAGCGTTTCGAGGATGGCTGTTCGATACCGCGTTGCGGGACAATGAGCCCACCATGATGGGGCCGATCGAGTGGGTCAGCATGTTCCGCGAAGGTGTCGACTATCTGATCGGCTTCGGTTTTTTATGCGTCTTGTTGATCAGCAAGATGGCCATGGCTCAGCTGGCGGGCGGCGCGCGATCGGCGGTTTTGGCCTGGGTCAGAGCAACGCTTGCGGCGTTTGCCAATCTTTCCAGCACCGTCATTGTGGTGGCTGTGCTGACCCTGTCTTGGATCGTGGGTTCTTTCGTGATCGGAAAGGTCACGACCATGGTCCTCGAGGCGCAGCAAAACCCATGGCTGGGCCTGCTGATCGGTCAGTTCGGCGTGGTCTGGACACAAGTCATGATGATTTCGTTTTTCGCTGCTGCGCGCCGCATGGCGCCCGGACATCTTCGCGAGGCGGATACCAAACCTCTGATAGCCCCGGAGAGCATCGCATGAGCCTTTCCCGACACCTTCAGACCCTGTCCATACCGACGCTCGGCCTTTTGCTCTTGTCGGCCGACACCGTGACTTCCCAGGAACCCCCTGCAACCTTGACGAAGGAGTTCTTTCGCGGTCGCCGACAGGCCCTGATGGAACTCGTCAAGCAAGGGACGGAGGAGGGTCGTCGATCGGTGATCGTTTTGCGTGGCGGTACCCAGGGACCGGAGATGGCGCCCTTCTATCAGGACCATGATTTTTGGTATCTGAGCGGAGTCGCCGAGGAGGATGTTGCCATGATCCTCTTGCCCGAGGAGGGGAAGGAGATCTTGCTGGTGCCGCCGTTCAACCGGTTCACGGCGACCTGGAATGGCAAGCGCCTCGCTCCCGGCGAAAGATCTGTTGCACAGACGGGCTTCGCGGAGGTCGGCAATAGCCGGCAACTCTCGCAGAAAATTGCCGACCTGCTCGGGTCATCACAGGGGCGCCCCCTGGTCTGGACCTTTCTTCGTCCGCAACCAGCGAGAACCTCGACACCTTCTGCGGCCAGTGGTGCAGCATCCCGCCGAAGCCGCGACAGATTGGATGGACGACCGACCCGCGAAAAAGCTTTCCAGGATGCTCTGGAGGAGAAATTTCCAGAGATCGAGATCAAGGATGTGACCCCGTTCATCGGTGAGCTGAGGGCGGTCAAGACAACCGAAGAAATTGCCTCCATCAAGGCGGCGACCGAGATTGCCTGTGAAGGCATTGCCGAGGCCATGAAGAGTGTTGAGCCGGGAGTCTACGAATATCAACTCCAGGCCGCCGCCCGCTATGTCTTTACCCGGATGGGCGCCGGCGAGGACGCATACGCCGCGATTGTGGGGTCGGGACCGAACGGTTGTGTCTTGCACTACAACGCGAACCGCAAGAGAACCGAGGCGGGTGAACTTGTGGTGATGGACTACGCACCCACCGTCAATGGCTACACATCCGATGTCACGCGAACCTTTCCAGTCAGCGGGAAGTTCACGAAAGAGCAGCGCAAGCTGGTCCAGGATGTCCACGACGTGCAGAAAGAACTGATCGATCGGGTCAAGCCGGGTGCTCGACTTTCCCAGCTCGGCGCCTTGTGCGGCAAGCTCTTGCGAGCGAAGGGCTATTCTTCCGATCACGGGCCGTGCCACCACGTGGGGCTCGCGGTCCATGACAAGCAAGGGGACATCCTCGAGCCGGGCATGCTGATCACGGTCGAGCCCGGAGCCTATCTGCGTGACAAGGGAATGGGTTGTCGGATCGAAGACGTGGTGCTCGTGACCGAGGACGGCTGCGTCAAGCTCTCGGGCCATCTGCCCTCGAAACCCGAAGAGATCGAGCGCTTGATGGCCAAGGACGGGCTCCAATCACGCTCCTTCGGCCTGGGCCGCTAGAGGGAATCACTGGCCGGAACAGCTCACGCTCTTCGGCACCGGCGATGGATACGTTCGATCTTGCCATCGGCCTCCGCGGGAACCTTTTGAGCCACGGCTCACAAAGATTTTGCCGATCGCGATAAAAATTTCGCAGCGAGTTTTGGTGAAGTGGCGGTGCGAACGGCGGGCTGAGCTGGCTGCCCCGAGAATGCTCGACTTCGTCGCTAATGTCTCCTGCGCGGCATCCGAGAATCAGGAGAGAGTGGAGAGCTCACCGGAGATCTCCACAGATGGAGCATTCAAGCCGCGACGGGCCCAAGAATTCGCCTACCTCGTTCCTTTGCCTGCAGTTGCCCGTCGCGGCTTATTTATTTAAATCGTGTCCCATGAATATCGATGGGCACAGGCAGTTCTTGCACCAGGCGGAGACCCGGGTCAGCCAGCTCAAGGTGAGTCTTTGACTTCGAACGCCTGCACCGTGAACTCAAAGATATCGAGAACCGAATGAGTCAGCCGGGATTCTGGGAAAACCAGGAAACGGCCAAGATTCACGTCGCGAGAAAGAAAATCTGCTTCGCCGGAGTTGCCCCTCTGGAGAAGGCCGACCACCTGATCGAGGATGGTCAGGTCATGCTGGAACTGGCCGAAGAGGATGCGGAAGCGGTGCTCGAGGATCTCGAGAAGCTCCACCGAGATCTTTCCATGACTCTCGATGAGCTGGAATTCCGGATCATGCTCGGCGGCCCGCACGATGAGAAGAATGCGATCGTGACCTTGCAGTCAGGAGCCGGCGGCATCGATGCCTCGGATTGGGCCGAAATGCTCTTGAGGATGTACGTGAAGTGGGCCGGCGAGCACGATTTCGAGATAGAGCAGCAGGATCATCAGACGGCCGAAGAGGCCGGGATTCGATTCGCGACCTTCACCGTCAAGGGGCCCTATGCTTACGGGAGAATGAAGGCGGAGCAGGGGATCCATCGCCTCGTGAGAATTTCACCCTTCGATGGCAATGCTCGCCGCCAGACCTCTTTTGCTTCCGTCGAGGTTCTTCCCGAACTCGATGACACCATCGATGTGGAGATCGTTGACGCGGAACTGAGGATCGATACCTATCGGGCGAGCGGGGCCGGTGGCCAGCACGTCAACAAGACCGACTCGGCGGTTCGCATCACTCATCTGCCCACGGGTACCGTGGTCAGTTGCCAGAACGAGCGCAGCCAGCACAAGAACAAGGCCTATGCGATGAAGGTCTTGCGGAGCAAGCTCTACCAGATCGAGCTTGCCAAGCGCGAAGAGGAACTTGGCAAGTTCTACGACAAGGGTTCGATCAGCTGGGGGAATCAGATTCGATCCTACGTTTTGCACCCCTATCAGATGGTCAAGGACTTGCGAACCGGAGTCGAGACATCGAACATCAATGCCGTCCTGGATGGCGAGATCGACGAGTTCATCGAGGGGTATTTGAAGAAGGGCAACGAGACTGAATGACCATGACTCCAAGAGCGCTGATCTCCGTCACTGACAAGACGGGCGTTGACGAGTTTGCCAAGGGACTCGTCGAACTCGGCTTCTCGATCCTCTCGACGGGAGGCACCTACCGGGCCTTGCAAGAGGCCGGCGTTCCGGTTCAGCAGGTTGCCGACTACACGGGGTTTCCCGAGATCATGGGCGGACGGGTCAAAACGCTGCATCCGCGTATCCACGGCGGCCTGCTCGGCCTGCGCGAGGACCCGCAGACGCAAGGGGTGATGGAAGAGCACGGGATCGATCCGATCGACGTGGTTGCCGTCAATCTCTATCGCTTCCGCGAGACAGCCAGCCGCGAAGGTGTGGCAGACGATGAAGTCATCGAAAATATCGACATCGGTGGCCCTTCGATGATCCGGAGCGCGGCGAAGAATCACGCGCACGTGACCATTGTTGTCGATCCCACCGACTACGGTCGCGTTCTTGACGCATTGCGAGACAAGGATGCAGTCGGCCTTGGTGAGTTGAGGGGCGAACTGGCAGGAAAGGCCTATGCCCACACGGCTGACTACGACACGGCCATCGCGGCCTGGTTCGCTCGGCGGCGAGGTGAGGAGTTCACCCATCACGAAGGCTTCTCTGGCGAGAAGATTCAAGATCTTCGCTACGGGGAGAATCCCCATCAGGGAGCGGCTTTCTACCGGTTCCAGGATGGCGGCACCCCCTCTCTTGCCGCCGCCCGGCAGGTCGGTGGCAAGGAGTTGTCGTACAACAACATCCTCGATCTCGATGCGGCGCTGTGTCTCGCCCTGGAGTTCGAGCAACCGGCTTGTGTCGTGGTCAAGCACAACAATCCCTGCGGGACTGCTGTCGCGGACACGACGCCCGACGCTCTTCGCGCTGCCGTCGCTGCGGATCCGGTCAGTGCCTTCGGGGGGATCGTTGCCCTTTCTCGCAAACTCGACAAGGAAACGGCAGTCGCGATGGTGGAAGAGGGAAGCTTCTTCGAGGCGGTGATCGCGCCCGAGATTGATGAGGGAGCCCTCTTGACCTTGCAGCAAGCAAAGTGGGGAAAGAACCTTCGCGCCCTGGTTCTGGGAGGGTGGCCCGTCGCCACCGATCCCTGCCGCTTCAGACAGGTTTCGGGTGGTTTCTTGGCGCAGTCGCCTGATGTTCCTGTCACCGATGACCCCGAGATGAAGGCGGTGACCGAGCGCGCACCTTCGGATGACGAGCAACTCGTTCTGAGCTTTGCGTGGAAGGTCGCCAAGCATGTCAAGAGCAACGCCATCGTGCTGGCACGACGCAATGATGACGGCTCCCTGTCGACATCGGGAGTCGGCGCGGGACAGATGAGCCGGGTCGATTCGGTCGAACTCGCCGTCAAGAAAGTCCGGGAGGGGTCCCAAGGCGCCGTGCTGGCGTCCGATGCTTTCTTCCCCTTCGCGGACGGAATCGAGGCGGCTGCCGCGGCCGGGGTCACCGCCGTGATCCAGCCGGGAGGGTCTCGTCGCGACGATGAGGTCATCTCCGCCGCCGATGCCGCGGGCATCGCGATGGTCTTCACGGGCAAGCGCCACTTCCGTCACTGAGAGTGCGAAGGGATGGCCACCGAGCTGAAGGAAGCGGTCGATCGGGTCTTGCTGGGCGAGCCTCTGCGCGTGCTGGTCTCTGCTTATAGAGAAGAGCTTTTGATTTCAGATGGTCTCGATCCGCAAGAAGCTGAACCCATGTTGAGGATCGATGACGCGCACAAGTTCATCGCCAGGGTTTGCCGGCATCTGGGCGAACGTCACGCCGGCGATGAGAGGGCCTGTGTGGCTCTCCGTGATTGGGCGGCGGTGGTCGATGATTACGATGCATACGATGCATTGTTGACGGGGTTTCAGTTCGAAGGCAGGAACCATGTTCTCGAGAAGGGCCGCCTGTTGTTTCCACGCATGCTCACATCGCACTGGGATCAGGAGGTGTGATCATCGATATCGCAAGTCGACTGGCAGATCTCAACGAGCGCATGGCAAGGGTGTGCCGGGAGCATGAGCGCGATCCATCGAGCGTGGAGCTCCTGGCGGTCAGCAAGACCCGCGATGCCGAGGCAGTACAGCGGGCCATCGCTGCGGGGCAGGTCTCGTTCGGCGAGAATCGCGTGCGAGAGCTTCTCCTGAAGAGTGCGGCCTTTTGCGAGTCACCGCCACGATGGCACATGATCGGCAGCCTGCAGACCAACAAGGTGCGCGATCTGGTCGGAGTGCCGCATCTGGATCTTCTGCACAGCCTTGACCGGCACAAGCTGGCAACAACGCTCGAGAACTGTCTGGACGAGGCCGGCCGCTCCCTGGAGGTCCTTCTCCAGATCCGAGCCACGGACGAGGAGAGCAAGCACGGGTGCCCGCCCCAAGAGGCTGAGGAACTTGCCCGTCACATCATCGATGAGTGCCCGCATCTGTGTCTGCGTGGCTTGATGGCCATGGGCCCCCGCGAGGGTGATCCGATGCTCGTGTTTGGCCGTGTGGCGGGGCTCCGGCGAGATCTGCAGCAATCCCTGGGCATGGAATTCCCGGTGCTGAGTCTGGGTATGACCGGCGATCTCGAGGCGGCGATCGCCGCGGGTTCGACGATGGTGCGTGTCGGTACGGCGATCTTTGGACCGCGGGCTCCGCGCTAGCGCTTGCGAGCCCCCTTCTCGAGCTCCATCACCTTGGCTTTGAAGTTCTCGAACTCCCGGGGCCAATCACCCTTGAGAGCCTGCTGCGCCGCCTTCATGTAGACCCTCACTTCCTCGTTCTTCTCGGACTCCAGTGAGTCCTGAAGAAAGATATCGAGTCCTCGGTCTCGCCGACGGGCAATGGCCCACGCTGCGGCAGACCTTATCCGGGGCTCTTGGTCGTTCAGCGCCGTGCACAGAGCGTCCCGGGCCACCGCGCGATGTTCGATGGCCTCTGCTGCGATCACGGCATAGAGGCGCAGGCCGAAGGAGTCGCTTTTCTCGAGGGTGTCCTGGATGGCCTTACGAACAGAGGTTTCTTCTGGCGCCAGTCTGGCCATCGCCAGCAGCGCTCGCGACCGTACCTTTTCGGAGGCGTCCCGTTTCCACCGCGCCTTGACGGTCGAAAAGCTTTTGGTGTTACACAGCAAGCCGAGGCTGCGAACAATGTTGGCACGGACATCCTCGGACGAGTCTTTCAAGAATTGCGTCAGGAGCTTGTTCCAAGACGGAGGTGAGAGTTCTCCGATGCGCCGGCAGATCCTGGCGCGATCACCTTCATCGCCCATGCGGATCGCCCAGCTCGCAAAGCTCTGAGCGGTCGGGCTCGCGCTGCGAAGGACATCGTCGAAGCGACTTTCGCGGATCTTCATCCAGTTCCGTTTTGAAAGCCGGAGATCGAACATCAGTTTCTCCAGGCTCTTTTTCGTCGGTGCTGCGCGGTCCGAGTCGGTGGTGATGCGGCCCTGCTGGATCTTCTCCGTCCCCGAAAGAATGTCCCACTTCGGGCTGGGCGCGCGCATGGCGTCACTGGGTTTCCACTGGAATTCCTTGTCGATCTTGCCGATGGCTTCACCCCAGGACCATTCGAGTTCCCCGGCCGTTATCTCGCCGCGCACGCTGAAGAGGACCTTGCCGTCCGGCGAGAGGAAGATGTGTTGAGGGAAGGCGACCTTGTGGGCCGAGGGCGGGAAGAACCGGCTGTTGACCTCCTGCTCGAGCGCCGATTCATCGCCCCTCGTGAAGGTGAGGTTGATGGTGTTTTTGCTCAGTTTGACGATGCTCGGATTTCGGTAGTGGCCCTTGGTGAATACCGCGCTTGAGCGATGGGTGTCGCCGAGCATGGCGATGACGATGACGCGGTGCTCGGTCTTGGCGACTTCCAGCACGGCTGGGAGTTCGCTATCCCAGGTGATGCCGCTCTGGGCAGTCGCGGTGGCCGCCAGGAAGATGGCGGCAGGGCAGAGTCGTGTCGTGAGCATGGTGAGGAACAGGATGCTGGCCGTCTAAACTACACCCCTTAGTGGCAAGGGTTGTTCGTTTGGCCGGAAAATCTACCGGGATTGAGGGTGCTGGCCCGAACGGCAAGCAATGATCGGCCTGTTGAGGGCGGTGAGAATCAACTCGCAGCGACGCCAGCCACCGCTTCGGTCAGCGCTGGCAGGACTTCCAGTGCATCGCCGACGATGCCATAGTCGGCGACCTTGAAGATCGGCGCATCGGGATCGGTATTGATGGCGACGATGTAGCGCGAGGTTCTCATTCCGGCCAGATGCTGGATTGCACCGCTGATCCCACAGGCGATGTAGAGAGTGGGGGCGACCACCTTGCCTGTCTGTCCAACTTGTTCGCGGTGTGG
>CAZIVO010000011.1:31861-50856 GCA_964542765.1 uncultured candidatus Brocadiaceae bacterium | reverse complement strand
CTTCGAAGCGGAGGCCTTGAAATGCGATCCGCAGGATCAGGTTCTGGATGTTCAGGATGCTGTGGCACAGGTCATGGGCGAACTCGGCAACGAGATCAACTTGTCGTTCGACTTCTTCGAGAACCAGTATGACGGAGAGGTCCAAGAGGTCTATCTATCGGGCGGCTCGGCCTTGCTCCCCTTCCTGGAGGAGGGGCTCGAGAAGATCTTTGAGAAGAGAACGCGCGTCTGGAACCCAACAGATGGACTGAAGGTCCGGTCGGACAGTGTTGATGTGGATGTTCTCAATGCCGCATCGCCGCAACTAGCGATTCCATTGGGTTTGGCAGCGATGGTGGCCTGCGCGTGAGGAGATGAGGGCATGATCCGTATCAATTTGCTTCCCGAGGAATACCGCCGCACCGAGCGGACATCCCCAAAGTTGTTCGCAGCAACCATCCTGGGGGTAATTTTGGTTGGTGCGACCATCGGTCGCCTCGGCTTTGTCTATTTCGGTGAGCTTGGCCGGCTTGAGGTGGAGAGGCTGTCGATGGAAGAGATCCGGGACAGTCACAAGAACCGCGTTGCTTATCACGATGCCCTGGCCAAGCAGAAGGGGGCCTATCAGAAGCGGTCGAAGACGATCCAGACGATCGGTCAGTCGCGCCTTCTGTGGACCGAGGTCATGGACCAGTTCATAGATGTGGTCAATAACGGCGGCAACACAGAACGTCACCGCGCATGGTTTCGAGGAGTGACCGCGCGCGATGGCAACGAGAAGGGCGGACCCGGAGTCCAGTTCCCGGGATGGGTGCAAGGCAACCAGATCCAGAAGGTGGCAGATCTACACGAGGACATCGAGGGATCGCCATTCTTCGTCGATGTGAAGGAAAAGGCGGCTCCGAGTGGTGTTGTCGATATCGATGAGGAGCGCAACCCCTCACAGGCGTTGTTCTTTGATTTGAAGTGGGCTTTTGGAGTTCCGAAGACCTGGGCCAAGAATCAGGCCAGGAGGGATTGAGTCGATGACCAAGGCTGATGAACGTAGGAAGCTCCTGATCGTTGGTTCCGTCACGTCCCTCTTGTGCACCATCGGTGGTGGCGGACTGTTTTGGGTCGATCAGCTGGCTGCCGAGAAGCTCGAATCACTCGCTTCGATGCAAACCGAAATCCGTGCAGCAAGGGCGAAGATCAAGCGGATCCCCAGCCTTGAGCACGATGTGATCGTTTTGCGGGAGAACGTCCAGGAGTATGTAAAGATCCTTCCGGAACAGCGTGAGATGAACAACTTCATCCGTACCGCGAGCATGTTCCAAAAGCAGGCGGGTATTCCGACGCTCACCAAGTTTGAGCCAGGGAAGCCGGCGAAGGCTAGCAAGGGGAGTTCTTTCGAGCGCTATACCTACCGATTCGAATTCGAGTCGACGCTGTGGCAGTTCATGAAGATGCTGAGCCTCTTCGAGAACTATGAGCGATTCGTCAAGGTGAAGTCATTCTCGCTTGCTTCCGGGCTGAAGAAGAAACAATCAAAACCCCAAGAGGGCAATGATCGACACCGCATCTCGATGACAGTCGAGACATACGTCTACAAGGCACCGGGGAAGAGTGAAGACATCACAATCTCCAACTACAGCAACAAGGTGGAGCGCAAGCGTGAGGAGATCTTGGCGAAACGCCAGGACATCAGCACAGCGGCCTATGAGTTCACGGGCGCCCGGGGTCGTCGTGACGTGTTCATCGACCCTCGAGAGTCGAAACTGGCGATGCGGCTGGATGCG
Source organism: uncultured candidatus Brocadiaceae bacterium (assembly GCA_964542765.1). Lineage (GTDB taxonomy): Bacteria > Planctomycetota > UBA1135 > UBA1135 > UBA2386 > CAZIVO01. Next base: position 49,099 of record CAZIVO010000011.1, on the reverse strand, counting down.
ATTTCTCTCAGGGAACAAGAGAAGCTGGTCGAGACTCTGCGCAAGAAGATCGCGGCTGCACAAGACCTTCACGGCCGGATGAATGATCCGGCGACGACGATCTTTGTCCGGCATAGCCTGAAGGGCAACTTGCTCAAGGAGATCGGCGAGATAGAGGCAGAGGTCCGGGACATCGAGGAAAAGGGCTACATCGCTAGCTCGACGCTGAGGCTGGCCTGGACGAAGGACATCAGGAAGCCTCTGGAAATGCTCAGCTCAACGGTTTCGGAGTCGCCGGGCCGAGCCGTGGATGGGGATCGCTGGCTCACTGCGGAGATGATGGAGAAGCTGGCAACGGAGATGAAGCAGGACCTTCTCAAGGGCCGTCTCCAGGCCGCAATGGATCGATATGGCGCCGTGCAGAACAAGCTGGATGTCCCTCGTCTGGATGGCCGGTATGTCCACGCCAAGGCGATAGCGGAGCTATATGTCCGTGCGAAAACGGTTCTCGAGTTCGAAACCAAGCAGCTGGATATCTCGGGTGTGTGTATCAACGCCGAGGGCAAGTCGGCAGTCATCATGAACGGACTTGTCTACGAGGAAGGCGATCGCATTGACGATGAGATGATCTTGAAGTCGGTGGAGCGGGGTCAGGTGGAATTTCTCTACAAGGGCTTCACTCTCATCAAGGCTATGTGAGAGATCCGGTGGGTTTGTCCCGGCATGAGCATCCGGGGCTTTTGCTTTCCGGCAGTGGTTCATGAGGAGGCGACCTCGCTGGCGGGGGCCTCTCAGGCCAATCTTCAGCCGAGCGGCTCCCGGAGACCATCCCGGATGGCGTCCGATGAAGTAATTAGCATCAAGAGTGGTTCCCGGAGTGTCGAAGAAACTCTCGGTGCTTCGATGGCGCTCTTCCCCCCCTGGTGTGGGTGACATGGACGAAAAGGGATGAACATGCAGGCAGGACTTAGCAAGGTTTGGTGGATTGCGGTGCTCGCTTTGATTGCGGGCCAAGCTCCGGCACAGGAGAGGGATGGGCAGGGCCCGGAAGTTCTTTCGAGAGCCGGTGACCTGAGTACTCGCCTCACACTTCGGCTGAAGGATCACAGCCTCAAGAAGGTGGTGGAGAGTATCCGCCAAAAAGTTGGCGTGAACATCATCATGGACCCATCAGCCGAGGGGTCCATCACGATCGACCTGTTGGATGTTGAATGGCGCCAGGCCCTCGAACTTCTGGCCGAGGCCGCGAATTGTGTTGTGGTCGAGGTTGCCGGCAATGTCCTGAAGATCGAGAAGCCCCCGCGCGTCTACTTCGCATTCGAGAATGCGGACATCCAAAAAGTGATCGACACCATCGCCAAGATTTCAGGTGCCAACATCGTCGTCGCACCCGAAGTTCAGGGTTCGATCACCTTGAGGCTCTCTAACATTCCCTGGAGAGATGCTCTGGAGGCTGCGGTGAAAACCCTGGGATATGTGGTGATCGAAGAAAAGCGAAACATTCTTCGCATCGTGCCGCCGAGCAGCATGAAGGACGATCTTGTAACGGAGAGCTTCCAGCTTCGTTACGTGCGTCCGAAGTCTACGTATGTGCCTACCATTGATTCGAACTACGTTCAGAGCACACGCATCAATCAGACAGCGGAAACCGGAGCTGTTGAATTTGGTTTGATCGCCGCTCTGCGCCGGATGTTGACGCCGGATATCGGCAGCATCGACTACTTTGAGGACTCCAACGTGATCATCGTGAAGGATACCAAGCCGGTCGTCGATCAGGTCGGCCGCCTTCTCGCGAAGTTGGATCTAGAGCCCGCTCAGATCTTTATCGATGTCAAGTTTGTCACCACGTCGAACCAGGACATTCTCGATGTGGGGATGGATATCGGGGACAACGGTTGGACGGCGAGTTTGGGCCTCGGGCAGATTCCAACACGGCTACCGTTCGACCTGGGCGCTGGAGGATGGGATGACTACGTCATCGCGGGTAACGGAAGCAAGGATACGAACAGTACCAAGAGAATAGGACCATTTGCTGACAAGGATCTGAATCCGACAGGCAACACCACGATGCCCGATGTGATCTTTGGGGCCCTGGACTTCACGCAGGTCACAGCCGCCATGCGGCTGTTGAAGAAGGATACGAATTCAGAGATCGTTCAGGCGCCGCAACTGATTGCCCTGGATCATCAGGAGGCGACGATCTTCGTCGGAGAGACCATCCGCTACGCCCAGGCTCGAGCCGAGCAGGGGCAAGCAGGCGGCCTCCAACTGGTCGTGGAGGAGGCGCCGGACTCTCCGGTCAGTACGGGGTTCCAGTTGCTGGTGATCCCGCACATCGTTCCGGGGACGGACAAGGTCATCATGGACATCATCCCGAAGTCCGAGTCCTTGTCAGGCACCGGACAGACTTCTCTGGCTCCAGCTGGATTCGATGTGTTCACCGTGGGGTCGGGCAGCGGAGAAGGTACCATTGCACTCCCGCGGATCTCGTCGAGCACGATTGCGACCAAGATCCTCCTGCGCTCGAGCCAGACAGCAGTCCTCGGCGGCTTGGTCACGGACAACACGTCCGAGACGAATACCAAACTACCATTGCTCGGCGACATTCCGGGCCTCGGCTGGTTGTTCAAGAATCGTAGCTACAACAAGACGCGGAACAGCTTGATCGTCTTCATCACCCCGCAAGTTGTGCGGAGTCCGGAGGATGTGGAGAACAATGTTCGCCGGGTTCTGGAGGAACGACGTCGTCAGATGCGTGCCGAATATGACACGATTTTCGGCAAGACTGGCCAGAACTGAGCCTGTGGTGCCGTTTGCAGCGCCTTCACTCTTCTCGCCCCCTTGGTTTGAGTCGCGGGCGTTGATGGTCTATAATCCAGGTGTCATTTATCCCGGACGGAGACCCCTCTCCAGACCGGATCTATCGAACGTTTTCTTCGTGCTGGCGATGCGCACATTGGCTGGATGCGACAGGACACCCCCTCTTGAGAGGGGGAGGTCAGCTCCCTTGCTTGGCAACGGGAGTCTGCACGCCATTACCGCAGCGAGGCACGAGGCCGCTTGTGCAGAGATTCCATCTTGGCTCGATGCCGATGGAGCGCTCTGCCAGCTAGCAAGAGAGGTTACGAACATTGAAGAGGATGCTAATCAACGCCCTCGATCCCGAAGAAAGTCGGATCGCGGTCGTGGAAGATGGCGTGTTGCAAGAGCTCCACGTCGAACTCGCGAACAGGGAGGCCTACTTAGGTAACATCTACAAGGCTCGAGTCGTCAATATCGAGCCGAGTATAGGTGCTGCCTTCGTCAATTTCGGCGGACGCACGAATGGCTTCCTCCATGTCTCGGATGTCTTGCCTGCTTACGGGCAGGACGATTTCCGGCTGACGGATGTTGCCGAGGGTCGGGTTCAGGTAACTGGTGACGACGGTCCCGATGTCGTTCGCTCGGTCATCGATGATGAAGAGGCTGGCGAGTCGGCGACCGATGGTGATGAGCCATCGGATGAGCCATCGGATGAGCCGTCGGATGAGCCGTCGGATGAGTCGTCGGATGAGCCTGGCCCGGCCGAGGAACCTCTGCTTGATGGTGGCGACGAGGTGGACGATACCGATGCTGGTCCAGCCTCGGGTGCTACCACAGCGACCGAGACGAAGGCTCGCGTACGGCGTCGAACTGGTCGTGCAAGCCGAGAGCGGAGTCGAGAGCCGAGGAAGTCCATCGACCAGTTGCTTCGCAAGGGGCAGGAAATCGTCGTTCAGGTGACCAAGGAAGGCATTGGCGCCAAGGGACCGGCGCTGACGACCTATATCTCTTTACCTGGCCGCTCGCTGGTGTTGATGCCGGCGCTCCCGAAATGCGGAGTGTCGCGCAAGATCGATAATGACAAGGAACGGCGGCGCCTGAAGAAGATCGTGCGCGAGCTCGATCAGACAGGCAACGGCGGCATTGGCTTCATCGTCCGTACTGCTGGCGTGGACAAGACCAAGATCGATCTTGAACGAGACAGGGACTATCTCAACAAGATATGGGAGATGGTGGGGCAGAGATTGGCGGTGACGCGAGCCCCGGCGCTTCTTTACCAGGAGTCGGATCTTGTCCTGAAGGCGATGCGGGACCTGTTTTCACCCGATATCGATGAGGTCGTTGTCGATTCGGATGACGTGTATCTCCGCGTCAAGGATTTTGCAGAGAAGTTGATGCCGCGGATTGCCGATCGGATCACTCCTCATGAGGCCTCGACGCCGCTGTATCACAGGTTCGGGATCGAACCGGAAGTCGAGAACCTGTATCGGCCGACGATCGAGCTCTCAAATGGTGGGACGATCGTGATCGACCAGACCGAAGCGCTCGTTGCGATCGATATTAATTCGGGCAAGTTCAAGCCGGGGACGGAGTTCGAGGAGACGGCCTATCGGACAAACATCGAGGCCATCCCCGAGATCGTGCGCCATCTTCGCTTGCGGGACCTCGGGGGCGTGATCATCATCGACTTCATCGACATGCAGAAAGAAAAGTATCGTCGAGGAGTCGAGCGGGCGATGATTCAGACGCTGAAGGGAGATAGAGCGCGGATCAAGGTCGGCAGGATTTCTGTGTTCGGAATGCTGGAGATGACCCGGCAGCGCGTCGGGCCGGGGCTCAAGCGGACAGTGTTCAACACCTGCAGCCATTGCCAGGGGTCGGGACTTTCCAGGACCGTGCAAAGCATGGCGGTGACGGTCCTTCGTGAGATTCGAGCCATTCTCGGTTTGAAGGGTTTCTCTATCTTGCAGGCCTATGTGGCGCCTCCCGTGAACGATTACCTGGTGAACTACAAGCGCCGTTCCATCCTCGATCTCGAGGAGGCGATCGGAAAGCAGGTGGTCTTCAAGGCTGAGCCGAGCTATCCGGTCGATCACGTGCACTATCGCTTCCTGACGGCCGATGGTCGCGAGGTGAAGGTCGCGGTCCCGGCCGGACTCGGCGTGAAGGGTGTGGGCGGGAACTGATTTCTTCCCCACCGGCAGGTTCGTCGCTGGGGGTTACAGGGTCGCTGGTGGCACAAACACGCTCAGAGAGCCTGTCTGAGGCTCCTGAGCGTTCGAAATGATCAGAAATGAGGTTTGACTGCAAATGCCTCGATCTGGAGGTTCACATGGTGGGAACTCCCCGCTAGACTCCTTCGCCCTTCGTAGTGAATAGCAGGAATTAGGCCAGATGTACGCCGTTTTCGATGACCGTAACCAGCAGTTTCGAGCCGCCCCGGGCGATCGGATCAAGCTTCCTCACAACCCCGAACTTGCCCCTGGCTCGACCGTGAAGTTCGACAAGGTTTACGTGATCGCTGGCGAGAAGGGTCAGGTCGGGTCCCCCTTCATCAAGGGAGCATCGGTGACGGCCAAGGTTCTCGGGAATATCAAGGGCCCGAAGATCATCGTGCAGAAGTTCAAGCGCCGTAAGAATGTTCGGCGGCGGACGGGATTCCGAGCTAAATACACTGAGGTCATTGTCGAGTCGATCAAGAGCTGAGGAGGCGTAGATGGCACATAAAAAGGGTCAGGGCTCAACTCGTAATGGTCGCGACAGCAACCCGCAGCACCGCGGGGTGAAGCGCTACGGTGGCGAGACCGTGACCGCCGGCACCATCATTGTCCGGCAGGTCGGGACCAGATTTCATGCGGGCCATAATGTTAAGCGTGCAGGCGATGACACGCTCTTCGCTTTGACGGCAGGGACGGTTCGGTTCCAGAAGAACCGCAAGGTTCACGTGGACCCCTTGGTTGAAGGGGCTGCCGGCTAGGTTTCTTCACGGGCGGTATCGCCCTTGACGGTCTTGAGGTCACGGTGTTCCTCGACGAGATCGATTTTATCGTTCGTGGTGGTCGTGGTGGCGACGGCTGCTCCTCCTTTCGACGCGAGAAATACGTGTCGCGCGGAGGTCCTGACGGCGGTGACGGCGGCGATGGTGGGTCGGTGGTTCTGATCGCGACCACTCACGAGAACACTCTTTACCATCTGGCAGGTCGCCGGTCCTTCGAGGCTGGGAAGGGCCAGCCGGGCCGAGGCGCTGGCTGCACCGGCAGGAAGGGGGAGGATCTGGTCCTGCGCGTGCCGGTGGGGACGATTGTCCTGGATGCGGATCACGGCAATGCTCTGAAGGATCTGAGTCGCATTGACGATCCCTTCGTGGTCGCCAGGGGGGGGCGAGGAGGTCGGGGCAATACGCGATTTGCGACCGCAACGAACCGGACACCCCGACAGGCGGAAACAGGGGGCGATGCGGAGGATCGTCACATCCGCTTGAGCCTGAAGTTGATTGCCGATGTCGGGCTTGTGGGATTGCCGAACGCGGGCAAGTCAACGCTTCTGGCGACGCTTTCCCGGGCTCGGCCTCGCGTTGCCGATTATCCCTTCACGACGCTTGAGCCTCACCTAGGAATCGTCGAAGTGCGCGACCGATTCACGTTCGTGATGGCGGATATCCCCGGCCTCATCGAAGGGGCGCACCTGGGAAAGGGGCTGGGAGACAAGTTTCTCAAACACGTGGAACGCACTCATGTCTTGCTTCACCTCGTGGATTGTTCGGAGGACACCGATCCACTGGAGTCGTGCCGAGTCATCCAGCAGGAACTCGCCGGTTACTCGCAGTCTCTGGGTCAAAGACCCCGCTTGCTGATCGCGACCAAGGTCGAAGACGAGGTTTCACGGGAGCGGGCGCGGGCTCTTGCCGAGGGCCTGGAGTCGGATGTTTTGCAGATTTCGGCGGTGACGGGTGACGGGGTGACGGAGATGCTGGACGCCCTGGTGGGTCTCCTTCGGGGCGATTGAAGCCGTCAGACCGAGGGTTGGATTCGGGCTTTGCTGCTGCGCCGACCACGGTCCACCCGCCATCTGCATACCGTGGGCCAGGCCGATCTCTCGCCGCTTTCGCCGATCGCAGTTGATGCTGTATGGCGGTTCCAGGTCTGACGCGGCCAGGGAAGGACCGGCCCACCTCATCCTTGTTCGTCTCCTGTGCGGGTAGTTCAGCGGCCTGGCTGTTTTCTCACCACGGGACGGTCTGGAGGCCTCGTCGGGGCTATTTCCGCGCCGAATTCACTTTGAGCCGATGGTGGCTAAACCACGGGAACCAGATGTCCGATGACCATGATGTGACATCGACTCCGCCACAGCTCCGGGATCTTCTCAAGATCATGGTCAAGGAATCCGCCTCCGATCTCATTCTCAAATCAGGGGGCTGTCCCGCGATGCGGGTGGGAGGACAGATCCAGTTCCTTGGCGATACTGCTCTGGGGCCCGATCAGATGGAGGAGTGTCTCAAGGGTTTGCTCGACGAACGTGGTCTGGAGGACTTCAGCCGCCACGGGGCTGCGGACCGGGCGATCTCGATCCCGGAGGTCGGCCGCTTCCGATGCAACGCTTTTCATCAAGGCGGAGAGATCGGTTTCGTCTTCCGATCGATCAAGCGTGAGGTTGCCTCCTTCAAGGAACTGAATCTCCCGGTGGAGCCGCTCAAGCAACTCGCCTCGCGCAAGCGCGGACTCGTGCTTGCGACCGGCGTTGCGGGGTCGGGAAAAACGACGGCGCTCGCTTCGATGATTGAGTTCATCAATTGCAATCATCAAAGGCACATCATCACGGTCGAGGACCCGATCGAGTATCTCTACGAGGATAGGAGATCCGTCGTCAGCCAGCGTGAGATAGGCACGGATGTGGTCAGTTTTCCCCAGGCGTTGCGCCATGCTGTGCGCCAATCGCCGGACGTGATCTTGATCGGTGAGATGCGAGATCGAGAGACTTGTGAGGCGGCGATTGCGGCAGCGGAGACAGGCCATCTTGTCCTGTCGACCCTGCACACGGTCAATGCAGTTCAGACCGTCGAGCGGATCATCACGTTCTTTCCACCTCACCAGCATGATCTGATACGCCAGCAGCTGTCCTTGAATTTGGCGGGGGTCCTTTCATTGCGTCTCATCAAAACCAAGGAGGGCTCCGCCATGATTCCGGCGTCGGAGTTGCTGGTGAGTACGCCGACGGTTCGAGAGTTACTGGAGAAGGGGCAAACACGTAATTTGCCCCACGCACTTGCCGATGGAGCCTATTACGGGACCATGACCTTCAATCAGTCTCTGATCCGGCTCTTCGAGAGTGGGAACATCGCTCTCGAAGATGCGCTGGCGGCTTCTGATCAGCCGGATGAACTCAAGATGCAGATGCGTGGGATCACCCACGGTGGGATTTCGGTAACCGGTTGAAGTCACGGCTCCCGGCCGTGGTTCCTCCATATTCCGGGAAGAAACCCTCGAGAGATCTCGTCAGTTGACCGCCGATGGCTGGCCTATCGGCGTAGAAGGGCTAGACTTTGCCTGACGAGGAATGACCAAGCTTCCCATCAATCTATTGCTTTATCTGGCTTCCACGGGCCTGGGGGGGGGCAGCTGCTGGCTGTTCTACACCGCCATGGTCGAGGGTCCGGCGAGCGTGACGAACGACCAGATCCGGGAAGAATTCCTTGGCAAGATCAAGCAGGGTCGGAGTTCGGAGGCCGATGATCGTCGTGATCGATATGCCCGCAATCCCGAGTGGTGGAAGACCTTTCGCGACGCGAACATGCTGGGCACCCTACCGCCCGTAGAGGAGCCCGAAACTCCGACCCAGGTAGAAGAGCCCAAGGTCGATACGGGGGTGCCGATCGAGGACATCCTGAGCGTGGTGAGCATCACCTTTGATAGCGGTGATGGGCATGTGCATACGGGTTGTGTGGTGAAGTACAAGCCCGAAGCTAATGTTCAGCCGCCCGAGGGCCTTTTCGGGTCGAGCGGCGCCACAGCTTCGAGCGGCGACGCAGTTGGCCTCGCGGGCCCGTCCGGCGAGGTAGGCGCGGCAGGCGCGGCAGGCGCGGCAGGATCGTCGACTTGGTCTGACAGCAGGACGCGACGAGGGAGGAGTTCGTCAAGAAGGTCGGCCGCACCGATGTCGACCGCGTCCGGCGGCACCGATCGGCTTACCCATCATCTCAAGATCAACGAGGTGCTCTGGAGTTCCCATGACAATATCCGGCTCATCGGCGTTGCCGATGATGCCTCCCATGTGATCTTCCGTCGCGAGGATGGTGGTAAACCCGAGGCCGAATGGGAAGAGGTCAAGGCTTTCAAGAATGAACTGGAGCTTCCGACGGAGCTTCTCGAGGAGTTGCTGGCAGGGCGAAAGTCGACGGGCAAGAAAACGCCGGGTGAGAAGTCTCGTTCGCCGGAATCTTCGGACGCATGGGTTGCGGTCGAGGAGACCAAGGAAGTTCAGCCGGGTCAGGTCCATATCAGCCGCGAGGACAATGATTACCTGCGCACGAACATGAGCCGGGTTCTGCATGAAGAAGTTGGTATTCGTGCCTATCGCTCGAAGTCGGGGCGAATCAGAGGCCTGCAGATCACCAGGGTGCCATCGCAACTTTCACGCTTTGGTCTGGTCAATGGGGATGTGATCTTGGAGGTCAATGGCATTCCTGTGTCGACCAAGGCGCAGGCGATCAAGGTGGGCAGGCAGCAGTACAACCGGGGCTCCCGCACCTTTATTGTGAAGGTTCTCAGTCGTGGCGTGATCGGCGAGCGCACCTACTACGCGCCTCGTGGCTGAGGTGTCCAGCCTGGCGGACGAGTTGCTGACGCTCGACCGAGGTAACACGACGCTCGATTGCATGCTCCACACCGCCACCGGATTGGTGCGGCAGCGGATGGGGCCCGATGATGGTGATGCCTTGCGGGAATTCTTGTCAGGGCCTGTGGTGCGAGCCATCGGTTTGTCGGTTGTCGATCAGGGACTCTCGATGGCGCAATTGGTTCTGGAGGAACTTGGCATCCCGCTCTCGGTTGCTGGCATCGACGTGCCTTGCCCGCTCGATGTTGGATACTCCGACCCATCCACCCTCGGTGTGGATCGATGGGTGGGGGCGGTGGCTGCTTGGCGTGAGTGGGGAGATGCCATCATCGTCGATTGCGGTACTGCCGTGACCGTCAATTTGGTGACCCGGGAAGGGGGGTTCGTGGGGGGAGCGATTGGCCCGGGCCCGCGTACCATGGCTCATGGTTTGGATGATTGCGCTGGCGCACTCCCCGCCGTGGATCTAGATGCGGAGCCGGCAGTGCCGACTTCGAGTTCGCTGGACGCGGTGAACGCTGGTGTGTCCATCGGGTTCTGCGGCCTGGTGGAGCGTCTGGTGGATGACCTCATCGAGGCGACCAGCAGTCAGCAAGCGGCGCTCTTGATCACCGGTGGCGATGCTCCAACCTATCTCCGCCATGGCCGGATCCCCTTTCAGCATGTTCCGGATCTCGTGCACCGAGGTCTGCGATGTCTTGACGAACCGGAGTAGATGCCCCTTGCCCGATCTCCACCATGTTGCTCGATGGTCCCTTTTGACACCCCGATCGGTAGGGGCCGTGGCGGTGGTGTCCGTGTCCGGGAACGAACGAAGGCAAGATGCGGCGCGCTTGCTACGTCGGTCGGATGGTTCGCCGCTCGACATCGCTAGATGTCTGTCGCCGCACCTTGCTGTGCTACAAATCGATCACGAGGAAATTGATGAGGTTCTGGTCTTGGACCGGGCTAATTGCGTCGAGATCCAACTCCACGCATCGGAAGCGGTTTTGGGATTGCTCGAATCTCATGTGGGTGGCTTTGTTGATCCTCCTGAGATGCGTGCTCATGGACTGCTTTGCGAGGCGCGTAGCGATGCTCAACTGGCGCTGGCGTTCGAACAGAGACATCTCGATCTGAAAACGTTCCTCGCTGAGCTGGCAAGTTTTCCTCCGCAGGGTCGCAAGGCAGAGCTCGATGCGGCGATGGCAAGATCTCGTGCAGCGATGGCCTTGGCACGGCCCGAGCGCTTGGTTCTTTGTGGTGCGCGGAATGCTGGAAAATCGACCTTGATGAACCGACTTCTTTTCAGCGAGCGCGTTCTGGCCGGTGGCCAGCCTGGCTTGACCCGAGATCCTGTCCGTGAGGTGACGATGCTCGGAGGCTACCCTTACATGGTGGTGGACACCGCGGGTGAGGGGGGGGGAGGCAGCCAGATCGACCGTGATGCGGTGGAGTTGGGGCGTCGCGAACAAAGGGGAGCCTTGACCGTGCTGGTGGCCGACGGCAGCCGGACTCCTGGGGCTGTGGAGGGGAGGCTGTGCCGGACAGCGGCCCTGGTGGTGCGGAGCAAGGCGGACTTGCCACCCGGGCGGTGGCCACAAACTTTTGGCCCCTGGTTGGCCTTGTCTTGCCGGGGGCCGGGGACGGCGACTGCGGTTCGAGAGGCTGTGGGGGAGCGGCTCAGGGCTGTTCGGGGGCTTGCTGCACCCGGCCCGGTCGGCGGCTTCGCGGCTATCGATGATGATGAACTGGCGTCTCTGGCAGCTACGGGCGACAATTCCATTCCGCAATGACGACAGAAACCAAGCGAGATCTGGTATCGATCGACGATCTCTCGACGGACGAGATTGTGCAGTTGTTCGATCACGCGGATCGGTTCCGCGAAGAACTGCGTGGCTGGTCAGATGTCTGCCGTGGATCGATCATGGCGACCCTGTTCTTCGAGCCGAGTACTCGAACCCGTCTCAGTTTCGAGTCGGCGATGTTGCGTTTGGGAGGTGGCGTGGTCACGGCGGCCGATGTAGCTACGACGAGCCAGGTGAAGGGCGAGTCGCTGGCTGACACGGTTCGGGTCGTCGGCGGGAGCTACGCGGATATTCTTGTGGTGCGACATCCGCAGGATGGGGCAGCGCGCGTGGCGGCGCGGTATGCGCAGGTTCCTGTCATCAATGGTGGAGACGGTTCCCATGAGCATCCAACCCAAACACTGTGCGACCTCTTCACTCTGTGGAAAGAGAAGGGCCAGCTCGAAGGGCTCGATGTCGTCCTCTGTGGGGATCTCCGGTATTCGCGGACGATCCACTCCTTTGCATATGCGCTCGCACGCTTCAAGGCGAACATCGTCACCCTTCCGTATCCTGGGTTCGAATTGCCCCAGTACGTGATCGATCGACTCCGTCGCGATTTCGGCGTGCAGGCTAGTGTTGCGTCTGTCGGCGACTTGCCGGGACTTGCTGTTGGTGAGAATTCGGCAGCATACCTGACTGCCAGCAAGCCTCACCAACTCGCTCTGTTCACCCATCTCACGCCATATCAGGTGCAGCACATCGACGCCATTTACATGACCCGCGCCCAGCGTGAGCGTCACTCGGGTGAGTCGACTGAAAACTACCCACGGATATCGCGGGATCTGATGCGCGCAGCATCCATGAAGGATGCTCGCGTCATGCACCCGCTGCCGCGAGTGGATGAGATTTCTTATGAAGTCGATAGCGATCCCCGCTCCGTCTATTTTCGGCAAGCGGAACTCGGGGTGCCGATTCGGATGGCTCTGATGGCATTCCTTCTTGGCAAGATCGAGTTGACGGCGTCGCCGCCGGATTTCCTGTCCACGACATTTGGATCGGTGGCACAGCGTGGTGGCGTGAGTTGTGGTAACGAGAAGTGTGTCACCAACGGTGAGGGTGTGCGCTATCTGGTACGCGACTTCCGGGTGCTCGATACGAGTCCACCGGTTCTGGTTTGCGCCTATTGCGGCAAGGAGACCATCGCACTGTTCATAGGCAACGTGAAATCGGGGCTGTTCCATTGCCACGATGCTGCTGAAGCCGTGCAGATCGAGAGCCCTGATCGGGTGTATTTCGAATCCGAAGAGCAAGCGCTCAGCGCTGAGTTTTCCTCGTCCGGGGGGGCGTAGCTTGAGTGAGAGAGGGCTGTTCCGGTAGCGAACGGCTTTCGGCAAGGGTGCAACTGCGGCTCTTGTCCGGCGATGATTTCTCCGATGGACAACTCTGCCAACTGGAATTGGGGTGGGGAGAGTTCTCGCATCTGCGCTGCGGGGAGAGGTTATGAGCCACGGATGTGGCAGGTGGCGGGGCTGATTTCAAGACGGCGGCTTGTTTGATCATGAGGCCTGTGACCGGCAGGTTTTCTGGGCGAATATAGGCTGTGTGGCCGGGAGTGCGGAAGCGCTCTGAGCTGTGGCGGAGCGCCCATCGCCAGACTTTTCCCTGGCCGACCAATAGCGTAAAGTGCTTATATAAAATAGCTTACACCCACTTCCTGGGCCGGAGTTCGGTGGCATACTTCTTGATGCTGGTGAGGCGCTTGTCCGGAGCGACCCGGCTGTCACGCAGAAGGGTCGGTTCGATTGGGAGGCCCGGCGATATTTCAGGTAGGATTCCTTTGGCGGAATTCCCCAAGCTGGTCCCCCTCATCAGCCGACAGAAGAGCGAAGACGGTTCGGGGAGTCCCCTGATTGAGAGCAGTTTTGTCTCCTTTGCACAATTTGACACAAGAGCTTGTCCATGAAGGACATAAGAACCGGGCGGCGGTCCGGTACCGGTCCGTACCTGGGCAGCTCTGTGATTCGGGTCAGAACCGATCGGATGGTGATTCGATCATGTCCCCAGCGATGCTTGGCAGCAGGCGATTTCCAGTGAACCAAATCTTCGAAATGATCCGATCTTTCTCCACCACGCTCGCTTGTGGCTTGTTGCTGCTGGCAAGTGTGTTGTTCGTTGGTTGCTCGGGCTCGGTAGGTGAGCCTGGATCGGGGAAGATCAAGCCCGAGGGTAATGCTCAGTTGACCGGGGTCCATTATGGGCGGCTTGTCGATGTCTACGGCTTGCGCAAGACATCGTTTGGAGTCGACCTGGCGCTCTACCGCAGTGATGTCATCGTCGGCCCGGACATCCAAGACGAGCGTTCGGGCAGTTCCAACAAGCGTGATGAAGAGATCGAGTTCGACTTCATCAATGCGGACCCGGACACGCTGCAACCACGTTTGCTGATCACGCGGCGGATCGATACTCCTGAATTTGACGAGTTGCTGGTGAAGGCGCAGCGAAATCTGCGGCGTGTCACTCCCGGAGCGTTCGGCCAGAATACTACGCGATCACCACACAGTGTGGTTCCACGCAACGCAGGCATTCAGCTGACATTCAGTCGTGGATTGGACCTGACGGATGATTTCTTTGTTTCCCGTGACCCGCTGACTGGGCGTGTCAAGGGGATCAAGAACTCCGAGGCCGTTCAGTTGCTTGAGATCATTGGCGATCCGACGAGTGGAAGGAACGCTTTCAGGATGATCAAGTCACGCATCAGCGTTCGAGGAAATGTGCTGATGATCGATCCTGTCCTGCTCGGCACGGAAGGGATCCAGTATGGCACCCGGAACAATGCTGCGGGTATGCCCGAGTCCCCTGATCAGGTAGGCGCCAATATCCGGATAGCCCTCGCGCTCGAAGGGCCTCTGGCCGTCAAGGGTTTTCGCCAGAATTCCGTGGGTGGCCTCGCCGGATTGAACGGGTCCGGCCTGAATAGCATCATCCGAGACTTCCGCTCGGGTAATAGCAAGGATAGCAACTCGGACATCAGCAAGGGCTTTGCTCGTGATCCTATTCCTCCGCGCATTATAGGTGAGATCCTCACCTTTCTCGCGCGAGTGGATGACGTCAGCGAGGAGGCTCAACAGCTCTGGATCTACAAGAATGGGATCGAGCATGAGATTGATCGCGGCGATGTCATTCGCGTAGCCGTGGACAATACCAGCACGCCGGTCCGAGCGGAGGTGATCGCTGATCCCGAAATGGATCGGGGGAAACCTGGTGTGCAGCACGTGCTTGTCACGGTCCGCCGGACGAAAGGGCTCGAGGCCATGGACCCGAGCAATAACCCGGGGTATCCCCCCAACCCGGGACTCAAGCCTCTCCCCGAAGAATACATAAAGGAACTCGAGGGGTGGCTCGTCAAGAACGGGCCGCGCGCGGTGGTGGTGGCGGAGTTCACATCCGAGCGGCGCGATCCGGATACCGGCAAGTTCTACGGTGACGATCCCCGGCATTTCCTGACCTTCACACCGGAACCACTACCTTTCGCGAATGGGAATCCCAGTCCGCCAAATGAAAATGTTTCGCCCTTTGCTAACGCGATCATTCGCTTCACGAAGCCGGTGGATCTATCGACGGTGAAGGGGCTCGACAGCTATTTCTTCGGGACGCGGAACTTGTTGGACGCGAAGGAAGTTGACAATTTCATCGCGGATAAGCTCATCGACCCACCGAGTTTCAAGCACGCGAAGTTCCTGACTCCTCACCTGATCTTTGCCCAGGTGTATGACGAAGGAGGGTCTCAAACGGCGCTGCGACTGCAGCCGCGCATGGGTTTCTACCTCGACGAGAAGATGCGGCAGACCGATGAAGGTAGGCCTTTCGAACAGAAGCAATACAAATACTACATTCACTTGCTTGGCGGTAAGTCTGGCATTCTTGATCTCTCAGGGAACCAGCTCGACTTCC
Organism: uncultured candidatus Brocadiaceae bacterium; assembly: GCA_964542765.1. Classification (GTDB taxonomy): domain Bacteria; phylum Planctomycetota; class UBA1135; order UBA1135; family UBA2386; genus CAZIVO01. The sequence goes on along the minus strand of CAZIVO010000011.1, from coordinate 33,767 downwards.
AGTCAGTCAGAACGATTCGTGACGAGTTGGTGATTCCGTTCTCGCTGGATACGCGCAAGAATCAAACCAACACCCCGCTTTTCTCAGACAACTTGTCGGTCACGGTTGTGCGTCGCTTCGCTGATCGGGATGAGGACGAGCAGCCGTCCTATTACATTGCTGATGAAGTGCAAAAGAAGGGCGCGTCGTCACCCAATCCGTTTGCATACAATCTGGATGATGTGTTCGGCGGCGTCGTCTATCTCACGGACGGCAGGTTGAGTGCCCGTCCGGCATCTCGCATCACCCGCATCGTTGACGATCTCAATCAGCAATCACCGCCGCCGCAGAACACCAACCTCCGGTTCTGTCCAGAGACGATTGGCAGTGAGCAACAGGTGGCCAGTTCCACGGCTTCTGTCAAGTATGGCCAGCCGATCCAAAACCCCCTGAATCCGTTCGGCGCTCGTCTCCAGACGCTGTGGCGAGAGATCGATATGAGCCTCTCACGCAGTGATCCCTACGACTTCAACCTGGATGTCGAGCAGATGTATTGGGCACCGTTCACCGGCGCACCGATCACATTCGATGAGTTCGATCGCCTGAGCTTGTTTCTCGGGCACAGCGAGATGCGGCCCGAACCGTGTGTGGGGGCCTTCGGTGCATTGCCTACTCTGGCCTCGTCGGGCCTGTGGACGGCTTTCGCAGACAACATGGTCCAGAACTATTCGCCCGCAGTTGCGAGGGAGCCAGGCCCTCTGCCGCATCCAGCCTACGAGGATAAAACTCAGCGAGTCGATACCAACCTGACGGTGATGGAGCCCAACCAGACGAATCGGTTCCTGCCCTTGCCTGAGTTCAAGAAGCCTTACTTTGTGTGGCGTGATGAACTGGTGCCGTTCCAGGGGGGGAATTCGAACCGAGGCTGGGATACGGCAACGGGCCGAGGCGGGAACTTCAAGCCATATATCATCTCGCCTTTCCTGGGGGGCAAGGGGCGTTACGTGACGGCTAGTGGTGGCAGCCTTCAGTTCAATAGCGGCTTTTGGGATAACCGCCGCAACTACTGGATCGCCCAGAATGCGCGCGTCGATACAGCCACTCACGGCTTGGTCGGCACGATCGCTTTGCCGTTGCTGGCGGACTTCTGGAGCTACCCGGATTCCCCGGATCTTCCGAAGAACAATCCTTTCCGGGCTTCGGGAGCGAATGGTTGGCAGATTGCCTTGGCCGTGCAATCAGCACCGACGCCGAGTTTCCGCGCTTACTCCGGGGGCGGGCTCGTGCAGGGCAAACCACAAACGGTCAACCCCAGCACCGAGAGTCTTGCGCAAGGAGGCTACACCCCCAATGGCGGGCGAACCCGTGCGTCTGACAATTCAGTCTACTGGATGATGACGGATTTCCAGAAGCGGGTCACCGTAGCGACGGCTGGTTTTGTCGAGATTCTCAATCCTCATCGCGTACCTCAAGATCATGATGATCCGCGGCTAGGCCCGTACTTCGGTGGCGATAATCTGCCATTGGACATCTTGCCCAAGTTCGAAATCACCTTCGAGCCGGATCTGCAGCTGCTGCCGGGCGGAACGAAGTTCGTGCCCGAGTTCCGCGCCGCTGGCGTGGTCGATAATGATCCTTGGGCGGCGAAGGAGAACGCCTACTCGCCAAAGCCTAATCGGAAGAACTTTGCACTGGATCCGATGAAGGCGGGCGATGCCCATATCCGAAAATACGATGACCGCCCGCAAAGCGGCAGCCCACGCAACTACTGGACGTACTATTACAACAAGAACGTCACTGACTACACGCCCCAGATCAACCAACTCATGTCCCCGGCGTTCACCAACAAGTTTGCTGGGCCGAATGAGGCTTTTCTTCCCAAGGATGTCAAATACTTCAACTGGCGATTCGTGATCAACAGCAACGT
>CAZIVO010000011.1:0-31851 GCA_964542765.1 uncultured candidatus Brocadiaceae bacterium | reverse complement strand
CGTTGATGCGAGTCCCCCTGTTTCACCTTCGATTGACTCGTTTGCGGTGACCTACCGATTCGAGAAGGTTCGTTGAGTGAAAACGAGATGAGCAAGCAATGGAACCCGAAGCTCTTTTATCTGAGACCATGATGGCCAAGTTTATGCACCGTGTCGCCTTTACAGTAGCTCTGCCAGCCGCAGCGCTAGCATCGCTGATATTTTCCGGTTGCGGAGAATCCGGCGACTCTCCAACCGGATCGATTGGCAACAAAGGCACCGGTGGTGACTTTGTTGTCCTGCGGACTGAGCCGGCGAACAACGGTCAGCTCTACCTCAATGAGCCGGTCAGTGTCGATTTCAGCAACCCGGTCGATCTCGACTCCGCAGATTTGAACACCATGAGCTTTTCGGTGTTCAATTCCAATGGCAAGGCGCTCGCTGAACAACCCATGGGTACGTTTCAGGTCGCCACGTCTCCTGGCGACCAGGAAGGCACGCACCACCGGCTTCAATTTGTGCCGCGTTTCCCGACAAATGACACATATGACGATGGAGGTTTTCGGCCTGGCCGCTTGTACGTCGTGCAGCTCGTCGGTGGTGACCAGCGGAGGGGCAATGTGCTCCGAGACACGAGAGGGAAAGGCCTCCTGCGTCCAACATCTTTCCAGTTCCGCACCGCCGAGGGCACAACGCCATCGCAGTTGTTCCGTGACATGAGGCCTGGGGGCCCCCGTCGTGTTGACTTCAGCGTTTCACCTGCGGACACGGGTGGTTCGTCCTTGAACATGGGAGGGCAGCAACCGGTTCAGATCGTTCTCAAGTTCGATCAAGCATTGAACCCCCACAGTCAAAATCTACCGCTTCAGGTGGACCAGGATCCGACCAAGCGAGACAAGGCCAAGCGCGGGCGCCTCTTCCTCGAATACGATGACCCGGATGTTAGCAAGGGTAAGAACACCTGGATTCCTGCTCGGGTTGAGCTTCGGGCGAACTCCCTTGCGGGATCGGAGGTCGTTCTCTCGCCGGTCGGTGTCTTGCCGAACAACGCGTGGGTTCGTGTGATTGTCGAGAACACGCTCGAAGACATGTCGGGAGAGTCCAACGTTGCTGACGCATCCTACAACCGAATCTTTGCGGAGTTCCGGGTGCGCTCAGCGTACGAGCCTCAGTTTGCGGCCCTCGTCGAATCATTCAGCTCAGCGCAGCAGGTGGATGTGGATGCGCCGTTCCTCGAACCATCGGCAGAGATGGGTCCCGGGTACGTCAGGGCAAATTTTGACTTTGAAGGCTCGGCGACGATCCTCAACTATGAGCCGACCACGCGTGAGGTCATCCTCAACACTGATTTCACGCAGATCGTTCCCAAGGGTGCGCCACCGATCAATATTGCTGGCGGCGTGTTCTCCTTCAACAACGTGAAGATTCCTGCCGGAGTATCGGTCATCGGACGAGGTACTCGCCCGATGGTTTGGCTCGCCACGGGGGACTTCGTTGTCGAAGGGACCTTGTCGGTCAATGGCGGTAGCGGTGACCGTGTCGATACGTTGAATTCTGCGAATTTCCCGACAGGTGGTGGTGTTGGCGCTTGTGGTAGCGGCAACGGCGGGAAAGGCAGTCCGATCGCAACTGCCCAGAGTCCCCGCGGTGAGGCGGGCTCCGGTTCGGGTCAGGTTCCTGGAGCCGGAGGTGGTGGTGGGCGGCTCAGCGGCAACGCGAGTTGTAATCGCGGTTCCGCTGGTGGAGGTGGGTCTTACGCAACTCAGGGAGATCCTTACTTCAAGGCCAAGGCCGGCGCGAATAACAGTTTCGTCCAGCAGAAGGGCACTGGTGGCTTCGGCTGTGGGGGTGCTTCGGGCTCCAGTACGAGAAGCTTGCCGGGTGGCAATCCAGGAGGGGTAGCCTTCTCGGATGCTCGGCTGGACAATAATTTCTGGGGTTCCGGTGTGGACGTGTTCCGGCAAATTCGCATCACCGGCGAACTGTCCCAAATGCGCGCCGGTGCTGGTGGTGGCGGCGGTGGTGACCGTTCGCAGATGATCAATAACCCGAACTGGATCACCGATGCCAAGGGTGGCGGCGGTGGTGCCGGTGGTGGCACGCTGATCATCAAGGCGTTGGGCGACATCATTGTCGGGAAGAGCGGTCACATCGAGGCCAACGGTGGTCATGGTGGCGGTGGCGAGCAGGCCGGCGGTAACAACCTGGGTGGCGGTGGCGGTGCTGGCTCCGGCGGCATGGTCATCTTGATGGCCGGTCGTTCGATCCAGCTGTACACGCACGGAAATACCTATGCGAACAACGATTGGGATTTCTCGGTATCTGCTGACGGTGGCGTCGGAACACAGGGGCGCTTCGGTGGCATGAACTGGAACAAGAAGTATCCGCCGCCGGCGCTTGGCGCTCAGTGGGATAACAATCCGTCGGGTGGCATGGGCGGTCTCGGCTTGGTGCAGTTGATGGCGCCGCCAGGAGATAATTCTGCTGACAATACGAACACGGTTCTCGACGACAACATCCACATCATGCAGGGAACGCAGCGCCTCACCGGTGCCGAGAAGAAGCGTTTCTTGGCATGGCGGGGTTTCGCCAACGACAAGGGTGAATATGTCGATGACTTTGGCAACAAGACGAATATCGGTGACAACGAAGGAGATATTCGCCCGGCACCGATTCTGTTGCCGGCGCCCTTCGGTCATCGTTCTCGCGTGCGGTCTCAGTGGATCGATACTGGCGCGACTGCGCGACGTCCTTTGAACGCCCCCGATGGTAACCCTCGAGGGATTGTTGAGGACAAGCAGAATGGCTTCTTGGCTGGGCCGACCTATACCTTTTCCGGCACCCAGACGAGCCAGTCAGCGAACTGGAAGGGTTATATCAATTACAAGCAGATCTCCGGGGGCATCGGTCTCGACTTCCAGCCACAGTTGTCGTCACCAGTGCAAGTCTCCCGAATCGATCCTGAAGCGAGATACGACGGTAGCGATGCTTACATGATTGAACTGGTAGCATCGAAACTCGGTGCGACAGCCCATCGTTATGCGCAGTATAGAGCCCTGCTGATCGACAAGTCGGGATCGACGCTAGGTGAGTACCGGATTCTCGCGCATGGTGCGCGGCAGCTGTTTGTGGCCCGGGACAGCATGTTGCCGAAAACAGCTGCGTCTGACTTGCGGTTGCAGGTGATCGCCAAGTTCTTTGAGGTATACACCGATGGGGCTCCTGGTCTCGGCCGGACTTACGAGGACCCCAACAACAGTCAAAGGGAGATCCCGATGGCCAACGTCCAAATCGGTTTCGCCTTCCATAAGGATGCGCCGAATGCGGTTTCCAAGGGCACGGATCCTAATCGGTTCCCGCAGCGGGTCGGCTCCTTTGCATACGACCTGAGCAGTCCGGCGGCTATCGAGGCGATCCGCCAGATGAAGGCCCCGTACATCAAGTGGGACATTCTGTTCAACACGCGTTTCTCCGAAGGGAAAGGCAACACCAATCCAGCACAAGGGCTCAGTCCTTCGAACCCACGTCCCGAGTTGCGCTTCCTGGTGCTTCCTGAGCGCTTCTGAGCGCCGGGCGGAACCCTAATCAATATTCAATTTAGCGATGTCTTATCCAGAACAAGATATGTCGAATCCCGGTTCTTCGTGGAAGGCGCCCTTGGCCTTCGCATTTGCGGTGACCATGGTTTTCCTGGTCGGTTGTGATGGCACCCCTGGGTCGAAGGGTGGCCAGACAGGGGGTTCGGGAGAAGGCAAGGCAACGCTACTCCGAATGGATTTCGGACGGCTTGTAGATGTCTACGCCTACCGGCGTATCGACCAGAGCAAGCCCGATCGTCGAGACATCTTGAATCGGAAGCCCACGTTGATTGCTGAGAATGTTGTGGTCAGCGCTTTGATCGAGAGCCAGCCGCTATTTGATGCTATTGGTGAGGAGCGTAGAGATGCTGACTATCGATTCATGCCCTTCGACGCGCGTGTCGGGCATGAAGAGTTGCTGATCCTGTGGGACGACACGGCTGCAGAGGAGAGGGAGCGTTTCACCCTGGCGACACAGCTTGCGAGCAATAACCTGGAAGAACTTCCACCGGCCTGGCGTGATCAGAACACCAATACCCGCCCCATCCCTGTGATCCCTCGGAATGCGGCGATCGTGATGACTTTTGATCGTCCACTGGGTCTCAGCGATGAGTTCTTCTGGGCGAATCCCAGTGCTTTGCAGTTGCTGGAGTTCAAGGCGGACCCCAAGAAGGTTCCTGCTTACAGGGCCTTTCGTCCGGTCACTCGTCGCATCATTGTCCAGGGCCGGAAACTCGTGATCGATACGACCTTGATCGGAGACGAGGCCAGGAATGGGCAGACGAGCACCGGATTGCCGATGAGCGTTGACAATGTCACGGCGAATCTCCGTCTCGCTCTTCCCACGAGTGGGGTGGTGGCGCGACAACTCGGCATTGCCGCGGATCGGGTTCCGGAACTCAACGGTGTCGATTCGCGCGGAGATCAGGCGGTGATCCGAGATTTCCGTTCCGGCAATAAGGCTGACGGCAAACTCGGTGCTTTGACAGATGTCGAGTTGCCCATGTTGGTTGGCGATTTCGAGATGGGCATCATAGATATCGACATGAAGGAGCGGGTGCTCACCTTGAACAAGCGCTACGCCCCTGTGCCAGTGCGCGGTCGGATTCCTTTCGTCAATGGCGGGATTGGCATCCGCGGCCTCCCGGGAGGTCCGGGAAAGGTGCCGACGGAAGTGCCGCTACGGGCGGGCGATCTCCTCGTTCAAGATGTCACGATGGGTAGCGAGGTTGTGCGAGTTCGTGCCGAAATCCTCATGAACATGGATGTCGGCAATGTGATAGGCGACAAGAACTTCCCCTCGCTTGGTCTCGCGAAGGATGGTTCCGATGGGAGTTCTGCGACGACGGTCCGAGTGAAGGTGTCCAATCTCACTGCCAAGGATGCTCGTGGTAACGACGTTCCTTTCCAGATGAGTTCGCTTCCCCTCGGTGAAGACTGCGTTCTTCGGGCGCGTTACTATCACTATGTTCCGTATGCTTCGGCGTTCGGGAATTCCGTGGTGACGGATGCTGGTCGGATCAAAGATTTCACGGTCTTCGATCCTGAGCCGCCGGTGCTGGATCCGAGTCGCCGGCCGATACCGCGGGGCACGCTGATCGATCCGACTGCGGCCGTCTCGTTCCGTTTCAGCGAGCCCATGGATATGGAGTCCGTGGAACCGCTCAACAACTACTTCATTGCGAATTCGACCTTCACCGATAGCAACGTGATGGCGATGCTCAAGGAGGACAAGCCGAGCGGGCTGTCGATCATCGGGTCACGCCTCGTCGATCAAGAACGGGATGGCACCTTGCTGCGTCTGGTCCCGATGCTCGGGTTGTTCCATGAGAAGAGCCAGGTGGAGACCTACTGGATGCACATGACGCTGGGGAAGGGTGGGGTGCTGGATCTGGCAGGCAATCCAGTTGATCCTTACGACCGGCGTCTCAATGCCATCCTCGCCATATCGACCAGGTTTACGCTGGATGCCGCTGCTGATGACAATCTGGTGGCCACGCGGATCCATCGGTTCGAGGTTTCTGACGAGGATGGAACTCCTCCGGGATCGATCGACTTCTTCGGCCAGTTTCAGTTGCGCGATGGGAGCTTGATGGGCGCTGAGACGACGCGCTTCAGCAAGATCGCAGATGCTCAGACGCTCGCGGGGATCCTCCGTTACGAGAAGGGTGAGTGTTACTTCCCTGGATCGCTCGGTCCGCCGCCGATCCCGGCGGGGACGGTCGCACCTGGGGTCGCCGAGCCACCCGGAGTGCTCTACTGGACGCCGAGCAATGTCCCGGTCTTTCCTCCCACGAACACCCCTTTCGGTGGGATTGTGGAACCGCACAATAAGCGCGGATCGCGACTGCAGATGACTTATCGCGAGGATGATTTTGGTTTGGGATATCGAGATCCCAGTACCCAGATGATCGATCTCGAACAGATGCACTGGGCTCCATGGAATAACGATGCCGTTCTATACGACGTTTTCGATCGCTACACCCTGAGGGTTGGCCACTGTGACTCCCGACCGGATCTCTTGTTTACTCTCAACGTGCCGCCTCCCCCGGCCACACAGCCTACCTGCAACCTCGATTGTGGGTCCTTGTTCAGTGGGCTGCAGCCTACATTTGCCAGCAATATTCTCCAAGGTTCCAGCGCCACCACGTTGCTCGAGGACAAGGCCTACAAGGTCAATCCCCGTGATGCCTTCCGGGGAAGTACAGGGACGACCTTTGTTCCCTATCCGCAGTTCCTGGACACCTACACCTGGCGAGACTCCCGCCTGATCAGCTGGGACATGAAGGAGGACAAGGCGATCGGGCTGGGTGGTGCCAAGAATCCTGGTGGTCAGTTCCCGAATGGGGATACGACCGCGAACGTTTCTTCGCCGTGGTTGCCGGAGCCACCTCCGCCAACGGGCTGGACTGGCACCGTGTGGACGATGGACGAGGGCGACTTCCGAGGAACTCGCGCACGTGATCACGATCCGATCGCGATGCCCATGTTGTTCGACTTCATGGTTTATCCCGATGCCAGCACGACCAGTGCGAACCTGTTCCATATCGCTTACGTAGGCCCGATCTGGTCCTATACCGGATCGTTCCCTAACAACCCCGGCGGTTACTACAATGGCGCGCCGGCTCGCGGTCAGAACGGGGCGCCCATCTGTAGTAGCTACGATTGGCCTGCATTCCGCAGCCATCACAGTGGTGGTGTCGATGGCGGCGCCCAGGAGTATTTTGTTGATCCGGCCAATCAGCACACCAGCAAGGCGAGTTGGATCAAGGACACCGGCCTTGGCAACCCGTATCAGACCAAGCCAGAGGACGACCACCTGCACTGGGCTCAGGCAGATTTCGTGCGCAAGGTCTCCATGGTCACGTTTGGCTTCTTCGATACCTTGAAACCGAATGCCCACGGATTGACGCAGCAAAACTATCCGAGCGCATGGCCTGGATTGCCCAACAGCAAGGGTTTCCCGGATTTCGAGGCCCTCGGCAGCAGGCGTGGCGGCAAGACCTATCTGGTGGAGTCCATTCAAGCTCATTTGGACCCACCCACGCAGCCGCCCGGAACCTCTGTCAGTCTTGAGTTCCGGGGGGCCAGAACCTTCGAACGTGCTGAGAATATCTATGACCAGCGCAGCAACGATAAGATGTCGGAACGGGGGAACCTGTTGAATGCGAACTACGCCTGCGAAGCGTATCGCTACGCCATGCCGAACGCTGGCCCGGCCAATGACACCCCACGCGTGAAGGCTGAGGGTCTTACCCCCTACGTGTTCGAAGAGAAACTGGACAGCATTCGCGATACATCGACGAAACTGCTGCCTCGTTACTTCAACTATCGTTTGGTGTTCGGGAATAACACGAGCGTTACCCCGGCCATTTCACCCTCGATCCGCAGCGTGATCGTGGCCTATAAGATGACAGCATCCAACTGAGGGAAACCTGCCCGCATTCGCCGGGTAGTCAGTGATCTCGCTCGAGGAGGGCTTGCGAGGTTGATCTTGACTGCTACGTGGTTTGTTGATGGAACGAAGTTCTGCCCTCGCTCCACCGTTACAATTTCACCATGCGTTCTTGCTGGATAGCGGTCCCGGTCCTTGCTCTGAGTCTGTTGCTGGGCTGCAGAGGGCGAACCGATGAGGATCGGTCATTTCTGCGCGTGATCCGGATGATGCCGGAACTTGGTTCTGGTCGTTCGGTTGGTGATCTGCTGTTGAATCAGGAGATCACCGCCTACTTCAGCCACCAGCTGGACACGGTCACCGTGACGCGGGATACGTTCAAGGTGATCGACTCTCGGGGTCGTAGCATTCCCGGTCGGTTGGACATCGGCACGCGGTCGATCACATTCATCCCGGAGCCTCCACTCAAGCGGGATCTCAGCGACGGCAGCTACCATCCAGGACGGAGTTACCGGGTCGTGGTTCCGGGGGGGTTGGATCCGAACTCCGTAAGGAGCAAGGAGGGGAGTTATCTGCGCGAGGTGTTCCAGCGGGAATTCCGGGCGAGGAGCATCGATTCTGCCGATTCTCAATATCCCTCTCCGCTGTGGCCGGTTGGAACGGATCGACCGTTCGAAATACGCCCGAGCATGTTGCGGATGGCAGATGAGAGCGCCTCGCTCCGTTTGCACTTCAGCCGCCCGGTCCTGCCGTCATCGGTCAAGCTGGATTCGGTGGAGCTTCGCAGGCTCAGGGCTGTTGGCGGGGAGGGTGTCGAGCGAGTGCGTCCTGTTTCGGTTCGAGTCTTGTCGTCGCCTCCGCCGATCGATTCTTTCCCTGGCTGCACGGTGGAACTGACCTTCGACTTGAGTGCTGTCGATGACGAGGACCTCTTCTACCTATTCTTGGCTCGAGGTGCTAATTCGATCCGTGACTATGGATTGGAAACGGTGAAGGAGCTGCCGACACTTCCCCGCATTCCCGTCTATTCGGGGAAGCAAGAGCGTCTCTTGGATGTTGGGAGCCCCGCAGACCACACTGAATCGGACCATTTTGAATTCGCCGCGCCGGCCCCGGGATTCGTGGGATTCGAGTGTTCGAAATCAGGCGCTGCTGTTCCGCGTGCGACCAAGGCGGCTGGGACAGGAGTGCTAGGAAGTTTCGTTGCTGCCCGGGACATGACCCTGACGCCGGGAGAACTCTTCGATTGTGGGGATGGTCGCCGTGTGTCTTCGAATGCGGGGACATTTGATTTTGTAGATGTCGAGATTCCTGTGGGGATCACGGTCACGCTGCGCCAGCGTCCCGGAGATAGAGTCAGGGTCCGTGCCGCCGGCCGCGCGTATATTGGCGGAGTCTTGCAACTCGAGTTTTCTGAGTCAGGGCAAGCGCAGACCAGTGGGGCAACGGTGGATCTGGGGGCATTGGAAGCAGAGTCCCGGGTCATGCTCATTGCCGCTGGGGATATTTGGGTCGATGGCAGTATCCGTGCCGGAAGATCGATGACACCCGGTCAGTCGCCGCTCACGCTGCTCAGCGGGGGCAATATTCAGATCGATGCAAATGCATCTCTTCCCGATGGAATCATTCTTGCCACGGCTCCGGGACGCAATGTCGTGACCCGAAAGACGAGCTTTGCTCGGAATTTCGTTGCGATGCCCCTTGGATTGGCCTTGGGCGGCTCTGCCCGCGCCGAGGCCTGGACCAGGTGGTATTCCCCCGCCCGCCACGTGGATACGGTTCGGGCACGCGCTCTCGATGTCACGGGCCGTGTCGACACCTATGTCCAGGTGGCTCAGCCCCATCCCGGAGATCGATCGAAGCCATACACGGCTGTGGATGCCTTGGCTGCGCCGGTCAAGCTGCCTGCGAACGGTATCCAGGTGCCGGCAGGAGGCTTTGTCCGGTTCCTGCTGCGTGCGGAACTTCAAGGGGGCGAACCACTGCCATCTGTGGGCCGGTTGGTCGTGGAAGGCGAGTGGCGGAACTGGTAACCTGACCTCTTGGTTCATCTGGGAGGTTGGGTGATCCGGCCGGGAGGGCTGGGTCAAGTTTGATGTGGGCGGTTCATGACGGCAATCGACACCAGCTTGCTCGTGGCGTCGGGAGCGCTTGGAGCCGTTGTAGGCTCTTTTCTCAATGTCGTGATCTATCGCTTGCCCCGCGGCGAATTCCTGTCCAGGGGCCGCCGCTCAGTGTGTCCGGGCTGTGGCGAAAAGATCGCGAGCTATCACAACATCCCGATCTTCGGCTGGCTCTGGCTGCGGGGAACCGCTCGTTGTTGTGGCGCACCCATCTCCGTGCGCTACCTGATGGTGGAGGCCTTGACAGCCGGCCTGTTCATGCTGCTGTGGCAGTGGCCACCATCAGGGTTGGCTTTCCCCGAGGAGGGGGCGTCGGCTCTGTTCGCATTCTTGCTGCAGGCATACTTCCTGGCCAACCTGGTCTCCTGCAGTTTCATCGATGTGGATCATCGGATCTTGCCCGACAGACTCACCAAGTCGGGAATGCTGGTCGGTTGCTTGGGCGCGTTTGCGCTGCCCGAAGCATTCGGTCAGTTCGGGATCCGCGGGCTTTCTCTGCATGTCGACAGCGCTCTGTTCAGCATCACCGGCCTTCTCGTAGGCTTTGGCGTTACTCAACTGGTGTTGTGGATCGGGCAGCGCGTGTTTCGAAAAGCCGCCATGGGATTTGGCGATGTCAAGTTCATGGCCATGATGGGGGCATTCCTCGGTTGGGAGGATGTGCTCCTCACCTTCTTCCTGGGATGCGTGCTGGGAGCAATCGCCGGCGTCGCACATCGTCTTCGCACTGGCGACGCCTACATCTACTTCGGACCTTTTCTCGCAATGGGTGGGGCGATATCTCTGTTCCTGGGAAAGGATCTCAAGGGACTTTTGGTCGCTTATCAGGATTGGCAGCGCACGAGCCCCGAGGCTCCGTGGGTGACGAGCGTTGCAGCTGGTGTTTCTTTGGTTTTGTTGATATGGCTCGTTCGTCGTGGGCGAGCCCACTGAGTGGAAGGGAATAGTCATGCTTGGAAGACAACTGGGTATCATCGCAACGGTCGTGTGTTTCCTCTCTCTTGCGAGTTGCACGAGTACGTATCAGAACCTTCTGCGCGATCGTGACGCGCAGATTCACAAATTGGATGGGGAGGTCGCCAACCTTCGAGCGGCCAACGATGACCTCGCTCGCCGCGAGAAGGCGGCGCGATTGGAGTCAGAGAACCTCCAGGCTCAGTTCGTGGCCAAGGCGGCGGAGGCGGTCTCGGCAACGGATGAAATCGCACGCTTGCAGAAGACTCTGGGCTCAGATGTCGAGGTTACCCGACGTCGCGGCCGGATCTCGATGGGCATCGAGAGTACGGTGACATTCGACTCGGGCAGCGTGAGCCTCTTGAGTAGCGCTGGTCCGGTCCTGTCACGGATAACGAGGGTGCTCAAGAGTGAATTCCCGGAGCAGAGGATCTATGTGGAGGGGCATACTGACGTTGACCCGATCCGCAAGACGAAGAGCCTTTTTCGGAGCAACCGGCATCTTTCAACCGAGCGGGCCGATGCCGTAGCCTCATGGCTGGTGAGCAAAGGCGGGATCGCCGATGATCAAGTGGTGGTGGTGGGCTATGGGCCGCATGATCCTCGAGACCCGGGGAAGAGCAAGAAGGCCAAGGCCCGTAACCGTCGAGTTGAGATCGTCATCGGGGACTCTCTCTAGGAGCGTCTGATCGCCCGCTGTCGGCGGGCTTCCGGGGGATGTTGATCACGGGAGGCCGGGAAGTTTTTCGGTCCCGCGGATTCGTGGTTCCCCTGGCCGGGCCGAGGAGCCGATCGCCGCACCGTAGCCGGTGATTTGGGGGTTTATGGGCAGCAGCGGCCATGCCTTGCTCCAGGGCGGGGACTGTGTTGTTGGCTTGAGTCCGAGAAATGCCTTCCCTTGCGGGGGAGAGGTGAGGTTTTTGGCCACTCACCCCGTCGAAGTTTGCGTGCAGAATCCCGGAAAACCCGGACGCGAGGCGTTCAATGGTGGCCCACCTCTGCCTATAGTTGGCGAGCCGCACTTGGGGCCGGCACCAGCCACCTCCGGCAGCATGCCGTCGAGGAGTTGGTCCGCAGGCCTCGACTCGATACACGAATCACTTTTTTGGAGAGATTTATGCCTCACACCCCGGATGTGATCCGAAACCTTGTCCTGCTCGGACATGGCAACAGCGGTAAGACTGCGCTGGTCGACGCTCTTGCCTATACGACCAAGATTTCGCCACGGCATGGAGATTCCGCTGATGGAACCAGCATCAGCGATACCGAGCATGAGGAGAAGGATCGTCACCAGACCCTGACCTCGCATCTGTTTTCCGTCAATATCGACGGGCACGAGTTGAACATCATCGACACGCCGGGGCATGCCGACTTCATGGTCGACGCGATCAATGCCATGCAGGTTGCAGAGACCGGTCTTGTCTTTGTCAGCGCTGTCGGCGATGTGTCTTTTCACTGCCGTCGTTTGTGGGGAAAGGCAGGCGAGGCGTCTTTAGGCCGGGCGATTGTGGTGTCTCACCCGGACGGAGAGAACGCTGACTTCGAGCGGATCCTGGGGAGTTTGTCGGAGGTCTTTGGTGACACGGTTGTGCCGATGACTTATCCAGATGCGGATGGCACCGATTTTTCTTCGGTGCACAGCGTCCTCGCTGGCGAGGGTCCGAAAGCTACCGAGTATCGAGAGCAACTCGAGGAGCGAGTGGCCGAAGCGGATGACGATATCACCGAGGCGTATCTCGAAGCCGGGAGTCTGACGGACGAGCAACTCTCAAAATACTTCTCCGCGGCACTCGTCAAGGGCAAGATCGTTCCGTTGTTCACCGTGTGCTCACCCAAGGAGATCGGGCTCAAGGAGTTCTACGGTGCGGTCCAGAAGTATTTTCCATCCCCGGTTGATTTCGGGTCTCGCAATGCTGGCGAGCCGGGTTCCGATAGTTATCCCGATCTCGTTGAGCCGGCTGCCGATCAGCCCTTCCTGGGTCGCGTGTTCAAGGTCGTGGCGGACCCTTATGTCGGCCGGATGGCGTATCTCCGCTGTCTGAGGGGCACGCTGAAGCCGGATGAAGGATTCGTCAATATCCGGACAGGGAAGAAAGAGAAGGTTGGTGCGCTCCTCGGCCTCAAGGGAGCGGAACTGGATGATGTCTCCCAGGTCTCGGTCGGCGATATCTTTGTGGTGGCAAAGTTGGAGTCGCTCAATCTGGATGACTCTGTCTGTGCAGAGGGCGTGGCTCTTGCGGTGCCTCCCACGAAGGTTCCGCCGACCACATATTCCCTGGCCGTGACACCGAAGAGCCGGGGCGATGAGCAGAAAATCAATCAAGGCCTGGAGAAGCTGGCAACCGAGGACCCGAGCTTTCAGATTCGCCGTTCGGAGTTGACGGGTGAGTTGCTCATCTCGGGTATGAGCCAGCTCCATCTGGAGATCTTCCTGGCGCGTCTCCTGCGGCGCTACGGAGTCCAGACAGAGCAAAAGATGCCCGCGATTCCTTACCAGGAGACGATCCTTGGGAAAGCGGATGGACACCACCGGCACAAGAAACAATCGGGGGGGCGTGGGCAGTTCGCGGAAGTGTATCTGCGCGTCATGCCCAGAGCTCAGGGTGAGGGCTTCGAGTTTGTCGACTCGGTGGTCGGAGGATCGATTCCTCGCCAGTTCATCCCCGAGGTCGAGAAGGGAGTGCGGAAGTTCCTGGCAAAGGGTGGCCTCGCCGGTTGCCCGGTCGTAGATGTTGCGGCCGAGGTCTATGATGGGAAGTTCCATGATGTCGATTCCGACCAGCTGTCCTTTCAGTTGGCTGGTGAGCGGGCCTTTTCTGCGGGTTTCGAAAAGGCCAAGCCGGTTCTCCTTGAGCCGATCATGGATGTGGAAATCCATGTTCCCGAGCGATTCACCGGTGATGTGGCAGGCAACCTGTCCAGTTCGCGCGGTCGAATGCAGGGGATGGAGATTCGGGACGGGATTCAGGTCATCAAGGCGCAGGCTCCCCTCAAGGAGATGCAGGATTACTCGACCCAACTGCGCTCGATCACCGCTGGCGAAGGGACCTTTGCGATGAATTTCAGCGGCTACGAGCAAGTTCCGGCGAACCTCCAGCAGGAGATCATGTCGGCGCACAAGAAGTCCAAGGAAGAGTCCAAGTAATCACCCTAAAGATCTGCTGTAAAGCATCTTAGGGGATCATGCCCGCTGAGGTCTGAAGCCTCGGCAGGGCCGCCTTTGGTCGTGGTCCCAGCGACTGATGGCGCGTGAAACTCCGCCTGGGCCGCGCTTTGGCGCTGAAGCCTCCGGGGGGTCTTGGTCGATAGGAGGAATACGCCTGTCATTTTTATTGGGACCTGTCCATGGCATCGATGGAAGCGCTGCTGAACCTGATGGTTCAGCAAGGAGGATCGGATTTACACCTGTCAGCTGGCTCGCGGCCGAGGATTCGCGTGGATGGCCGGCTGCAGGACGCTGATTGCGATGTCCTTTCCCCGGAGATGAGCAAGAAGCTTGTCTATTCCATTCTCACTCCGGACCAGGTGGCGAGTTTAGAGGAGAACTTCGAACTCGACTTCTCCTTCGGCGTGACATCGCTGGGTAGGTTCCGGACCAATGCATTCTTCCAGCGCGGCAGTATCGCTGCGGTTCTCCGGATGATTCCGAGTCAGACTTTTGGCTTTGAACAACTGGGTCTCGACAAGGATGTGTGCGAGAAGATCTGCGGTCTGCAAAAAGGTTTGGTCTTGTGCACCGGCGCAACAGGGTCAGGAAAGTCGACGACTCTGGCGGCGATGACCGACTACATCAACAAAACACGTGAGGGGCATATCGTGACGATCGAGGATCCGATCGAGTTCCTGCACAGCAACGACAAATGCTTGGTCAGTCAGCGTGAGGTCGGAGGAGACACGCATGGATTTGGCAGGGCTCTCCGTTCGGTCTTGAGGCAAGATCCAGATGTTGTCCTGATCGGCGAGATGCGCGATCTCGAAACGATCGAGGCTGCATTGACACTCGCGGAGACAGGTCATCTGACCTTCGCCACACTGCATACGTCCGACACGGCGCAGACCATCAACAGAATCATCGATGTGTTTCCTGCCCACCAGCAGCAGCAGATTCGGACGATGCTTTCGTTCACTCTCCAGGCTGTGGTTTGTCAGCAACTCATCCCTGTGGTGGCAGGCAAGGGTCGTGCGCTCGCAGCCGAGACCATGCTCGTCAATTCGGCTATCCGCGCTCAGATCCGTGACGACAAGGCTCACCAGATCGAGTCAGTGATTCAAACGAGTGGCCAGCAGGGCATGAAGACGATGAATCAGTCGATCTCCGATCTTTATCGGAGCCACCAGATCAGCTTTGAAGAGGCCGTCAATCATTCGCCATCCCCGGATGAGCTTCAGAGGCAGTTGCGCCGGCAAGGGGTTCGCGTGGCCCGATGACCCAGTTCACCAAGAAACTCAGGGCGATCCTCGAGAAGGCCGGCAAGATCGGGCCCGAGCAGGCGACGGAGTGCATCACGATCGCCGAGAATGAAGGGCGCCCCCTGACCGAGGTTGTGGTGCGCCAAGGGATAGCTACCGAGGACGAACTGGTGGCCTTGATCGCGAGTGAAGCGAATCTTCCACCGGTCCGCTTGAGCAGTGTGAAGGTCAATCAGGATCTTCTGGATACGGTGCCGATCGATGTTGCACGGGACTACAAGATCTTCCCGGTCGACCGCATCGGCAACCTCTTGACCATTGCGGTTGCCAATCCCTTTGACGTCTTGAAACTGGATGACATCCGCATCATCACGGGGTGCCACCTCAGGCCCGTGGTAACCACCGAAGAAGCCATCGATCGGATCATCCCGGAAGGCTACCGGTCGGATGATGAAACAGTGGAGGACATCCTCGGCTCGTTTGACGATGCTGACCTGGAATTGAGGGACGACGCGTCCGATCAGGATTCTCTGGACCTTTCCGCTATCAGCGACGAGGCCGGGCCGGTCGTCAAGATGGTCAACAAGATGATCGCCGATGCCTGCAGCGTGGGGGCGAGCGATATCCACATCGAGCCATTCGAGAAGAAGGTCGTGGTGCGTTACCGCAAGGATGGACGTCTCATCGAGGTCATGTCCTTGCCTAAGAAGATGCAGAACAACATCACGTCCCGGATCAAGATCATGGCCAAGCTGGATATTGCCGAGAAGGCCAAGCCCCAGGACGGCAAGTTCCAGATGAAGCTCGGAAACCGTGCAATCGACTTCCGTGTTTCCATCCTTCCCGTTGTCTGGGGAGAGAAGACGGTTTTTAGGATCCTGGACTCATCCAACCTCGCTCTCGATATCGAGGAGCTAGGGTTCGAGCCCACCAGCATGGAAGACTTCAGATGGGCTTGTAGCCAGCCCTACGGGATGCTCCTGGTGACGGGTCCAACCGGCTCGGGTAAGTCGACGACGCTTTATTCCGGTGTCTCGCACATTTCGGAGCCCGAGATCAACATCGTTACCGTTGAAGATCCGGTTGAATACACCCTGTCAGGTGTCAATCAGGTTCCGGTCAACCCCAAGCGTGGCCTGACCTTCGCCAGTGCGCTCCGCTCGATCCTGCGGCAGGACCCTGATGTGATCCTTCTCGGCGAGATTCGTGACAAGGAGACTCTGGAGATTGCCGTCAAGGCAGCCCTGACGGGGCACCTCGTGCTCAGCACGCTCCACACGAATGACGCGGCATCGACCATCACCAGGATGGTTGATATGGGGATGGACTCGTTCCTGGTCGCGAGTTCGACGCTCTTGATCTGCGCGCAGCGACTGGTGCGAGCGCTGTGTCCACATTGCAAGAAGGTGTCCGAGTATGACAAGAAGGCCTTCCTGTCCGTGGGCTTCACCGAGGAAGAAGTCGCAAGCTCTGATTTCGAGATTTTTGAACCTGTTGGCTGCAATCGCTGCACCAACGGCTACCGGGGAAGGTTCGCGATCCTTGAGACGATGCGAATGTCCGAGTCTCTCAAGCGGTTAGTGGTTGAGAAAGCTCACATCACGGAGATCAAGAATCAGGCGCTGAGCGAAGGCATGCTGACGCTCCGCAGGTGCGGGATCCTCAACGTGATACGCGGTAAGACGAGCCTCGAAGAAGTCGAAAGAGTGACGATGGCGGATTGAGTTCTGAGAAATGACTGTTTCATTCAAGTACCAGGCGAGGGACGTATCCGGAAAGACCGTGACCGGTACGTTGACGGCGAAATCACAGGGTGATGCAGTTGCGGATCTTCGCCGCCGAGATCTGGTTCCGATTCAGATCAAGAAGGCCAGCGTCTCTTCTGGTTTCTTCAGTGGCAAGCGAGGGCAGAAGAAGAAGGCCAAGAAGTCATCGGTCAAGAAGGGAGAACTCGAGGTCTTTACCCGCCAACTCTCGACGATGTTGTCGGCGGGAATCACACTTCTTGAAGCTCTCGAGATCCTGCAAGAGCAGGCCGAGTCGCCAGGGTTTTCGTTCTGTCTCGACTCGGTGGTCGAAGGCATTCGTTCTGGTGCGGATCTTTCGCAGGCCCTGGAGCCTCACTCCAAGGTGTTCTCCAACATTTACGTGAGCATGATTCGCGCTGGTGAGGTCTCTGGACAGATCGATACCATTCTCCAGCGTCTGGCGGATTACCTCGAATCATCGGAGAGGCTTCGCCAGGAGATCAAGTCGGCGATGACATATCCCGTCATCTCGCTGTTCTTGGTATTCGGTATCGCGGGTTTCTTGATGATCGGTGTTGTTCCGACCTTCAAGCCCGTCTTTGAGAGCCTGGATGTTCCCCTCCCGGCCTTGACGACCGGGGTCATGGGTGTCGCCGAGACGATGAAGAGTCAGTGGTATCTGCTCTTCGGTGGTCTCGTCGGCATGATCATCGCCTTCGTCAGCTGGAAGAGGAGTCGCCGGGGCGCCCGTATCTGGGATGCGATCTTGCTTCGGGTTCCGGTCTTCGGCCCGCTGTTCAAGAAGGTTGCGTTGTCGAGGTTCGCACGGACTTTCTCGACACTGGTGAAGAGCGGAGTGCCGATCCTTGCCGCCATGGAGATTGTTTCGGCGACGGCCGGCAACCTTGTGATCTCGGAGATTGTCGATAAAGCTCAAGACAGTGTTCGCCAAGGCGAGACGCTATCGGAACCGTTTTCGCAGAATGCGGTCTTTCCGCCGATGGTTACTCGAATGATGGCCGTCGGAGAACGTGCCGGCGCACTGGACTCATTGCTGGAGAAGATCGCAGATTTCTATGACCAGCAGGTAGAGGCTGAAGTGAAGGGTCTCACGTCGCTGATCGAACCGATCTTGATCGCGGTCATGGGAATTGTTGTCGGAGGCATCGTACTCGCCGTGTTCCTCCCCATCTTCAAGCTCCAAGAGAAAATATCGGGAGGCTGATCTCGTATCAGTCTCGGAGGACGGATGAACAATACTGGCAGGAGAATCCTGGCTTACGGGATGGCCGCAGCGGTTGCCGGATGTTTGTGTTACGGCGGTTTCTTCTATCGTGCCGATGCAGATGTTCTCACTCGTCTGAGTGCCGTTGATGTGCAGCTTCGTCTCGTTGGCGTGTTCACGCCGAACCAAGGCAATCGGGCGGCAACCGATGCCCGCAAGAAGATCTTGGCCGATGTTCGTCACCATCTCGATGAGGTGGATCGAGTGCAGCCCGATTGCCTTCCAGCTGTTGAATTCCGAGCCTATCTCGAACTTCTCGAGCGCGAATATTTGAGATCAGCCGAGCTCTATGGGCGAGCGCTGAGACTGGAAGGGGTGACTCCCGAGATCAGAGATACTTTGGCCATGAACCAGGCCCTGAGCCTCCGTCGAGGAGGGTGGCTGAAGGAGTCTCTGGATTGCCTCCACGAGGATGCGTTCTTGCCGAAGAATCGTGCGAAAGTCCTGCTGGAGCGGGCGCGGGTCCAATACTCCCTCGGGAGGCCTCAGGAGGCGCTTGAAACCGCTCAGCGGGTCGTCTCTCTAGATCCTGTTGAGCCCATGTCATTGGTGGTTACGGGCCAGTTGCTCGAAGAGTGGGGGGACCTCGTAGGCGCCGAACGGACCTACCTGCGGGCGGCCACCCAGGCGGAAATGGCAAGTTACTACATCGGCAGGCTCAAGGTATGCGGCGGAGATTTCGATATGGGACTAGCGATGCTGGAACGCGCCGTTCGTGGCGCTGGCAGCCAGAAGATCCGCGCTCTCCTGAGGAGGGATGCAGAGCTCTGGGAGCCAGTGTCAAGGGAGGAACGCTTCATCACCGTCGTGAGTTCAAGAGCGTCTGCAGCGCCTCCCAAGCGCTGAATTCCTCCAGCTCAGATTCGAGCAGTGCCGATTTTCGGTCAATCATTTCTAAGCGTAAGTAATTGGGAGAGAGAACAATATTATGAAGACACGTGAGCAAGGCTTTACACTGATCGAGCTGATGATCGTTGTTGCGATCATCGCTATCATCGCATCTATCGCGATTCCTAATCTTCTGAGCGCGCGGTTGAACGCCAATGAGTCAGCTGCCATCGCAACATTGAAGAACATTTCGTCGTCGCAGGCACAGTGCCAGGCTTCTGGCGCCATCGATGCGAATAACAATGGTGCTGGTGAATATGGCTACTTCGGCGAATTGTCGGGTGCTGTCGCCGTTCGTAACGATGAGGCCGGAGGCGTTGGAACTGATCTGATCAGTCCCGCGGTCCTTTCGGGAGCCTTTTCGAATGTCACCGCAGCGCGAGTACTGCGTTCGGGTTACTGGTTCCAAATGTATCTCCCTGATGCTGCGGCAGATGGCTTGGCCGAAGCCGCTACGGGTGGAGCCTCCGGCGTGAGCGTCGGCGCTGCCAATGCTGAAGTCCTGTGGATGTGCTATGCATGGCCGGCTTCCCGTGGCAATACCGGCAACTCTGCGTTCTTCGTCAATCAGTCCGGTGACGTGCTCAAGGCGCGTAACACGATCATGAATTACGATGGGACCACGACCATGCCGGTTCCCATGGCTGCGTTCCTGGGAACAGTTGGCAGCCCGACCATGAGCAGCAAGATCGCTACCAATGCTGCCGGTCAAGATGGCGAGACCTGGACCGTCGTCAACTGATCGTTACCGATGCTGTGGGGCGTTCGGGCAATGGCTCGACGCCTCATCGGGCATCCTGCACTGGCCCGAACTTACCGCCGACCCCCTCCTTGGGTGTCCGTGGGGTGGGTTCGGGTCAGTTGCATGTTAATGGCGATGTTCGATTACCGCGTTTTGCGGAGTCTGGTCAGCACATCCGAGAGAGCGTCCAGTTGCCGCTGAGCGTAGCTGGCGTTGCCTTTGGCCTTTGCCGCATCGATCGTCTTTTGCAGCCGGGGCGCATGGATGCTAAAGGCCTTTTCGAACGTCGGTAGGTCCTCTGCATGGCCCGCGCCGGCCAGGACCGGGCGGTAGAACAGGTATACGTCGGCACGCGATCCCAGAATCGGTCGACGACCGGCCTTGAAGGCCTCGTAACAACCCTTGTTCAGGGCAGCGCCCTTGTCCTTGCCAAGTTGGGCGCGCCACTCCTCGATCTCGAGAGCCAGAATCAGGCTGTCGGCTTCGGTCCGAGACGCTTCACCAAGGCGACTCATGCACCTCTGGAAGTCCCACCTGGCCTGCTTCACGGACAAGCGACGGAGACGAAGTTCCACCATCAGCATCTCTACATCCAGACCCTTCACCCCGGCGTCGATGCGTTTCGTCAGCCTGGCGTGGGCAATCACAGCCTGCACCGCCTTCTCGACACCGGCGATGTTGCGATCGATGTCGCGGGTGAGGACTTCTCCTTTCGCATTCATCACCGTCAGCGTCGGGTAGCCACGGCCATTTATCTGGCGCAGGAGGTCGTCATGCTTTCGGTCGGTGATGCGGGTCGCGATGGATGCAAAGAGGACTACTCTCTCGCCGAGAGCGCGCATTCGTTCGATGTTGGAGAACGCACCGTTCTCCACACTGGTGCAGGGTCCTCAAGGGGCGTAGGTGCGGGTGAAGTAGGCAAAAATGAACTTCTTTTCCTCGGCCGCGCGCTGACGGGCGAGATCGTAGTCGTCGATCCAATCGGCATCCAAGAACCAAGACTCCTCGATTTTCTCGGCGTAACTTTGTTTGAGTTCGACTTGGGTTTTGACCGGGCGACGCACTTGCGCGGTCACGTTGGAGGTCGAGAGGAATGTGCCGAGCAGCATGAGAGCGACCTTGCTTGGAGTGTGATTCATTGTTCCTCTGTTCGAGTTGTCTCGATGTGCCAATTTGCGTGCATTGTGCCTGCCGTCAACCGGATTCGCCAGCCAGTTGCCACCATCCGGAGGCGGTGGCTGTGCAGGTTCTTTTTTCCAGGAGGTATGAGCGGCACGGTCAAGGCTACGCGATAGTGGTTCGAGTGCCGAGCATGCAGCGACGATGTCCGTGGTGTGGTGATGACCCTCAATACGTGGCTTACCACGACCAGGAATGGGGCGTGCCGGTTCGGGATGATGTTGCTTTGTTCGTCAAGCTGACGCTGGATACGTTCCAGTCGGGCCTCTCCTGGCTGGTCGTGCTTCGCAAGTCGGATGCAATTCTCGATGCGATGGATGAACTCGATCCTGTTCGCTTGGCAGGATGGAAGCCCGAGCGTGTTGATATGGTGGTGAAAGATGCCCGCATCATTCGCAACCGGGCGAAGATCGAGGCAGCGGTGAACAATGCCCGTTGCTTCGTGCAGATCGCAGAGCGAGGGCAATCATTCTCCGAGCTGTTGTGGTCGTATGTTGGTGGCAAGACGATTCGCAATGCTTGGATATCGGTGGATAAACTCCCTACCCGTTCATCTGAGTCGGAGGCGATGGCAAGGGAACTCAAGACACTTGGATTCAAGTGGACCGGACCGACAGTGTGCTACGCATTCATGCAAGCGGTCGGCATGGTCAACGACCATCTCACGGACTGTTTTAGGTACGAACCGTGCAATTCGCTGTGAGTGAACAGGGTCCTGGAAAGCTCGGATAAAAACGATGTCTGGGTGTCCCGGGGTTCGCTGTTCGATTTTCGGAGGCGACCACGTGGGTCATGCGTTGAATAGCATGCGGGCGTTTTCTCGCGTGATCCTGGCCATCTCGTCCAGATTCGTGTCGCGCACTTGCGCCAAGGTCTCAAGCGTGGCGCGGATATAGGCGGGTTCGTTTCGTTGGCCTCGCCACGGTTGTGGGGGAAGGAACGGAGCGTCGGTTTCGATCAGAATGCGGTCTGCCGGTACGAATGCAGCAGTTTCTCGTAGAGCCTCTGACTTCTTGTAGGTGAGGGGGCCGGCGAAGGAAACATGGAACCCGAGTTCCAGAGCGGCGCGAGCGTCTTCTAGATTGCCCGAGAAGCAGTGTATGACACCGCGCGTGCCCGGGTGTTTGGCGATCACCTCGAAAACCTGATCAAAGGCGTCTCGGCAATGCACGATGACGGGGCGATCGAGTTCCAGAGAGAGTTCCAGGTGTTTTTCGAACGAGAGGATCTGTTGCTGAGGCGTGGTCCAGTCCCGGTAGAAGTCGAGCCCTGTTTCGCCGACGGCGCTGCAGTCCTCCTCACCCGCGATGGCGGCGATGGCGTCCCATTCGCTATCGAATTCTCCAGCGTCGTTTGGGTGGAGTCCGGCGGAGTAGAGGACTCCATCGAGCTTTCGGGCCCACTGGCGGGCACGACGGCTCGTTTCCAGGTTGATCCCGACATTGAGAATTTCACAGACGCCGGCTTCGACGGCTCGTTCGTATGCGGCCTGCGCATCATCATCGGCCCCGTCCTCCCAGTGATAGCCCAGGTGGCAATGGGTGTCGAAGATCATTGGCAGTGCGTCTTGATGAGGCCTTTGAGCTTGTTCTGGACGAGGCCTGATTGTTCGCGGCGGAGCGCGTTCTGGAAGTAGGAGCAGGCCTTGTTGCCGGGACCGAAGATCTTGGAAATAGCGTCCAAGCAGTGATTCCTGAAGATCGGGTTATCCGACTGGTTCGGTGGGGCCTCAAACAGTTTCTGGATCTGTTCAAGTGCAAGATTTGATTTCATCTCCCCGAGTTCCTTGACGCAGGCTTGGACCGTTGTGATGTCGTGCTCCTTGCGTCCGAGGATCATCATGAGAGTCGCTTCGATATCCTTGTGGCCGGTCATCACGTAGCGGCTCACGAAGTTGAAGAAGCCTGGATAAGAGGGGATTTGGCCAGCACCGTTTGTGATCCTGGAGCGGAGGTCAGGCGGGACGCGATCCAGACTGAGGCCGCGGTGCGATTCTCGCTCGAGGACTCGATGGAGTCGTTCGCCGGCATGGTCGGCGTCGACCAGGAGCAAGACGTCGGTCGCCATGAGGCGGAGACGTGAGGAAACACGGAAGTCGAAGCCTTCGATCACGCGGCCGATGAAGTCCGAACTACGAGGGGCATCGATGCGGGTCATACCTCGTAGCATCCATAATGCGATCTCATCCTCTGCACCGGGTTCGCAGGACTCGAATTCTCGTATCAGTCGTTCCATGGCCTCTTTCTGATCGATGGTCAGCATGGCGGAATAGACATCGTCGAGCCGCTGCTTGATTTTCGGGATTGCGATGACCGGGGTACTCGCAGATCCAAGGAGGGGTGCCCAGTGACGGATTTGTTCGACCAGGGCAGTCATGCCCAGACCTTGCTCGACGGATTGTTCGAATCGGTAGAGTTGCACGGCCTGCTCGACCTTCCCAATTCTCGCGCTGATGTGGTCGAGCCGATTGCCGAGGCTGTTGTGAACCCATAGACCGCCGCCGGTCATCGTCGCGAGGACGGCTACCGTTCCGATCATGGAACCCCAAGGGATTCCGGGGCGGGGACTCTCTGTGTGCATGTTACTCATTCTCGGACAAGATATTTGGCGGGCCACCCCGGGTCACAGGTCGTTCGGTCTCGAACATCGCGGCGATGGATTTCGCACGTATCAGGGATAAATCCGCCTAACTTCTTTTGAATGCCGCTCGGGTGACCATGTCGTAAACCTCGCTGTCATGGCAGTTACGGAAAATCTAGATCTGTTATTTTGTGATTGATCGTCCGATGAACAAGAAGCTTCGCCGGACGGCATGGATGTTGGAATAAACTTGTGAGGTTTCGCAGGTCCGTAGGACGATAGGAACCTCATATCTGCCTGTGTCTATTCCGGTTAGGATGGGAGGGTATCCCTGTGTCCGCCCCCTCCGGACATCCTTCATTCGTCTTCTTTCTTGCGGGATTGTAACAGCGACATGCATCGTAGCTTGTTGAAACTACTCGTCGTCCTCGCTTTGGGCATTCCCTTCGGGGCATGTTCGGGCGGTAGTGTCTCAGCGGACAAGAGGGCTCAGCCCGATTGCGGCGTGCCGGGAAGCGAGTCCTTCTGCCTCACGAGTTGTAATCTCGGATGCAGTCAAATCGGCTGCAGCATAACCGACATTGCGCAAAACCAGCCGATCATCTTGACCTTCAGTCAGGATGTAGACCCATCTCCCGTCAATCTTTCGTCTATCTCCCTCAAGACGGCGATGGGCCACGAGCCTGTTGGATCGTTCGTGGTCCAGGGTTCGACCGTGATGTTTTTGCCGGAGGTGCGCCTTGTTGGCGGCGCGAGTTTCTTTGGTTTCAAGGCCAATGAAACCTACATCTTGAGGTTGTCTTCGGGGCCAGACAACATCAATGCTTTGAGATCCACTTCCGGAGATCCATTGGTGAAGACCGTGGAATGCAAGTTGCATGTTACGCGCGGTGTGGTCGATCTCGATCGGCGACCTCCGGAAGCGAAACTTATCGTCCCGGCGGCCATATCGAACGTGAAGCGCGATAGCCTCATCGTGATCGAGTTCAGTGAGCTGGTCAATTCCGCGCAGATCTCTTCCAAGAAGCACAACCTGATTGATGTTCGCCTGCGCAAGGTTCGTCCCAAGACGGGTGGCGGCGTCGAGTGCAACCCCCGAGCTCCAACGATCAAGATGGATGGCTCTTGGAGGGCTACGAACGACACTGCTCGACAGGTAACGGTGGCGGTGTTCAAACCCCTTCTTGAATTTCCCGGTGAGATTTGCGTCGAGGTTCAGGTGACAAAGGGGATTTTAGACCTTGCGCGAAACCCAGGCCAAGGCCAGCTCTTCCAGTTCATTACCGAGCCATCCCAGAAGGTTGAACGCCAGATCGTTGAGGCGTTCGACAATGACGAGAATATGGATGCTGATTTCTCGTCCGGCGTTTGGGGCAACGGCGAGGCAACACCCGGTATTCTGGGTTGGGATGGTCTCCATGGAGAGTTTGATCTAAGGCTGGGAAGGAAGATCAAGGATGAAGTGTACGAATGGAACACGGACAACATCCTGATTCCGAAGACTCATACACTCAGCGGCAAGGATGTGCGCATCACTGATGGCGTGTTCCGCTTTTCATCCTTTTCCCTTCCCCGGACCGCGGAACTCTATTTCGTGGGAAGCAAGGTGCCGCAGATCTACGTGCGCGGCAGCATGTCGTTGGAAGGAAAGATCTTTGTCAACGGCGTTTCCACCGCGCCTCATATGGGCACCAATTTTTTCGGTCAGCCCGGGGGGGTTGGAGGTTGTGGCGGCGCTACCGGGGGTAAAGGTGCGGAGCAGGGTGATGGCAAGGGCCATCAACCCAAGTTCAATGGTTCGGATGGCGGCGATGCCCGGTTGCCAGCTGGTCACGCTTATGCCGGCGACGAGATTGGCACCGGCGGTAAGGGCGCGCCCCAGTTCCCTTCGTCGGGGCAGAACTTCGATATCAACTACAAGTGGAACAACATCTTCTCGGCGCAGATGGGAGCCGGCGGTGGCGGCGCTGGTTACACGCAAGCCGGTACTCCGGGGAAGGTGACGATACTCTTCAACAACGATCCTACTCAAGGTGGCCCACCTTCGTTCGGCGGTAAGAAGTTGGATCTCTTTCCCTTGCCGAGTGGGCGTCGTGTATTCGATCACTTTCTGATCGGCGGTGCTGCTGGTGCTGGAGGCTCAAGTCACCCTTTCCTCGCGACTCCGAGTGCCGTCCTGTGGCGGAGCGGCGCCGGTGGTGGCGGTGGTGGCGGCGCGCTGGGTATTCGTGTTGGCCGTGACATGTTGATGGCGGGCTCGGCGCGGGTCGAAGCGAGGGGCGGGGGCACCGGCACCCATGGTGCTTCAGAATCGTATCCCGCTCCGGGGGGTGCTGGAGCTGGTGGTGCGCTGGTGTTTCAGGTTGGCGGCTCGGCCAGCATGGCGGGTGTCGTCGATGTCAGGAGCGGATTAGCAGGTAAGACCGAGGGTGGCTTCATTGCGATGGAGAGCATCGGCGGCAGTTCTTCACCGGGTTACCTTCGCCTGGAGGTTCCCGGGAATCCTAGCCCTAATCTGTTTGGTCAGACCCATCCTTCAGCGACATCGAAAAATGTAGCGCCCTTGACGGAAACGGACGTCGTCGTCGGCGCTCGGTCCAAGTGGTATTCCACCAAGCAGGTCTTTCCGCCGGACTTCGTTCGCTACGAGATCCAGGCAACCGTTAAAGGCAAGAAGATCGTCTACAGTGACGATCCCGCCAAGGGCATCCTGGCGGATGAGAATCAAGCTGTTCAATTGTTCGCCCAGGCTGCGAATGTCGATGCCTCTGGCGAGGTAGACAAGCATTCGATCCGCGGCTGGCGCCAGTTTGTTGGGCCGTTCGGCAAGGGCAAACTGAGCCTCGCGGATGACGGCAAGACCGGCTTCCGTTTCCTACTCTTGTTCCATCGAAACATCAGTTCTCCCATCGTTGTCAAGTCCATCACGTTCATCTTTTCGACGTGATGGATAGGCAGGCATTCCACCGACCATATTTCCAAGAATTTTCTACCGATTGCTTGAGGCTCTCATGCGACTGCGCTTCCTGATTTCTGTTGCACTTGTATCTGTTGCTGCCGCTTTTCAAGGTTGCACGGGTGGATCCTCTTCTTCAGAGTTGAACGTTTCGTGTGACAAGGGCGCGGGATTCTGCCTGGCTTCTTGCAATCTCGGGTGTTCTAAGTCGGGTTGCGTGATCACCGAGATTGCGCCGAATTCGCCTCTTGAGTTGGTCTTCAGCCAGGAAGTGGATCCGAGCAGTTGCAATGCTGCAACCGTTTCGATCAGGACTCGTAGCGGCCGACCGCCTGTCGGCAAGATCGTTTGTAGCGGTAACAAAATTTCCTTCGAACCGTCGGTGAAAGTTTCAGGCGGGGCCACGTCTTTTGGTTTCAAGGCCGGCGAGACGTACATTCTGACCCTCCCCGGAGGGCCTGAAAACCGCCTCACGCTGAGGTCGACATCCGGTGATCCATTGGGCTCGACGATTACCTGTGAACTGAACGTGACGAAAAAGATCATCGATCTCGATGCGCAGCCTCCCAGAGTGACCAGCGTCATCCCGAAAGAGGATTGCAACGTCGGCCAAGGCGCGATCATCGTGGTGGAATTTTCCGAGCTAATTGATATCGGGCCGTTCCAGGGAGCGACCTCTGCGACGAGTCCTTTGCTCTATCGGATTCGCACATCCCGCCCTTCTTCAAGGAGTGGGTGTAATGTTGAGTGCGATCCCAATTCGACACCACTCGTTCTTGAGGGTATTCCGCGAACTGCCACCAAGATGGTCGAGAAGAAAACGTCGCAGGGAACGGTGTTGATTCCCGTTACCCAGGTGGTCATGAAGCCTTCGATCCAGCTGCCCAGTGAAGTCTGCGTGGAGATTGAGATCACTAGCCGCGTTCGTGATCTTTCAGGGAAAGAGGCGTTGCCAGGTATCTACAAGTTCACGACGAAGGCTTCTACGCAGACCGAGCAGACGGTCATTGAGTCCTTCGGCAATGACCAGCAGATGGACAAGGCTCTTTCGTCGGGATCGTGGGGTGGCGGCAAGGCCTTGCCCGGCGCCCTCGGTGGCAATGGATATCATGGTGAGTTTGATGTGACCGATGGCAAGAGTCTCGGTGGCAACGTGTTCGAGTGGATCACCGATGGTCAGGTGATTTCGAAGAAGAACACGGTCAGCGGTCAGGACGAGATGGTCAAAGATGGTGTGTTCCGATTCAGCTCCTTCACCTTGCCGAAGGGCACAACGATGCTCGTCAGTGGCTCAAAGCCCATTCGGATCTTCGTGCGTGG
Source organism: uncultured candidatus Brocadiaceae bacterium (assembly GCA_964542765.1). Lineage (GTDB taxonomy): Bacteria > Planctomycetota > UBA1135 > UBA1135 > UBA2386 > CAZIVO01. The sequence continues at coordinate 4,214 of CAZIVO010000011.1, read as the reverse complement.
CGAAGCTGTGCTCGATGGCACGCTCCGCTCGAATGGTGGTAGCCAAGGCCCTCACAATGCACGCTCCGTCACGGGTCAGTGGGGAGCGTGGGGAGGAGCTGGCGGCGGCACGGGTGGTAGGGGTGGCGACGCCGGCGATGGCAGCGGTAATAAGTCCAGGTTTGACGGCCAGAATGGAGATGACGTCAGGCTGCTCCCTGGCCATAAGGGCAATAGTGCTGGCACGGGAGGCCGAGGATCGAAGCAGTATCCCATCGGCGGCCGACTCATCGATGTGACCTATTGTGGCTTGTCAGCGTTCTTCAGTGCTCAGGTTGCTGCTGGTGGCGGTGGTGGCGGTAGCTGGGGTCCCGGCGGCGAGGGTAGGGTCGTTGTCACTACCAACAACTGTCCACACGGTCCCAATTCTCCGGGAGGGAAGTTCTTTGGGCTCTTCCCCATTCCCTCGACCTTTCCCAAGGGCTTTACCGGTCTCGATCATTTCTTGGTCGGCGGCTCTGGTGGCGGTGGTGGCGGTTCTCATCCCTTCTTTACCGCCAAGGGCAGCATCAAGGCAGATTGGCGATCGGGAGCTGGTGGCTGTGGTGGTGGTGGTGCGATCGGTTTTCGCATCGGCAGTAACCTCAAGTCGAGCAGTAACTCTTTGGTTGAATGCCTGGGTGGCAGCGGGTCTTCCGCTGCCGCGCCTCCTCCTGCGCCCAGTGGTGGCGGATCCGGCGGGTCCGTTGTGCTTCAGGTTGGTGGCTCTGCGACCATGGGCGGCATGATCAATGTGAGTGGTGGTGTCGGTGGCTTCACCAATGACACGTCGGTTTTCCAGGTTCATGTGGTCGGTGGCACTGGTGCTCCTGGCTTCATTCGCATGGAAGTTCCGAAGGACCCGAGCGCTGCTCTTCTGGGTAATACAAAGCCGCCCGCCGGCAAGGACAACGTCGGTCTACTCAAGGATTCGGACAAGCTGGTCGGGAGTCAGTCTCGCTGGTACCCGACGCGGCAGGTCTTCCCTCCTAAATTCATGCGCTACGAACTCGAGGCCACCATCGACAACAAGAAGGTGGTGTTCAGCGACGATCCCACCAAGGGCATCCTCGCCGATGTCGGCCAGGCCGTACGCTTTTGGGTTCAGGGTGCGAAGGTCGATTCTAACGGGCGTCCCGATAGCTCCTCGATCAAGGGCTGGCGGAGGGTCGTTGGTGGGACGGGGCCAGGGAAGAAGCTGAATCAGGATGCGGCTACCGGCTTCCGGTTCATGCTGATCTTCGACCGGAACATGGCGACGAACATCGAGGTCAACAAGCTGACGGTCTACTTCAAGGGCTGAGTTCGCCCGCGCCCTGTCAGATCTGCTGAGGCCGTTTCTTTTCCCGTTCGGGGTGAGGCGGCCTCTGGCATGTACCACCGTTGCCTTCGCTGGCGTCATGGGCTCTCCTTTGACCGTGGCCGCAAGTTCTGACATCACCACCATTCGAGCGCGCTTCATTTGGGCGGGACCGGGGCGGGTCCATGCGCCCGGTGAGATCGTCATCGCGCATGGACGCATCGTCTCGATCAGGCGGCTGGTGAGGCGTGCTCGCGTCCTTGACTGTGCGGTCTTCCCCGGGCTTGTCAATGCCCACGCGCACCTTCAGTTGGGTCGACTCGGACATGTCGAGCGGCGCTTCTTGCCCTGGGTTCGAGCGGTGATGTCGGCTGCTCGAGAGACCAGCCGACAAGATCTCGCCCGCCGCGCACAGCGGTCCATACGATCACTGGTTCGAAGCGGGACGACAGCGGTGGGCGAGATTGACTCCACGGGTTTGAGTTCTGCGGAGTTGCGCTCCACAGGTCTCGCCGGGCGTTGTTATCAGGAACTGCTCGGTCACGATCTCGGGCCGCAGGCCGCCCGCCGAGAACTCATCAGTCGCGGCGTGCAAGGGAGCCGCCCCTGTCCTGCCGGCTGGTCTCCCCACGCCCCTTACTCGGTATCGCCGGCGCTGTTTCGGGCAGCTGCCCGCTCCGGACTGCCTTTGATGGTGCATGCCGCGGAGACGGAAGAGGAGATGCAGTTCCTGCACACCGGGCGTGGACCGTTCCGCGATCTGCTCGAGGAGTTGGGCCGGATACCGCCGGGTTTCAAGCCGGCGCGGCTGGGTGCTGTGCGTTGGCTGGACCGCCTGGGGGTCCTCGACTCGTCTTGTGCGGTGGTGCATGCGCAGCATCTGGAGGAGGGCGAGGCGGAACTGTTGCATCGCCATCGGGCTGCTATCGTCGTTTGCCCCGGCACGATTCGCCACTTTCGTCGTGCAGCGCCCCCCTTGCGTGAGTGGTTGGATCTTGGGATCTCGGTGGCTCTGGGAACGGATTCTCTCGCCAGCAACACACGCCTGTCCATGCTCGTGGAGATGCGCCGAGCTCGCCAGCTCTGGCCAGATCTGTCGCCCGAGACCGTCCTCGCGATGGCTACCGCCGCCGGTGGCCGCGCCCTCGCACGGCCGTCGCTGGGAGTCCTTGCTCGAGGTGGGCGTGCGGATGTGGTGTGTGCGGATACCGCGGGATATCGAGATATGCCAACGGCTGTCGATGCCTTCACGATGGGAGAGCTGTTGCTGCGGTCGGTGATGCTGGGCGGCAAACGAGTGGATTTATGACCGGGCGCGCCGATGATCAGGTTTCGGGTGGGGCGCTGCTCTCGCAGTTCCTTTCCCTCGCGTCTACCGAGTCCATTGAGCGTGATCACCGCTGACCGTAGCATTGATCACGGCCCTTGAGCCGAACCGATTTGCCAAGACCTCTTCTAGACCTGATCCGCTCCAAGCAGAGCTTTCTCCTCACCGGGCACGAACACCCCGATGGTGATTGTGTCGGAGCTCAGGTGGCGCTTTCCAGCCTGCTCGGAGATCTCGGCAAGGATGTTGTCATCCTCAACCCCGACCCGCTCAATCCGAGTTTCGATTTCCTGGAACGCGACACGTCATTCCAGGCTTTCTCCGAAGGGATGGAGATCCCTGTCGTGGACGTGGTCGTCTTGCTCGATTGCGCGACACTTCGTCGAACGGCTCGGCTCGGCGAGAAGTTGCGGGAGACAGGCGCGATCATTGCGGTGATCGATCACCATGTCGGTAGCGAGGATGGGGATGGCGAGATCAGTTACGTGGATGCGACTGCCGCATCCACAGGAACCTTGATCTACCGGATGTTCAAGGAGCTCTCGGTCCCTGTTTCTCGAGTGGCGGCACAAGGGATCTTTCTGTCGCTGGTGTCGGACACCGGGTGGTTTAGGTATTCGAATACCGATGTAGAGGTGATGTCGATTGCGGGAGAGTTGGTGAATGCCGGCGTTGAACCGTCGCGCATGTATGACACCCTGTTCCGGCGCAACGATCCGGAATCTCTTGCATGGGTATCGCAGGCTCTGGCCTTGGCCCGGTATGCGATCGACGGCAATTACGCATACTTGGGTCTCGGGCGAGCGGAGGTGGATCATGCCAGTCGAATCGGAGTGGACACCGATATCCTGCTCGAGATGATGCGCTCGGTTGAGGGTGTTGAAGTCGTGTGCTTGCTCAAGGAACTCGAAGCCGACCGTGTGAAGATCTCGTTGCGGGCGAAGGGGGACGTTGACGTCGAGGCTATCGCGCGGCAGTTCGATGGCGGTGGGCACAAGAAGGCCGCGGGGGCGAGTCTCTCGGTTTCGATGGAAGAGTCTCAGCATCAGGTTGAAGAGGCCGTTCGCTCGTCGCTGGCGGAGCGTGCGAATTGAGGGTTATGGCCGGTGCGTCATCCGTAGCATTGCGCTTTCTGGGGAGGCGGGGATGACCGATGTGACCCTGATCGTGTGTACGGCCCCGGAGGGAGAGGCCAGTGATCTCGTGGACAAACTCCTGGCCGAGCAACTGATCGCCTGTGTCAATATGATGGGTCCTGTGACTTCCCGGTACCGTTGGGAAGGGGCGATTGAAGAGAGCCGAGAGGTGCTTCTCCTCATGAAAACGCGCAGCGATCTCGCTCCCGAGTTGCGCCGGCGTATCGTCGAGTTGCATAGCTACAGCGTCCCCGAGGTGTTGGAGTTTTCGGCGGCTTCGGGGTTGGCTGCCTACATGGATTGGGTGGGCGAAACCTGCAAGTGAAGATGGACCACGCGCGCCCGGAGAACGAGGTCAAGCTCCTACGGCTACTCTTCGGTCTCGTCCTTGCGCTGGTTGCATACTGGGCCTCGTCAGGATTGCCGTTTGCCG
>CAZIVO010000010.1:0-51892 GCA_964542765.1 uncultured candidatus Brocadiaceae bacterium | reverse complement strand
TTCAAGGTCGGCGGGCGAATCCACAACGATTGGTCCGCCCTCTCGGGCGACGACGACCTGAAGACCGCCGGACACTCCTTCGACGACGGCAACGAGTTCCGCCGCGCACGCCTCAACGTCAAGGGAACGATCGGTGACAACCTCGAATTCAAGGTTCAGTATGACTTCGGTGGCGGCGACGCCGACTTCAAGGACGTCTACCTTGGCCTCAAGGGACTGCCCGGCAATGGCAAGTTCCGGGTAGGCCACTTCAAGGAGCCCATCGGCCTCGAGGAACAGACCAGTTCCAACAACATCAGCTTCATGGAACGATCGCTGCGCAACAGTCTCAGCCCCGTGCGTAACACCGGCTTCATGTACAAGGGGGCCAGTGACACAAAGAGCATGACCTATGCTGCCGGCATCTTCCGCGACACTGATAGCTACGGTAACAGCAAGGGCGATGGTGAATACAATGTCACCGCACGCGTGACCGGCACGCCAATCTACGAAGACGGCGGAGCCCATCTGGTGCATCTGGGTATGGCGGCCAGCCTGCGCAGCCCCAACGATGACAAGGTTTCCTACAAGGACAACCGCAGCATGCATCTGGCGCCGAACCTCAGCAAATTCGCTGTGGAGCTCGATGCCGACGAAGTCACGCTGTTAGGCCTCGAAGCCGCCTATCTGAGCGGCGCCCTCTCGGTCCAGGGCGAATACACGCAGTCTTCCGTGGATGATGCCGCCGATTCGAGCTTCGATGCTTACTACTTGCAGTTCGCCTACACCCTGACCGGAGAATCTCGCGGCTACAAGACTTCCGACGGCGTGTTCGAAAGCATCAAACCGAGCGCGGCGTATGGCAGCGACAGCGGTTCCGGAGCCTGGGAACTGGTCGCGCGCCATAGCGCGATCGATCTGTCCGATGGTGGCGGTGGTGAAATCTCGAGCAACACCCTGGGCGTCAACTGGTATCTCAACTCCAACGTTCGGGTCATGTTCAACCTGGACAGCACTGAACTCGAAGATGTCGGCACGCAAGAAGGGCTGGGAGTGCGCTTCCAGGTCACATTCTGAGCCACGAGCATCCGCTGTTCCTACATTCTCTTCACGGTGATCTTCCGATCGGCTTCGCCTGATCCTCCTGGGCCATCCACGCGCTCCGGAGAAAGTTGACGGCCGCCTTGGCCCATGTGCCGACCACAAGGTCGCGGTCGGCCTCCGATCGAGATAGGCTGTTTCCTGCCGTGAAACTGCCCGCGACCTCCATCTTGTTCTTCGTCGTCGTGGCGACCTGCCTGGCGCAGGTCGCCTGGTGGACCTATTACCAGATCGATGCCACCGGCAAGCTGGAAAGCGCCCTGCTCGATCTCGCCGAAGGAAATACCGAGGGGGCCACGGCGACGCTGGGTTCGAGCGACGAGGCTGCTGGACGGCGCTGGATGTTCATCACCGAAGGGATGGTTTTCGTCTTGCTGGTGCTGGGCGGTGCCCTCCTCTACTGGCGAGCTTCACAACGCGAGGCACGAACTCGCCGACTCCAGGAGCAGTTCCTGGCAGGCGCCGCCCACGCCCTCAAAACACCCATCACCACGCTACGGCTCGGGCTCGAATCGCTGCAGGCCGGAACAATGCCGGAACAAAAAAGAGACCACTACTTGCGCGCGATGCTTCAAGAGGTCGGCAAGCTCGATCACGATGTCGCAAATCTGATGGCGGTAGCGGGAAGCGAGGGGGATCCCCAGCATCCGGCCGAGGGTGATCTCGTCGAAGATCTTCGCGCTGCCATCGCCTATGTCGAACCACAATTCGAAGCTGCGGGCATCCATCTCGACATCGGCCGAATGGAAAATGCTTTGGTCGAACGTGACCCCCTGGCGATACGAACAATCTTCTTGAACCTCCTCGACAACGCCGCCAAGTATTCGGATGAAGGTGGGAGGGTCACCGTCGAGCTGGTCCTTGACGGATCCGTTGCACGTCTTTCGGTCTCCGACACAGGCTGTGGGCTGAGTAGCGAGGACATCGAGCAGATCTTCGAGAAGTTCTATCGCGCGCGCGCAACAGAGCACATCGGTGGCGCTGGGCTTGGCCTGTATCTGGCGCGAGAACTCGCGCGCGCGCAGGGAGGGGACGTGACCGTCTCCAGCAAGGGGGCGCAGACAGGATCCTGCTTCACTGTCGAACTTCCACTACGGCGGCCGGCATGACCAGGCTCTGTCTCGTGGTTGAAGATGAATCCCCGCTCGGTGAGATGATCTGTGACAATCTCGATCTGGAAGGGTGGGAGACCGAACTTCTTGGAGATGGAGCTGCGGCGCTTGAGCGGCTCAACCACGGTGACATCAATGTCGTCATTCTCGATATCATGCTCCCCCTGAAAAGCGGCTTCGAAGTTCTTGAGGAAATGCGGAGGCGGGGCGATCACACACCGGTTCTCATCCTTTCGGCGCGAGCGAATGATCAGGATCGGGTGCGCGGCCTGGAACTCGGCGCCGATGACTATCTCGGCAAGCCCTTCGTCTTGCGTGAACTCTTGCTGCGGGTCGGAGCCCTTCTTCGCCGCACCCCGACCGCCGGGGGGGGGGAGCGAAAGTTGCTCTTCGGTGGCAATCAGATTCTCCTCCGCAGCCATTCCGCCGTCACCTGGGACGGTCGCGAGGTCGCCCTCACCTCCAGCGAGGTCAAACTTCTTCGCTTGCTCGCAAACCAACCCAACGAAGTTGTCTCTCGGGCCGAGTGCGTCCGGCATCTCTTTGGGCCCGCCACCCCGCCCTCCGCACGAACGCTGGACAATCTCGTTCTCAATCTGCGCAAAATGTTCGAGCGCGACCGCCAAAGCCCCGAACACCTCCAGACCGTGCGCGGGGTGGGCCTACGGCTCCATATGTGAAGATCGAATGGCATTGCAGAGCCCCCGGACAGGCTCGAACAGCGCACATCCGATCCTCCCCATGCCCACAGTTCCGCCAGCAACAATCAGCGATCTTTTGCGGTGACGCGCCGGGGCCACGAGAAGCCGTCACGGGTAGCATGTGGCTGAGATGCAACGGGTACTGGAACCAGAATACATGGACTCGCCGAGCGAAGCTCAAAGCTACGCTCACATGGATCACGAAGAGGCTAACCATGAGGTGGTATCCCGCTTTTCCACGATCAGCACATCGCAAGGCTTTCTCCTTGATATAGGAACAGGCCCCGGCGACATCCCCATCCTCCTCGCTAAAACCGCGCCTGACCTTCGTGTCATCGGAATCGATGCGGCAGCGTCGATGCTGGCGATTGCACGAGACAGGGTCTGCCGCGCCGGAGTCAGCGAGCAAGTCCGGTTACAACGCGCTGACGCCAAGGCCCTTCCCTTCGCAGACTCCATCTTCGATGGGGTGATCTCGAATGGCATGCTGCACCACATCCCTGATCCCGTCGACCTTCTTCGCGAGGCCCACAGGGTCCTTCGTCCAGATGGGGCGCTCTTGGTTCGAGATCTGTGCCGCCCAGAAAAAGAAAGCGACGTGCAGCGTCTGGTAGACCTCTATGCCGCCGAAGCAAAGGAGGAACAACGGGCCATGTTCCACGCCAGCCTGTGTGCCGCGCTCACACTCGACGAGGCCAAAGAAGCCGTCCGTGAAGCCGGCATGATGAATGCGGTGGTCAGCATGTCTTCTGACCGACACTACTGCATCGAAATCGCAATACCTTGAACCCCCATCCGGACAGACTCGCGAAGACGCTGGCTGATCGAGACGGCCTGCTTGCCAGCGCTGGTGATGGGCCCTTCCAGGCTCCAGGACCAGGAAGCTGCGATGCTCGCATCAACCTCAAACTCCTGCTGCACGAGGCGAGGGTCGCAGTCGATTCTCGGGGTTCCGATCAAGCGCGGCTGCGGCTCGAGCAAATTCAAGGCGCGGACCTCCTCGCAGGCACCATCCAGGATGGCACCGCGCGAGGTGTCATGGTTGCTCTCGAAGAGGTTATCAGCCTTTGCAAAACTCCGGCTCCGGACGAGATCAGCGACGATCACGCCGACGTATTTGAGGGCAAGGAATTGCGGCGAAAACGCGATCTTCTCGTCGCCTCTGGGGGTGCTCGCATCCGCTTTTCTCGAAAGAACGGGGTCCTCCTCGTCGATCGCAAACAAGATGTCCACACCGAGAACTGCATCCGCTTCGAAGATCGTGCTGACGCCGGCACGTTAGACGGCTTCGAGCCTGTTGCCGGCGAAAGGCCGCGGCTATTCAATCCAGGCTTCCTCCAGCCACAACTTCTCGTTCAGGGGAAGCTCCGTGACCTCCTGGTCATCGAAGGTCGTCTCGGTCGCGGACCGAAGGGGTATCCCTGCAAAATGGAGTTCGAGGGGCGAAAGGCCGAGCACTCCATTCGGCTCCGGATCAAGATCGACAATAGACACGGAGATCATCGCTTGAGAATCAGGTTCCTCGGTCACGACAATCCAGATCGAATCAAGCATCACGGCACACCCGGCTGGGAAGTTGCCCGCAACGGTCATCGAAGTTTCGTCGCCACAACTCTCATCCGATCTTGCGGCACGCTCATCGTCGGGACCGAAACTGTTAGTGTCCCGGGCGGACAATGCTTGGGGTGGATCGAACACGAATTTCGCCTGGGCGGTGACCCGACTGCGGACGGACGCTGACACCTCTCGGATGTTGCGCGGGCGCCTCGCACAAACACGAGCGGAACCTTGAATCAGGTCGGTACGCCACGGGAAACCTGCAAAAACAAAGGCCCGCTCCGACCATTGAGGGAGTAGCCTGTGGGGCCCCTTCCCCCCACCTCGAAGCCTTGCTTGAACCTGCCAGCATCCTGATCGGCGCAGCCGCCATGTTCGTATGCGTTCTCGCCTACCATTGGTGGGCTCAAAGAAGGCGGAGTCGGCGCGATCATCAGCACGGCAACCACCACGCGATCATCGTTGGCGAAACAGAACATATCGAAGCCATCTCCGAAAAGATCGGCAATGAACTCGCCAACATCGCAACCGGCGTCGAGGGACACGCCCAGTACCTCTGCGAGTCGTTAGGCCAACCCGAAGATGTCGAGCAGTCTGCGGGAAGGCTCTGGGAATCTGTTCGCCGACTGAGGCTTCTGACCGAAAAGATCACCTCGTTCAGCAAGTCGCGGCCGCCCTCGCTGGAGCCAACGGACTTGCAAAGTCTCCTCGTGGATCTGAGGCAGGATCTGGAAAGCCACCTGGAAAGTAATTTGCGGGTGCAGCTCCGCTTCGGATCCACACTGCCTCTCGCAATGACGGAGAGGCACGCCCTCTACTCGGCAATCATGTTTCTCATCGAGACGGTGCTGGCGCTGGAAGCTGAAGCTGTCACCCTCATCCTGCAGGCATCAACGCATATCGATGATGGCAAAGACCTGTTGATCCGAATGGAAATTCAGGCCCAAGCGGATGAGAATGCAAAAACCACGCCCGGGGCGGCACCCGGCAAGCCCTACCTGGGCTATGTCGCTGCACAAAACTTGCTCGAATCCCAGGCGATCAATCTATCCCTGGATCACACGCCCGGCCTTACCACCACCGCGAACTTCGCGTTGCGGACAGTCGAGCGGCAGGCTCCAAAAGAGGTCGAGAAGGAGCCCCTGCCGCCTCAAAAGAAACACGGCTTCGGCGGCGTCTTGGTGCTCGAAGGTGACCCTTCGGTCCGCTCGGTGATCGCTCGCGAACTGAAAGACTCGGGGAGGCATATCGTCGCCTGCTCGGATGGTGTCGCTGCAAGGGAGCTGTTCATGGCCACTCCAGAGCGTTTCGAACTCATGATTCTGGGGAGCGGCGCCCGGCGACCTCTCTCCAGCGATTTCGTCGAAGAGGCCTTCACCACCAATCCAGAGCTAAAAGCCCTCGTGTTAGCGCAAAAATCAGGCGCGCCAACCATTCCGAAGCAGTTCCAGAATCGCCAGATAGAACTCCTCAAGCCATTCAGTATCAGGAGGTTACGCGCCTGCCTCCAGAAGCTCGTTGGACCGGCCAAGCCACGGGCCTCGCTGACCGGCGAGCCCATCTGAAGAGCTCGAGGAACTGCCGCTTCACCCAGATTTTGCGTCGACTCGCTACGGATCTCACAGGATCTCCGGGTTACGCTGCGTCGCCTTTTTCTGAGAGGACTTCTGATTGAAACGCTCTTATGACCGGAAGAACGATGAGATTCGCCCGCTGAAGTTCACGCGCGGATTCACAGGAAATACACCAGGATCGGTCTTGGCAGAAGCTGGCGAGACCAAGTGTCTCTGCACGGTATCTTTCACCGATAAGGCACCGGCATGGCTCCATGGCAAAGGCGGCGCATGGCTCACGGCCGAGTATTCCATGCTGCCGGGCTCGACCCACAGTCGCAAACCTCGCGATGGCCGCCAGGGCCGAATCGATGGTCGTTCCCAGGAAATTCAACGCCTCATCGGGCGCAGTCTTCGAAGCGTTATCAATCTCAAGGAACTCCCGGAGATGACCATCTGGGTCGACTGCGACGTTCTCTCGGCCGATGGAGGCACCCGAACAACAGCTATCAATGGGTCATGTGTCGCACTCTATGATGCCCTTCTCTACCTCGAGGAAAAGCGGCGGATTCGGAAATGGCCGATGGAGAACATGGTCACCGCCATGTCTGTAGGCCTCGTCGCAGGCACGCCGACCGTGGACCTCGATTACAGTGAAGACCACGGGGCCGACGTAGACATGAACGTCGTCAGCACGTCCAACAACCAACTCGTTGAAATCCAAGCATCCGCAGAGGGATCCCTCTTCGATCAGGATCAGTTCACTCAAATGCTGGAGATGGCTCGCGCATCGTGCGAAAAAGTTCTCGGAGTTCAACGTGCCGCGCTTGGGCTGTGAAGAAAATGAGTGACGGCGACGCTCTCCTTTGGGTTGCTACGGCTAACAAGAAAAAGGCTGAGGAACTTCGCCGTATCCTTTCGCCGCTGGGCTACGAATTGCGAACCCTCAAGGATTTGGCCGAGCCAATCCAGATCATCGAAGACGCGCCGGACTTTTTCGGCAATGCCATGAAGAAGGCCGCCACCCTGGCACGCGCCACTGGCACGCCAGCCATCGGTGATGACTCCGGCCTTTGCGTTGACGCGCTCGGCGGTCGCCCCGGCATCCACTCCGCTCGCTATGCAGGAGTTGATGCCAACGATGAGGATCGAATCTCCAAACTCTTGCGTGAAATGGAAGCTGTCAGTGCCGATCAGCGTTCGGCACGCTTTGTCTGTTGCATCTGCCTCGTCGACAAGGATGGTGAAATCATCGCCACCTTCGAGGAGTATTGCGAAGGAACGATCCTCATGGCGGCACAGGGTTCCGGAGGATTTGGCTATGATCCCATCTTCTCGTCGCAAGAACATGCCAACCAACTCTCGCCAACAAGCTTTGCGGAATTGTCGCCTGAGGAAAAAGACTCCATCAGCCATCGCGGCCAAGCTCTTCGCCGTCTCACCGCACACATCGAAAGCCATCCTCTGACGTGACCGTCCCAGATCTGATTCGAAACTTCAGCATCATCGCGCACGTGGACCATGGAAAGTCCACGCTCGCTGATCGCATGCTGGAGTTGACAGGAACCATCGAGAAGCGCGCCATGAAGGAGCAAATTCTCGACACCATGGATCTGGAGCGGGAGCGGGGGATCACGATCAAGGCCCGAACCGTCGCCATGCGCTACACGGCCTCAGACGGCCAAGCTTACCTCCTCAACCTGATCGACACCCCCGGGCACGTCGACTTCAACTACGAGGTCACAAAATCGCTCCAGGCATGCGAGGGAGCCCTTCTCCTGGTTGATGCCTCGCAAGGAGTCGAAGCTCAAACCGTCGTCAACGCCCATCTGGCCGAACAATCGAATCTGGCTGTTGTGCCCGTGCTCAACAAGATGGACTTGCCCCACGCCCGCCCCGACGAGACCGCAACCGAGATAGAAGATGCCGTCTGCATCCCTGCCGAAGATGCGGTGCCGGTCTCCGCCAAGACGGGGGAGAATGTCGAAAAGGTTCTTGAGGCCATCATTTCACTGGTCCCGCCACCATCCGGCGACCCTGAAGGGATGTTGCAGGCCCTGATCTTCGATGCCATCTACGACGATTACCGCGGCGTCGTGATCTACATGCGTATTTTCGAAGGCGCTGTCACCAAGGGCGACAAGATCTTCATGCCAGGAACCTCCAAGACATACGAAGTTCTCGACATCGGGCGCTTGGTCCCTGGCATGTCATCCGAAAAAAAGCTCTCGGCAGGAGATGTTGGCTATCTGGTTTCCAATATCAAACGCCTGCAAGACGTGGTTGTTGGCGACACCATCCTGCACGAAAAAATCGACTTCCGCGCCGAGGCGCTTCCTGGGTTCCGCGAGCCCAAGCCAATGGTCTTCTGCGGGTTCTACCCAACAAACACAGGTGACTTCGACAGCCTGCGGAAGGCTCTCGAAAAACTGAGGTTGAACGACTCCTCCTTCTCCTTCGAACCCGAAACATCCGATGCTCTCGGATTCGGATTCCGCTGCGGATTTCTCGGACTCCTGCACATGGAAATCATTCAGCAACGCCTTGAGCGAGAAGAGGACATGGACCTCGTCCAGACCGCGCCAACCGTGACTTACAGGATTGTCCAAAACAATGATGAAGAGGTCGAGATTCACTCTCCTTCAGAGATGCCTGATCCAGGCCTCATCAGGGAATATCTCGAGCCCATCGTTCGGTGCAACATTGTCGCGCCCACGGACTCCATCGGCGCGATCATGAAGCTCTGCACGGACCGCCGGGGCCTCTATGTGGGAACCGAGCATTACGGCGCAATGCGCGTCATGCTGTCCTGGGATATGCCGTTTGCCGAGATCATCTTCGACTTCCACGACCGCCTGAAGTCCGCAACGCGTGGCTACGCGACCATGGACTACGAAATGAACGGCTATCGAGCAGCGAGCCTGGCTCGCGTGAGCCTTCTCGTGAGCAATCAAGAAGTAGACGCTCTCTCGTTCATCTGCCACCGTGACCAGGCGGAACAACGAGGCCGCAAGATCCTCCAAAAACTGAGGAAGGAAATCCCCAGACATCTCTTTGAGGTAGCCCTGCAAGCTGCCATAGGTGGCAAGATCATCGCCCGCGAGAACATCCGAGCGCTGGCCAAGAATGTGACCGCGAAGTGCTATGGCGGCGACATCACGCGCAAGCGCAAGTTGCTCGAGAAGCAAAAGGCAGGCAAGAAGAGGATGAAGCAAGTTGGTAATGTGGAAATCCCGCAGAAAGCCTTCCTGGTCGTCTTGCAGACAGACGATGGCAAGTAAGCCTGAGTGATACAGGCGAAGCGAACCGGCCCATGGAAAACGACAGCGCCACCGACAACCCCTTGCCTCAGGGCAAGGCAAAACCCAAACGCCCCTGGCGTGACAATCTCGAAGCTATCGGGATCGCCATTCTGATAGCGGTACTCCTCAAGCCCTTGGTCATCGAGGCTTACCAGATCCCCACCCCCTCGATGCAACCAACGATGATGGGCTCGAAAGCGGCCGGGGTACACGACCGCTTGCTCGTCGATAAGATGCGCTATGCGTTCACCGAACCAAAGCGCTTCGACATCGCGGTGTTCCGCTATCCCGTCCGAAGAAATCAGAACTACGTGAAACGGATCATCGGCTTACCCGGTGACCGACTTCGAATCGCTGGCGGAAATATCTACCAGGTCACAGAGGACGGCGAAGTCAGCTCCATCCTCCGCAAGCCTGACCAGATCCAAAGAGGTCTGTGGAAAGAGATCTATCCCCTGCGGCGCACGGTGAAGAATGACGATGACATTCTCGGTGTAGGCCATTACTTCTCGGGCTTCCCGGGGAAATGGAAACAGGAAGGCGATGACCTCGTCGGCGAACGCAAGGGCGGGACAAAAATGAGGGTTTCCTTCGGCAATCTTGGCGAAGGCGGACTCAGCAACCAAATCTATGACGGCTATGGACCGGACGTGGCCAAGGCGATCAAGCAAACGTCCGCGCGAGAATACGAAGGCGTTCAGGATGCTCGATTTTCCTTCGTGATCACCCCCTCCACTGCGCCTGCCATGCTTCGGGTCCAGATCACGGCCAAGCAAGTTGCCAAGGCCGACCGTCGGTTTGAACTGAAAGTCGAGGGGGGGAAAGGCCACCTCACCGTCATCCTCGGCGGCAAGGAGAAGCTTGCATCTGAGCCCTTCGATTTCCCTGTCACCAAGTCAGAACCTACGGAGATCTCCTTCGCGCACGTCGATGACCGCCTGGTCGCGTGGCGCGACGGAGAGCAGGTCGCCGAACTCGAGGTGGGAGATTTTCGCATGTTGACACAACTCGAACCCGGGAAGTCCTCGGTCGCCATGGAGGTGGAAGGAGTCGCGAAGGTTCGACTCTCGAGTATCCGGGTTGAGCGGGACCTCCACTGGGTCAAGGCGAGCCTTCCCGAGGGACATACCATCGAGGTTCCGGACGGTCACTACTTCATGCTCGGCGACAATACCCTCGCCTCTGCGGATGCCCGTATGTGGAAGGTCATCGCTGCCGGCGTCCTCGATGATGGCCTCATGGTCGACCAGAAACAGCACCCCGAAGCCCGTGTCATCCGAGGAAACAAGCGGCCATGGGCTCTCGACGACCCACCGGATGTGGACGAGAATCCCGTCGTGCTCCGCCGGAAGGATCAAGTTGTGTTCACCGATAACGCTGGCGAGGTCCACCTTCTCCACAGCGCCATCAGTTCCCGCTACGGCTCCGATCCTCAGACCGGAGAATTGCGAATGGTGTTCCAGGAGAAGCCCCTTGGCGGCGCCACCGCCCATCCATGGGAACCCTCCGAAGAACCCGCGCGCTTCGTGCCGCGCAAAGACATCCTCGGACGACCGGTCCTGGGGTTCTGGCCCATCTGGCCCTTCGGACCCAATCGGTTCGGCTTCATCCGATAGGGCTGGCAAACCGCTCATGACACAAGAAATCCTCCACACTGCCAACCTGACCAAGTCCTACCGGCGACGCTGTGTAGTGGATCATGTCAGCTTCGGAATTTCGGCAGGCGAGGTGGTTGGCCTGCTCGGTCCGAACGGGGCGGGGAAGACAACTTCTTTCCGGATGGTCGTCGGAATGATCTCGCCAGATGAGGGAGAGGTAATCTTCCGCGACCAAAACATCACGCAGATGCCGATGTACCGCCGTGCACGGCTGGGCATGGGCTACCTGTCACAGGAACCTTCGGTCTTTCGCAAAATGACGGCGGCCGACAATATCCTGGCGGTACTCGAAGCGCGTGGCGTTCCGAAAGCAGAAAGGGCTTCCCGAACAAGTGAGTTGCTGGAAGAGTTGCAACTCAGTCACTTGCGGGACAGTCAAGCCGAGACCTTGTCAGGCGGCGAACGGCGGCGGCTCGAAATCAGCCGAGCACTCGCTATCCAACCCTCCCTGTTACTCCTTGACGAGCCTTTCGCTGGAGTCGATCCAATCACGGTCGAGGAGATTCAAAGGATACTGCGCAACCTCTCCGGTCAAGGGATTGCGATCCTCATCACGGATCATGCGGTGATCGAAACTCTGCGAATCTCCGACCGCGCCTACATCCTGGATCAGGGGAAGGTCATCGCCGAAGGCAGCCCACAAGAAATCATCGACAACGAACGAGTCCGCCAGGTCTACCTCGGCGAGAGCTTCGGAGAGGGGATCACCGAGGAAGAAGAGCGCGGCCTGGAGTCGGGATGACCGCTCCATGAGACCGGAGTTGCCATTACCACCCCCCCCTCGGCAGCGATGATATCGCTCTATTCCGCCAGCAGGGCCCCTTCCAGGCCATCGGTAAAATAGGATAGTCCCATGCCAGGGTGCCGCCCCTGGATAGCCGATGTATACTTGCCAAGCTCCTGTTTCGGATTGGTCCTCGACTGACCGGAGCAGGCTAGCCGCCAGACAGCGGTTCCCATGAAAGTCCAGCTCATCCATCCTCCGCTTTACCTCAACGTCCATGCGATGACGGCGTTGCGGCCAAGCGCGCCCCTGGGTCTGGCTTACATCGCAGCAGCAATCCGAGAAGCGGGACACGACGTGGCAGTGATCGATGCTGTCGCCGAAGCTCCGGAGCAAGTCACCCCTGGTAAGCGACCCCAGCTCTTTGCCCTCGGCCTTCGGACCGACGAGATCGTCGAGCGCATCGACCCCGAAGCTGATGTCATCGGCATCACAAACATGTGGTCCTTCTCCTGGCCCTTGGTGCGCGAAATCATCGAACAGATCCACAGCGCCTGGCCTGAGAAAACCATCGTTTGCGGAGGCGAGCACTTCACTGGCTTGCCTGAATACTCGATGGAACAGGCTCCCGTGGACTTCATCATCCTCGGCGAAGGAGAAGAGGGCGCTGTGGAACTCCTCAACGCCATTGAAAAGAACAGGGCCCGACCAGGGTCGGTCGACATTTCCAGCATCCCGTCGGTGGTCTATCGCGATTCCAACCGATCCCCTGTCCGCAGCCTGCAGGTGCGCCCACGCAACAAAGGCGTGGATGACATTGCATGGCCCGCATGGGATCTCTTCGACATGGACACCTACAACGACCACAACTATGTCGCCGGTGTGAAGAAGGGAATCACGGTCCCGATCCTCGCGACCCGCGGCTGCCCTTACCAATGCACCTATTGCTCGTCGCCGAACATGTGGACCACTCGCTGGTACGCGCGCGACCCCAAGGACGTGGTCGATGAAATTCAGCACTACAAAGATTCTTACGGCGCCGTGAGCTTCCCCTTCCAGGATCTGACCGCGATCCTGAAGCGCGACTGGGTCATTTCCTTTTGCAACGAACTCCTCGATCGTGATTTGCAAGTCACCTGGCAATTCCCGTCCGGCACACGCTGTGAGGTCATCGATGATGAGGTTGCCAGCCTCCTCGACCGCTCTGGTGGTCGATCGCTCGCGCTCGCTCCCGAGTCCGGCAGCGAAAGAACCCGCAAGCTGATCAAGAAGATGATGAAGACCGACTCGCTTCTGAATGCTGTCCGATCATCGGTCAAGCACAACCTGAACGTGACGGCCTTCATCGTGATCGGATTCCCGCACGACATCCCCGAAGATTTCAAAAAGACCCGCCAACTGGTAAGGAAGCTCGCTCTGTTGGGCATCGACGATATCGCCGTCGGGTTTTTCTTTCCGATCCCGAATACGCAGCTCTATCACGAATTGATAGAGGAGGGCAGGATCTCGCTCAATGAGGACTTCCTGTTGACTCCGATCTTCGCGAACGAGAAGGGGCTGCTGCCCGAAAACAACTACTGCGACCACATGACCGCACGGCAGGTCACCCGGGCCAAATACTCGATTTTGCTCAGCTTCTACGGCACGTCTTTCCTGGTTCGGCCCTGGCGCATCATCTCGATCCTGTGGAACGCCTTGCGGGGCAAGGAAACCAGAAAGCTGGAGAGCTTCCTGATCGATATTCGAAGAAATATCGGCGTCTGGTGGCGGGGCAAGTTCGAGCGGCGTAAGTCGCCAGCGACGACCCCGTAACAGCCACCCGCGCGCCTTCGGGGAACTGCGCCCAGCAAGCCTGATCCGGGGGGCTGCCGCGGCAGCCAACGACGAGCCGGGCCCCGGCCCAGGTCAGCGCCATACCAGCGGTCACGCCGTTGTTTCACCCCCGATGCAGAGCCTCAGCACACCCTGACACGCCCGCAAAGCTGCCATCTCCTCTAGACGGCTCCGGCAGGTCGATTATCATTTTCACCCCTTCCTTCTGGCTCAGACAAACAGCCCTGGCCGCTCCAGCGAGAAGCTTTGCCTCACATACCCATGCAAAGGGTTTTACTGACATGCAACGACTGATCATTTCTGCTCTCCTCCTCAGCGCCACACTCTCCGCCCAAGACCACATCCTCCTGGGAGGGTTCGGCGACTCCGGCGGTCCCAGCGGCCCTAAAAAACGCTCCTATCCCGTAGCCCGAATCAAGGACAACGACCGGAACGGCCAGATCAATGTTAGCGGCGAAATTCACGCCTTCGTGAAGACCTCTTTCAGCCAGCAAAGCAACGGCTCCTTCATGACCGACATCTCGACAACAATCGAGGACGGCCGGGTTGCCTTCTACTTCACAGACTCGGGTGATGGCCGCGTCGTTCGCGGTGTCGACAAGAACCACAATGGCCTTCTCGACAATAACGAACTCACGATGTTCCATCACTTCAGCTGCCGGTTCTCGCCAGACTCTCTGGCTGTGTGGCGGGATCAAACAAAAAAGCAAACGATCGTCTACGTGGCGCTGGATGAAAACCCCAGGGGCATTCACCGACTCGTCGACCTCAACAACGATGGAGATGCCAGCGACCCTGGCGAGGCAAGCCTCTTCGTGCACGCCGGACTCAACCTTTCAGTCCCTGGAAAATCCGGACCTGTCAAGCTCACCAGTGACACATGGAAGCGGTTGCGCTTCACCCCGAAAGGCACCCTTCTCGCTTACAACGGCGGCCGACACCCCGCAAGCGTGGCACAAAACCCCGACATGTATGCCCTCTATGCCATCAAGGACAACCAGGGCAAGGCTACCGTCAGCGTCTGGCTGAACACCTCGCGAATCAATGGCCTCAAAACTCATCCCGACTTCGATGCCAACGGAAAATTCCCGCAGTACGATCTGAAGACTACAAGCGCCAGCAACCACCCTCTCTGGAATGACGTCAGCTTCCTCGAGGTTGATCCAAGAGGCGCCTTCCCTGGCTTCGACGCCTACTATTTTTCGGCTACCTACTCGGCAGGAACCACCGGGCGCGGCGACAAGAACCCGGCAGGCACCAAGATCAGCGGGCTGATCTACCGTGTCGTCGACAAGAACTTCAACGAGATCGTCGATGCCGGCGAAATCGAATTGTTCGCAAACATCTCGAATGCGACCGTGGCCGGCGTCAAGCCCTTCACCTACATCAATCGGGCGGACAGTAAGCCGACGCTGAACCTGGACAACGATAGCGGCGTGGAGGTGCATGACCTGGGAGCTTCCAATGGTCAAGCACACCTCTACTGGGAAAATGGCGGTAATGACTGCGTCGTGACGATGACCGACACCAACCGCAACGGCATCATCGAGACCGGTGAAGCGGTTCAGCCATGGTTCACCCCGGGGGGCTCGGGCAGTTTTCCCCCACCCTTTAGCCCTCAATATGGACCGTATTCCCTCGGTGGCGAATCCCTTGAGGGAATCTTGCTACCGGGCCCCTTTCCGGGCGGAGTCCTGCCCCTCGGGGATGGCTGCGCAAGTTCCAACGGACTGAGGCCGCTGACCGACACCTTCAACGGAAGCCCCCGTCTATCCAACTCAAAGTTCACCGTCGGCCTCATTCGTGGGGCTCCAACGGAGCAGGCGGCCCTTTTCTTGGGTATGGCCAAGGCCAGCACAAACCTCTCCTTCCTCAATATGCCCGGTTGCTTCCTTCTGACCTCGCCGATCATCACCATTCCCGGCATTCCGACGAACGCCAAGGGCCAAGCTCAGCTCGGAATACCTATTCCGAACAATAGCTTTCTGCTCGGCGCAAAGATCTACATCCAGTGGGCCTTCAGCGACCGCAGAGCCACCGGGCGACTGCCCTTCTTCACGACAAATGCCGTGGAAATAACGGTCCTGAAGTAGCCATTTGCCCGGACAGCAAGGGCTTCCCGATTCCCTGCATTCTGCTAGAATTCGCACCCAGTGGGAGGGACCAAAAGACTCCGGTCAGCAACCTTACCAAACCCTGTGGTCCCAGGGTTCGAACGCACTGATAAACGAAGGCCAAGGCGATGCCTCCGAAGACAGCCCCTAAAAAGAACGTTGGCAAGAAGAACTCTCGGACCAAAAAATCATCCCCGGAGAGAAAATCACGCACCGGCGATAAGGAAATTTCGGGCACCGAATCTGGCGTTCTGATTCCTCGCACGATCACCGGCTATGACGAAGACGATGTCCTCGTCAGTGGCGGAGGACGAGCTGCTGGTTTCGGACGATGCGGCGGTCGGATCATGAGTTCCCAGCTGGAACAGAAGATCTGTGACCTGCTGTCACGTGCTGGGGTCACCCACTGCCACACCCCCCGACATTTTGAAGTTCGGGTGGGCGACAACCGGGTCGCCGCCTACGCCCCAATGGTTGTCCTACGTGGCCGAGGCCGTGAGGGAAAGACCGTTGTGATCGAGGCTATGGCTACAGCCGACAAGACTCTGCTGGAGAAGATCCAAGCATTCCGCAAGCAATATGGAGCCGAGTTCTACGTCACCTTCATCGCGCCCGAAGAGACGCTCGACGAGATCTCCGTCCTGGCATATGACGAATCCTGTGCAACCACGGATCTCAACACTCTTATCGGACGCCTTGCCGAATGACTCTTCGGCTTGAGCAACATCCCACGGCCGACCCCTTGAGGGCTTGCGGCCTTTTTTTGTGCCCCTGCTAATTGCAAAACTCACAAAGATCCATTCGCTCACACGTTTGACCTCCCACCCGGTATTGCTATCCTGCCTGCCCCACCTCTCCCATTAGCTTCCTTGACCACTACTACCTTGTCACCCGAGTCACCCGACTTCGCCCATCTCGCTCTCGACGGCCAGTATGACGCCCTTGAAAAAGCCTGGGCATCATCGGTTGAAAATCCTGGCGCTGCCGAGCCCCTTTACCGCGCCGTCGAGATCCTCTGCTCTCACGACATGCCTACCAGGGCGCTGGCGCTCGCGGGCATCATGATCGATGCGCTGGCCCTCAAGGAGCGCCATCACGATGCAGCCCAGCTCGCGCTGACCTTGATCCGCAATAACGCGCAAAACGACGAGTTGCTGGGGCGGCTTCACGAGCTTCATGAGTCCTTGTTCGGCGAGGAGCCTTGGTATCCGCAGATCAAGAACCTGGCAAATCTCAACGATTCCAACATCACCGCCGAAGCCCTGAAAACCTTCGACGATCTCCGCCGTTACACCGGGAGCCACGTTCTTTACCACCCAGCTGGCTGGGGAGAAGGTCTCGTTGAGGAGTTCATTCCGGCATCAAACGAGGTTGTCATCAACTTCGCTGACGGGGCCAGGCAACAAGTCCCCCTGAAAACGGCCATCGACAGCATGAGGCCCCTCGACAAGAACGACCTTCGCAGCATGGCCCTCAAGAGTCCTGAGGAGGTGGCGCGGATCGCCAAGGAAGAGCCGGCGGTACTCATCCGCAAGGCCGTCCAAAACTTGCGCGGGAAAGCAACAAGCTCGCAAATCAAGAAAGCCCTCTCGCCCAAGGCCGTTCCAGCGAAAAAGTGGGCCAGCTTCTGGAAGCGAGCCAAGGCAGCGGCGGTGCTCGACCCTTACCTGCGCATCGAGGGGAGCACGACCAGGCCGATCTTTTCCCTCCGCAAGAAGCCCCTGTCCCATACCGAAGAGGCCCGGCTTGCAATCCAGCATGCCGATGGCCTCGCGCAAGAGATCGTCGTATGTCGAGAGTATCTGGCTCGTGCCAGCGACTCGGCCACGCATGAAGCCATCCTCGAAATCGCTCACGAACGAGTAGAGGCAGCGCTCGCCGCGGGTTCGGAAATCTCGAACAGCCAACTTCTCGAAGGACTGCTCCTGCTGGAAGAGCACAATAAAACAGCCAGCGCATCTGCCGCGCAGAGCCTGCAGGCACTCGTCATGGACGGCGGCACCTTCCAGCCCAAGGCCTTCGACGAACTCAAGACCGTTGAATCTCAAGAACAGGCGGTGTCACTCCTGTCCGAGGCCCTGGGAGAGGGATGGGCGGACATCTGCATCGCCGCACTGCGCGATTTCCCTGCCAGCGTCGTCCAACCAGTCGTCGATCTCCTGGAGAGTGAAGGGTGTGCCGGAGGGGCCCTTGGAACCTGGGACCTCATCGCCCCCTATCCGCGCCGCCACCCCACCTTGACTTATCTTTTCGGGCGACTCTATGCGGACGGGGTATTCGATAGCGATCCTCGACAACCCGACCCGATCATGCTCATCCGAGTGCTCCTCCACCTTGCGCGCATCCTTGCGGGAGAACGCCGTGGGAACGCCACGATGGCAAGATTGCTCACCCGACTCACCAGCCTTCTGGTAGGTCGCCGCAACCTCCTGAGCAGGATATCTGAGGAGATCGATAAGGATTCGCTCGCCACTTACCTCGGCATCACCGAGCGCGGTGGACAAGATTTCCCGCAAGAGATCTCCAGTGCTGTTCTCAGGATGGTCGCCGATAAATATCCCGATATCACAGCCAAGCCCGAAAAGCCTTTCTGGGAACTCGATGATATCTTCGTCACCCAAGAAGGCCTCACGCGGCAACAAGAGGCCTACCGCATCCTCGTCGAGGTTGATATCCCGCGTAACTCCGAGGCTATCGGTGCTGCCGCCTCGCTCGGCGATCTGAGCGAGAACAGCGAGTGGGACGCTGCGATGGAAGAGCAGCGCAACCTCACATCCCGCGCTGAAGAGATGAACAACTCTCTGCGCAAGGCCAAGCTTCTCGAAGGGCAACCGATTCCAGATGACATGATTGCCCCCGGAACGAAGGTTTCGTTCTCGCTCCTGCGGACGGGCGAAAAACGCCAACTGTCACTGCTCGGCCCCTGGGATACCGACAGCGACGGGGTGATCAACTACCGCGCACCCGCTGGCCAAAAGTTGCTGGGCAAATCCCTAGGTGACACGATCGAAGTGCCAGGCGAACAGGAGTCCGAGGAAGCGCTGGTCGAGAAGATCGAGAGAATCGTGTGACCAGACTCTCGGCCCTGACCGAGAGCCATCGGCTGGAGGTAAGACCGGGAATCCAGATTGCTCTGGACCAGCTGCCGGGAAAGGGCCCGGGCCTTCTCTTCATGCATGGCTTCGCTTCTCAGCGCTGGGGAGAAAAAAGCTCGGCTCTCGCCCGCTACGCGCATGCACACGGAAGGCCTTTCTCGGCCTTCGATTTCCATGGTCACGGCGACTCGGATGGAAATCTTCCAGACATCACCCTGACCAACCTTATAGAGGATGGGGAGGCGGCACTTCGCCACGTCGGGAAAAGCATCCTGGTCGGCACTTCGATGGGCGGACTCGTTGCCGCATGGGTTGCAGCCCGGAACAAGGGCTTGGTAGGAGGCCTGGTCCTTCTGGCACCAGCGCTTGGATTCATCCAAACGCTAAAGCAGACAGATCTTCATCAAAGCAGCCACTTCGGGAGTTCCGGCGCACTGCGCCCGAACATCATCGATGATGCTATCCAGTGGGATGAATCGAAATTGCCCGAGAGCATCGAAGCAAGCGTGTTGCTGGTCCACGGAACTCTCGACGACCGGATCCCCGTACGCGAAAGCGAAGACTTCTTCGCCAAGATCCCGCACGATCGAAAAAAATTGTGGGTCGTGGACGGAGGCGATCACCAGTTGCATAGCTGTATCGATGAAGTCTGCCGGATGACGGGCGACTGGCTACTCAGGGATGCCCGAGACACCTGAAGCGCATCTAGACATCACCGATCCCGAATCCAGGAGACCCGTTGCTGACGTCCACCGACAAGTTCGATTACCTTGCGAGGCAACCATGACCCTGCGCCTCGACGATCTGCAGTCACCTGCTCTTTTGATTCGGCTCGACCGCGTACGCAACAATCTCGCCCAGATGATGGAATTCGTGGACGGTCAACCCGACCGGTGGAGACCACACGTCAAATCCTCAAAAATTCCCGAGGTTCTTGATCTTGTTCTCGATGTTGGCGTCAGGAACTTCAAGTGCGCCACCAGTAGGGAAGCCGTGGTTCTCCTTTCACGCCGCAGTTCCGGCCTCGACCTCCTCGTCGCAATGGCACATCGCGGAGCAAATCTCCGGCGTGTTGCAGACATTGCCAAATCCTTTCCCGATCACCGAGTGTCGATCCTTACAGAAGACAAAGAACACGCTCGCGAAATCACACGCCTGAATCCCGACCTCGGAATTTTCGTGGATCTCGACCCTGGGTACCACCGAACCGGAATCCCATTCGATGATCGCACCCGCATCGCCAGCACCATCGCAGCGGCCGGGAACTCCCTGCGAGGACTGCACTGCTACGACGGGCATCTGGCAGACCTCAGTCCCGCAGAGCGCGCGGGCGAATGCGAGGCCATCTACGACACTCTCATCGAAATAGCGCGCGAAATGGGAGGGGAGGATCTGGAATTGATCACAAGTGGCACACCCACCTTCCCGGAGGCTCTGCGGCACGAGGGCCTGCGCGACTTCAATCACAAGATCAGTCCGGGAACCGTCGTTTACTGGGACGTCCGAAGCGAGAGCTTGGCCATCCCCGGTTTTCAGCCTGCCGCAAGTGTGCTGGCTCGCATCATGAGCAGCCCAGAACAAGGCCTTCTCACCTGTGATGCAGGGAGCAAGGCACTGGACGCCTCCGTCGGCGATCCGTGTGCTCAGGTTGAGGGATGGGAACATCTAGAGGTGCTGCATCCCAGCGAGGAACATCTCCCGATACGGGTTCTCGCCGGCGAGGCACCACCGCCCGGGACCCTGATACAACTGGTCCCCGCCCATGTCTGTCCGACGGTCAACCTCGCAGATCAGGCCGTTCTGATGGAGGAAGACCAGGTCCTATCCATCGTCGATGTGGCCGCAAGAGGGCATGAAGTCACACTCTCCTGACCACTGGTTGCAGTCCCGGGCAACACCGCTCACACTCCCTGAACCGTGCAAGATGTTCCTGATAACTTGCGTCGGCTCGCAATCGAGATTGACGGCTGGCTCGATTTTGACCAACCCGACAAGGCACTGGAGCGTGTCGGCCCGCTCCTCGAGGTGCCAGAGGCGCGGCCCATCGGTCTGGTGCTGAGAATCCGAGCCCGGGTCGCTCTCGGCGATTACCCGAAGGCGCTGAGCGATATAGAAGAAGCGCGACCCTTCAGCGACGATCCAAAGTGGATGGATGTAACCGAGGCATGGTGTCTCAAGCGAAGCGGTGATCTCCCAGGAGCTGCCGAACAGATGAGGAAGCTGCTCGCGCGCGACTCGAGAAGCGCGATCGGTCACTACAACCTCGGCTGCTATCTCGCTCTCCTGGGGCAAACCCAAGAAGCCCTCGACGAGATCTCTATCGCATGCGGTCTCGAAGAAAGCTACCGGAAGGCTGCCAGAGCCGAGAGTGACCTGGACTCGCTCAGGGAAATGCCCGAGTTCCAGAAGCTGATTGGTGAAGGAGGGTAATTGGTGGGCCCTGCAGGACTCGAACCTGCAACCAACCGGTTATGAGCCAGCTGCTCTTACCAATTGAGCTAAGGGCCCTCCCAGGGTTCGCAGCGTAGAATGAGCACACGGATGAACCCATGCAAGACACGATTCCAAGGCTGATCGAACTCCAGCGCCAGCTTCGCGATGCCGTATGCACGACGATGCGCTCACAAGCCAGTCATAGCCTGAGCCGCAGTGTCCGTGATGATACCGGCGACACGATCTTTGCCCTCGATATCGCAGCCGAAGATGTCCTCGTGCCATTCTGTGAGGAGTGGGGGAAAGAGCAGCCCTTCATTCTCATCGCCGAAGGCCTCGAATCCGACAGGATCTTCGGGCAACCCGGAGTTTCCGGTCCCGAGTTCCGGTTGATCGTCGACCCCATCGATGGCACACGAGGCCTGATGTACGACAAGCGAAGCGCTTGGTGTCTCGCCGGGACCGCCCCTGATAAGGGTCCTGAAACCCGCCTTTCCGACATCGAGCATGCCGTCATGACCGAACTCCCGACCACCCGCCAGCACCTCTCTGATCGGCTGGTCGCCACTCGCGGCAAGGGGGTGCAAGGGACTCGGGAAAATATTTTGACCGGTGAGGTCGAACATCTGGCCGTCGTGCCCACACAGGCAACCGACCTGAAGCACGGCTTCGCCACCGTCGTCAACTTTTTCCAGGGAGGCAAGGACATCACCTCTCGCTTTGAAGAGGAACTCCTCCGCATCGAGCGAGGAGGGTGGAATCATCACAAAGCCGAAATCTATACCGACCAGTACATCAGTTCCGGAGGTCAACTCGCCGAGTTGGCCTTGGGGCGCGACCGATTCGTCATCGACATGAGGCCCCTCGTCCATCGAGTTCTCGGTTTCGACTCCACCCTTTGCTGCCGACCCTATGACCTCTGCACCTCGCTGATCGCTCAGGAAGCTGGCTGCGTTATCACCTCTGCCGATGGGACACCCCTGGACTCTCCTCTGGATGTCACAACCAACCTTTCCTTTGCCGGCTATGCCAATCAGACCCTCGCGGAACGCCTCGCGCCAATCGTGACCAAACTGCTGCGCGAGATGGGACTCAAATAGGGTTGAGAGGCCTCAGATCCCCGCCCCCTCACCAGTGAGTCAGTTCGAGACTTCCAGCCCCGGAACCTGGATGAGGCGATCCTCCTCGGCCCACCACCCCGTCATCTGACCTCCATACACACAACCCGTGTCCAGGCCGATGACCCTGTCCGTCCGCACCAAACCACGGCGCGCCCAGTGGCCAAATACAACCCGCTTATCACCCGTGTAGTACGTGTCCCAGGGCTCGTAGGGAAGCGGTGGCGGAGGCCAGTCGGAGGAGGGCCGGCGACCCTCGGAGTCGCAGTAACGGACGGTCACCGCGAACCCCACCTCATCAGGCGTCAACGAAAGCAGGTCGTCCTCTCTCCAGTGGGGATGCAAACCCGCGTGAACAAGAATCAGGCCTGGGTCTTCAAGAAGGCGAATAGCAGGTTGCTCGCGCAACCATCGTTCATGCGCCTCATCTTGAATCTTGCCCCGTTCGAGCCATTTCAAATCATGGTTACCCACGACTGGCTGCGCACCAAGATCCATGAGTCGAGACAGGACCCCCTGCGAATCAGGGCCCTTCGCGACCAGATCGCCAACCGGGTGCAAGATATCGTGGCCTCGACGAAATCCGGCCTCGGCCAGAAGTCGGTCAAGAGGCTCCAAGCAGCCTTGAATATCGCCCACGAACAGTCGCATGGGCAAGGGCACTAACCGGATCTCTGATCCATCGCCAGATAATCTCTTGGCTCTGCGCCCACCCAGTTAGAGCGCGGGCGAATCAACCGATTGTTGCCATACTGCTCCATCACGTGGGCCGTCCAACCAGCAACGCGACTGATCGCGAAGATCGTGGTGAACAGGTCCGGATCGATCCCCATGCTGTAGTAAGCAGAAGCGGAATAGAAATCGACATTCATGTCGATGCCCTTGCGTTCGGCCATGAGTGTTTCGAGTTTCGTCGACATGTCATACCAAAGAGATTCACCCTTGATCTCGGACATGCGGCGAGAGAACTCTTTGAGGATCACGGCGCGCGGATCAATGACCTTGTAGACGCGATGGCCGAAGCCCATGATTTTCTGTTTCGACGCCAGCATTTCGTCGAGCCTTGGCTCAACCGCTTCAACGCTGTTGATCTCGAGCAACATGTTCATGACCGCGGTGTTCGCTCCACCATGCAACGGTCCCTTGAGTGTTCCTATCGCGGAGGTGACCGCTGAATAGATGTCGCTGAGGGTTGCAGCCGTCACCCGCCCTGAAAAAGTCGAAGCATTGAACCCATGTTCGGCATGGAGAATGAGGCAGGTGTCGAACATCGATACGATCTCTTGCTCGGGCTCCTCTCCCGTCAACATGTAGAGAAAGTTTGCCGCATGGCTGAGATCATCGCGCGGCGGTAACGGCTCCAACCCCTTGCGGAGGCGGTCGTAAGCCGCAGTCATGGTCGGCAAGCAGGCGGTCAGGCGAATTGCATGCTTCAGAACCTCTTCCGGATGGCTCATTTCTCCATCGAAATGACCGGTGCCCGCCGCTGATACCAAGGTCCGCAAAGCGTCCATGGGCAAATGGGTTTTTGCTACCACTCGCAAAACGTCCCCCAAATCGTCCGAGAGGACGCGGGCAACGCGCAATTCCTCGTGAAGGGCCTCGAGTTCGCTGGTGGAGGGCAGTTCGCCGTGCCACAGGAGAAAGGCCGTTTCAACAAAGCTCGAGTGGTCAGCGAGATCCTTGATCAGGTAGCCGCGGTAACGAAGCTCGCCATCGGACCCCTTGATCTTTCCGATCGCGGAATCGGATGCGACAACGCCTTCGAGGCCACCCTTGCTCACTATCCTGTTCTCCGTCCTTCGCCTCTGCCAGTATCAACAACCGGATACCAGCGGGACGGGGAACAGTAGCGGGGCACCGCTCAGGGGGCAAGAACGAGGGGAAGAGGGTGTCTAGCGACGAATAGTGAACTTGGAGGCTGCGCTGAAACTCTTCACCTTCGAGGTCCAGGACTTCGACAAGGTCACGCCTCCCGCGTAGAGAGAAATCCCGACAAACTGCGGGATCACAGGAATTGACAAGCTCGCGGTGACTTGGCTCGACGGCGGCAGACTGCCCAGGTTCGCCTTCAAAAGATTGCCCGGGGTGGCCGACGCAAACAGAAGCCCATCCGGCTTCAGCGGGATCGTACGTGATCCGATGATCAGGCCCGGGGTCGTGCCCGCTGACAGAGCAACCCAGTAATAGAGACCGGCGTCACCCGGACTGCTGTAGGTGAAGCGCGTCGTCGTCCCGATCTTGTGGGTTCCCGAAAGGGTGAGCGTCGGCGTCGAAACATTCGTCGGAATGAGTTCGAAATCGAGGTTCTGCGGGCTGTTGAGCGTCGTGATCTGAACGGTCCTCGTCTGCGTTCGGTGGCCGGGCGCACTGACGCTGACCGTATGGGATCCGATCGGCAGCCACAGGCTATACCGCCCATCGCGTGCGCGGCTCCGCCGCGTCTCACCATGGCTGAACCTGTTGGGCGTGACCGAGATCGTGGTCTCCACTGGTTGGTTCTGGTAAATCGACCGGATGTGACCGCGCACAGCCGGCCTCCACGCCGTCAGCACACGATACTCTCCTGGCCAAACTCGCTTCTCTTCGTTCACCGTGACCGAATATGTCGGCTGGAATGAAGTGCTTATTTCCACCAAAAAAGACATGGCCCCGGTATCGGCCCAGTGGAACTCGGGAGCCTCACCGGATGCTGATGGAGCTCTGAAGCGATAGTTCATCGGGGCCCGTAGATCATTTGCATAGCTGTTCAAGTAGCTGCGAATCGTCGAATCCACCGTGGCACAGGGAGCGTAGGTAAACAAAACCTCCTGCCCGGAACTGTGAAAATCGAGATAGATCTCGGGCCGATATGCCTTGGCCACCGCCATCATCGTCTGAACCTCGGGCTCGCTACCGGCGGAAGGTCCCTTGTAGGTGCTGGATCGCGTCGAGGATGAAGCCCCGCAGCGACCCCACAAGAAGGAATAGTTTCTGTTCAGATCAACGCCGTAGGCACCACCACCATTATTTCGACGATTCTTTCGCCACATGTTGTCATTGGACCACACGTAATCGACGCCATCGGGATTCACGGTCGGAACCAGGATGAGTTCGTAAGAATCCACCAGGCTCTTGAGCTTGGGGTCCGAACTGTATCCTCCGAGGATCCTCTTCATCGCCTCAAGGATGATGACGGGCGAATTCAGTTCACGGCAATGATGCTGACTCGCCATCAGGATTGCCGGCTCGTCCTCATCGCTCGACACATTGTCGGAAATCTTGAGGCCGAAGATACTTTGGCCATTATGTGTTTTCGACCCACCCGGCAAGGCCGAGAGATTGATCCTCTTGGCAAGGCCTGGGTAGGTCTGGACAAGCTTGTCCATTGCGGCGATCGATTCCTGGACCGTGTAGTAGTTCGGATCCGGCGGCCAATCGTGGTTGCCGGCAACAATGTCCCGGAAGGGCCTGCCACGGGCAATCAAGCTCGTCCGAAGGCCAAGCCGCTGAAAATTTTTGAGTTCTTCGGGCAGCACCACCACCTCGAGCGAAGCGCTTCGTAGATGCGTGTGCAGGAGGTCGAACTCCCGCTCAAGCACCGCCCTCTGCGCCGAACTGACCGGCGCATGAATCTTGAAGTGGTAAGAGGTGCCGGGATCAGCAGGGGTGATCTGGCACGGCAGAATGCTCGCAAACAGGAAGGACGAGAGGAAGATGGGAGCAATTCGCATAACGGTGTCCGTTGAAACTGGTGGGCTGCGACAGGACCATCATTGTGAAGCTTCGCCATGAATCCAGAAAGCCCCAAGAGCAATCAGCCTGCCATGTTCATCCCCAGCGCACCAAGGTCGTATCGATGACAGGGTTCGGGGAAACGTTCCTGGGTGTCCTGACCCAAATTTCTCCATACTTGTTGCTCGGCTTTTTTGTCGCAGGCCTGCTCCATGCCTTTGTTCCACAAAGCCTGCTGGCGCGGGCTCTCGGCGGCAAAGGGATGGGAGCCATCTTCCGCGGTGCCGCCATAGGGGTCCCCCTGCCCCTGTGCTCTTGCAGCGTTATCCCCGTCGCCACCACGCTGAGAGATCGTGGTGCCGGTCGCGGAGCAACAGCTTCCTTCCTTGTCTCCTCCCCGGAAACGGGAGTCGATTCCATCTCAGCCTCGGCCGCCATGCTCCACCCTTTGATGGTGGTGGCGCGGCCGTTGGCAGCTTTTTGTACCGGCATCGCGACCGGATTCGCCGTTGAACGATTCTCACAACCGCCTCCTCCCACCACGGCCCCCTCCAGTTGTCACGAATCGGCTGATGAAATCGCACAGGCTCCCAGAGGAATCCTCGGTGGCATGCGCTACGCCTTCGTTGACATGTTCGCCGAACTCGGAATCTGGCTCCTTCCCGCGCTTGTAGTGACCGCCCTTCTCACCACCGTGTTCGATCCCGGCGATGTCGCGAGTGCGTTCTCCTCTCAATGGCTACAGATGCTCATCCTGCTAGCCTTGGGTATTCCGCTTTACGTCTGTGCGACGGCGGCCACCCCGGTCGCTGCCGCCTTGATCACCGCAGGATTCTCGCCCGGGTCCGCGCTGGTATTCTTGCTCGTCGGCCCCGCAACCAACCTTGCGACCATCGGCGCTGCTATCCGCATCCTCGGAAAGAAGGGCGCTTTCATCTATTGCGCAATCATCGTCCTTCTCAGCATCGGATTCGGCATCATCCTCGACGCCATCTGTAGAGGTTTCGAGTTCCCGCCATCTTCCATGGCAGTCCCCCACAACGCTCATGCGGGGCTGATCGAATGGATGAGCACTTCGGCCATCTTGATCTTGGTCTGCTGTCATCTCGTGCGCTGGGCATACAAGAGGCTTCGTTGAGCACCCTCCGAACAGCCTCAAAAATTTCTCTGCTCACGATGGTGTCACGCGCGCTCGGCTTTCTCCGCGACATCTTGATGTTACGGATGCTCGGCGCAACCGGGGCAGGGACCTTCTTGTTCGCCTGGCTGTTACCGAACATGTTCCGCCGACTGTTCGGAGAAGGTGCGCTGACGACAGCCTTCATCCCGGCTTTCACATCCGCTCTTCGCGATCCTGATCGTGATTCCGCCCGCCATCTTCTCGCCAGCGTCAGCGGAATTCTTCTTCTCGGCCTGTCCGCCCTCACCGCCGTGGTCCTCTTCTGCTGGCTGTTATTGCCCTTCGACTGGTTCTCCGGACGGGGTGAGGCAGCGGATAACGGCGCCTTGTTCCTGGATCTGGCAGCCATCTTGTTCCCTTACGTCATCTTGATCTGCCTGATCGGGGTCTACAGCGGCGCCCTCCACTCTCTTTCGGTCTTCGCCATTCCGGCAACCCTTCCGATCGTGCTTAATGTTTTCTGGATCGGCGGCCTGCTGATCGCGTCGGTGGTGCACGCCAACGATGGTCCGGGAACTTCGATCTGGCTGGCCGGGTTCCTGCTGGCTGGCGGGCTCTGTCAGCTTTTCATCGTGGCCCTCACCTTGTGGCAACGAGGGTATCTCGCAAGGCCCAGACTACCCCAAAAAGGCGACCCCGCCTGGGGTGTCTTCGTGATCATGCTCCCCACGCTGCTCTCGATGTCGCTGGTCCAGATCAACAGCCTTGTCGACCAGAGTATCGCATTCTTCGTCATTGCGCCGGAGGCCAACAGTCACGTTTTCCTCGCAAACCGCCTCCTTCTCTTCCCTCACGCTATCACCAGCCTCGCCCTGGCCACCGCCGCCTTCCCGAAGATGGTGGTGCTCGGTTCAAACGCCCAGAACGATGATCTCCGTCACAAGGTGAATGACACGATCGGCCTGACTCTCTGGCTCACCATTCCCGCGAGCATAGGTCTCATCCTCGTGTCGAGCGAATTCATCGACCTCTTCTTCGCACACGGGAGATTCACCGATGAAGATGCGCGCTGGTCCTCCCTGACAACAGCCACCCTGGTCGCAGGCCTACCCTTCATCGGAGCCGGACAGCTCTATGTGCGAGCCATGATCTCCCTCTCCAACCGACGGACTCCCGCGATCCTGGCTGCGTGGATGGTGCCGCTGAATCTCCTCCTCAGCCTGGGATTTGTCCTGGGGCTGGGAATGGGCGTGCCCGGGTTGACCCTGGGCAGCAGCGTTTGCGCCCTTCTCAATGTCATCCTCCTCAAGCGAAGCTTCCACGCTCTTTGCCCGGGCAAATCGATCAGCTTGAAATCGCTCGCGCACATTGCCATCGCAACAACGGCCATGGCCCTGGCGGTCTACGCCACAGGCAACATTTTCTCCGCCGAATCAGACTTGCAGAGAGGGCTGCTGCGGGTGGGGCTGCCGATCACCGTCGGCATCGCCTGCTACGCAGGCGTCATGTGGATGGTCGGAGATCCGACCATCAGGCGCCTGTGGCGACCGATCAGAGCTCTTTGGAAAAAAGCCTCGTAGCAACGGTCCCGGGGCTGCCCACGCCTACTCGATTCGAACGAACTCCATGTAATCTCGGCTGCTCGAAAAGATCCTCAGCGTGGTCCCCAGGCGAAGAAAACGCCGGGTTTCACTGCGGCCCGCCTTTTCGATGATCACGTCGCCGGACGAATTGTTGCGAAACCCCACCAAGGCGGTCATCTCTATCTTGTCGCCAACGATCCGGTAGCGGTGGAAGCCCGTCTGGATCGATGGCAGTTTCGGATTGTTAGTCTCTCCAAAAAGATGCAAGGAGATGTGCTGACGGCCAATCGACAGGTAGCCCGATCCATTAAACTTCTGCACGCGGCCTCGCACGACATTCTGTAGCCGGTAGAAACCCTGAAGAGGATTCCCCTTACCAAAGCGCTGTAACAAGTCCTTCCGTTCCACCTCGGTCCGGAACGGATCCTGGACGGGGCGCAGCGAGGGTGCGTCCGGAGGCGGTACTGGATGTTTGAGCCCATCCTGCTCCTGCGCAGATGGGAGCACGAAAAGCAGGGCGGCGGCCGCGAGGATCTTCTTCTCCATGCCGGATAGAATATCCGCTGCCCAACGAGGAATCGCCCCAACGAGCATCTCGATGTCCCCCGAGGGCCGCCCCGAGAAGCTGGTCGAGATTTCAGACCCTCACGAGAACCCCGGGCAGCGCTACTGAAGCGAGATACTGATCCCGGATCTCGTCTGGCCTTCGGATACTTCCGTGGCGGCCCAGCCATGCCGCAAGGACGTGAGGAAGGGGGGCCGGCCAGCAGGATTTCTGACCCGGACGAGAAGTTCCGCACGAAGGCTCACCTTGCCCGGGGGAACCCTGCCGATCCTGAATCGTCCCTCGCCATCGCAAACGGCAACCTCTCGACCTTTCGGGCCATGCTCATGCACGACCGAAGCACCCGCAACGGGTTGGTTCGTCGCCAGGTCGAGCACCTGACCCTCCACGAAAGCCTCCTTTGTGATGGCGATGACAACATCGGTTGCTCCAGCCCGAACCAATGTGTTCTTGTGGGTGAAGCCCTCGGGGACGGTCGAGATCAGCAGCCTGACTTGCTTCGGAGGCGGGGGGAGATGATCAACCAGAAACACACCTCCCTCGAGGGTTTCGGCCTGCACTCCTGGCACGCTGTGCACGAGAAGGCGGTGGCCTTTCGCAGACAAGGGTTCGGGCATCACAAGCTTTCCCCTCACCGGCTCTGTCTGTATGAGGCGAAGCTTGAGCGGGTCGTCGACCTGCCGAATGCTCCAGTCATATTCACGCACGGCGAACGACTTCGCCAGAACACGAATGAACAGGCTATGAATGTTCGTCGAGTACCCCGAAAGCGTGAAAGAACCATCGGCAGCGCTCATCGTTTCGAGCAAGGGAACCCCGCGTTGGCCGCCACCGAAGCCGATGATCTTCGCGCCGACGACAGGTCCACCTTTCGAGTTGGTCACGCGGCCCGTCTTTTCTCCTGGTGGCGTCAGGTCCTCGATCAGATCAAGAAAACTGGTCGAGACATATGTGTGCTTCGCTCCGTAACCAGCAGCACTGATCCTCACCAATGCCTCACCAGGAATCGCCTCCTCTCCGATGGCCGCTCGGCCCTCTCCATCAAGAATCATCTCGCCAATCTTGGGACCCGGGGAAGGATCATGCGGCGCCTCCAAAAACTCAAAGAACTCGATCTTGGCAGCGGTGACCGGCTTTCCTGAAAGGTCCACCACCGCAACCTGCACATGGTGGCTCCGGAATTGATCCAGCAGAAAGTAGGCCGCCAAAAGAACGAGGAGCAGCGGGACCCCGAACTTGATCGTGACCGGCAAGTCAGCCTTCGGGACAGATCCGGACCTCTGGCTAACGCGGTCTTTCAAACCCTTGACGTGGTCGGCGGTGTCCATCACGAATTCCGGAAGGAGGTCTCCCTCCGAACGTAGCGCAACTCGAAGGGTTCGGGAATCCGCGAAGAAACTGTTCCGCCCCTCGCCAAAGACCCTTGAAGAGCCTTCAGACGTGGTCCTTCTTCGCGGGACACTCTTCGCACTTGCTGCCCCGGCCCAGGCGACGCCTCAGCCACCAAGCCGCAAGCAGGGCGAGGGCCACCAGCGCAATCGCCACGGGATCTTGCCATGTAAAACTCCAGGATCCGGTCATGACCCCAATCCATATCCCATCAAACTGCCAATCTGATAAACAGCCACCGCACCGACCCAGGCCAGCGCAGTCATGTAGCCGAAGGTGAAGGCCGGCCATCGCCAGGAACGAGTTTCTCTTCGGATCGCTCCCAGTGTTGACACGCACTGGCTACAGAGGGCAAAGAACACCATCAAAGCCAGCGCAATCAAGGGATTGAGTGCGGGACGACCATCCATCCGCCTCGCCTCTCGAAGCACCGAGCGCAGGCCGGCAACCTCCTCGACGGGCTTATCCAAAGACGCGAGGTCGTAAGCTCCGGCATCGATATCGCCGAGGCTATAGAGAATCCCGTAGGTCGGAATGATCGCTTCGCGTGCGGGAAAAGCAGCGATCACACCAATCGTCGTGCGCCAGTCAAAGCCCGCCGGAGCGAAGGCCGGCTGAATGGCCTTTCCGATGTGCGCAAGCCAGCTCTGCTCGCTGAAAGCTGCTGCTTCAGCGGCGGCAATCTTATCGAGTTGGCGATTCCGCTGCGTCGGATCAAGGACAGTCGCGGCAAGGCTCCTCCGCTGCTCCTCGAATTTGGCATGGATAGCTTCGGGTCGCGGGTAGTAGCTCAGCAACCAGATCACCACCGATGTCGCCAAAATAATGGTTCCCGCCAGGATCAAAAACTCCCGTGTCGCTATCCAGACTTGCGAAAAGATGACCCTGAGCGAGGGACATTGGTAAGTCGGAAGCTCCATCAAGAGCGTTGACTGCCCGCCTTTCAAGGCTGTTCGACGCAAGCACCAAGCCACAGCAACCGCAACGACGATTCCAAGAGCGTAAAGCCCGAACAGAATCAACCCGGACCATGCCAGCGGAAAAAACGCACCGATCAAAACAACGTAGACAGGCAATCTCGCCGAACAGGACATCAGCGGTGCAACCACAATCGTGGCGATGCGATCACGCTCGTTGTCGATGATCCTGCTGGCCAGTATGCCCGGGATTGCACAGGCAAAAGAACTCGCCAAGGGGACGAAGCTCCGGCCGCTCAACCCGAATCTACTCAACGTTCGATCCAGCAAAAACGCGGCCCTGGCCATGTAACCAGTGCCCTCCAGGATCGCGATGAGCGCGATCAACAACATGATCTGTGGCAAGAACACGAAGACCGAGAACACCCCGTTGATCAAGCCCCCGATGAGAAAGCTGCGCAGGGCTCCCGGCCCCACTCCTCCTTCGACCAGTCCCGATAGCCATCCTTGTGCCATCTCGACCCAGCCGACAAAGGGATCGGCACCGGAATACACCAACTGGAACATCCCGAAGATCACCAGAGCGAGGATCGGCAAGCCGAGCCAGCGCTGCAGCAACACATCATCCAGTCTGGTCGTCAGCGTTCGCCTCGGTTCCGACTGGGCCTGCAGCCTATCTGCAATCTCCTCGATCAAATCTCTGGGGAGACCCTTCGGGCAAGCCGGCTCATCCCGCACCAAACACTGCCCAAGAAGCTGCGTGCCGCGAGGAGATCGGCCGTCGGTCTCGATGACCCGGATGCCGATTTCCGCTTCCAGGGCTGCCGAATCTACGCAACGGCCTTCCGCTCGAGCTACATCGTTCTTGTTCAATGCAACGATCATCGGCAAGCCGAGCGAAGTCAGTTCCGAAACAAACTGCAACTCCACACTCAGCTTGGAAGCATCGATGACAGCACAAATCACATCGGGGCGAGCCCCGTCATCTCCACGCAAATGAGCAATGGTCATCTTTTCGTCCGGCGATATCGGCTGAAGCGACCCGAGCCCGGGAAGGTCGACCACCGTCAATTCCGTTCCCTCGATCCGGACGCGCCCCTGAGACATCTCAACCGAACTGCCAGGAAAATTGACCGGGCGCTGCAGGGACCCGGTCAGATGCATCAGGATCGAGGTCTTGCCAGAATTTGGCCGCCCGATGAGCGCAACGGTCCTGGCAACACACTGGACTGGTGGGGTTGGCTCGGTCACCGCGCCGCCTGACCGACAATGACCCGAACCGCTTCCGACCGGCGCAGGGCCAGTCGATAGCCACGTAGACTGAATTGTGTGGGATCGCCAAACGGGGCGCGACGAACCACCTCCACAGCCGTGCCCGGCCAGAATCCGAGCGAGGTCAGTCGCCGGGAAAGAGCGTCATCGCCCTCCACCCGCACCACGCAAATGGTGCAACCCGGAAGAACCTCATCGAGAGTCTGTTGACTAGCCATCGTTGTTGAGATTGTGTCTCATTAGTGGGCGGGAGTCGAGCCCTGTCTACACGACAACTCAGCCGAAATCCCTGGCGCTCGACAAGGGCCTGCGGCCTTCAAAAGAGCCTCCTGACCGAGGTGTGGCCGCACAAGATAGATCGTAGATTGTCACGGTCCCTGTGGAATCGTCTTGCCCGGATGACTTTATGGATATCTTTGGGCCATGACCGCAGATCCTTATCGCGAAGGCAAACGGGCAGCCGGACACGCAGCGGCCGCCCTGGTCGAGCCCGGAATGAAGCTCGGGCTCGGCACTGGTTCGACCGTCCACTTTCTGATCGAACGACTCGGTGAACGCGTTCGTGACGAGGGGCTCGACTTCACAGGAGTCCCAACAAGCCAGGGGACCGTGGACGATGCCCGATCACAAGGCCTGCAAATCACCAGTCTCGACGAAGTCGATGAGCTCGACCTGACCATCGATGGAGCTGATGAAATCGACCCTTCCAAGAACATGATCAAGGGTGGCGGCGGAGCATTGTTGCGAGAAAAAATCGTCGCGGCGGCCTCCCGCGAGGTCGCGATCGTGGTGAGCGCAAACAAGCTCGTCGATCACCTCGGGGCCTTTCCCCTTCCGGTCGAGATCTTGCCATTCGGGTGGAGACAAGTGGCGGAGAAGATCGGGGCCATGGGGGGGCCCCCCTCTCGTCGTGAGCGCGATGGTGAGCCCTTCTTCACGGATAATGGCAACTTCGTACTCGACTGTGCCTTCGACATCATCACCGCCCCGAAAGATCTTGAGACTGCGATCCTTCAAATCCCAGGAGTCATCGAATGCGGGCTCTTCATCGGAATGGCGAACTCCGTGTTCGTCGGTGAATCGGACGGAACCTTCCGAGTGATTGACTGATGCTCATCTACCTCCTGCGCCACGGCGAAGCAGCGCCTGCAATACCAGACGCCGAGCGCCCGCTAACCGCTGACGGTGCCCGGAAACTACGCGGCGCCGCAAACACCTGGGCCACCGTGGTGGTTCCCCCAGCTCGAATTCTCGCAAGCCCTTTCAGGCGAGCCCAAGAAACAGCCCGGATCCTCGCCGAAGCAGTCCGCTTTGATGCAAGCATCGAAACCTCTCACCATCTGCAACCGAACTCCGACGTGACCATGGTTCTCAACCTTCTCCGTGAGGCCTCCCTGGATCGTCTGCCCTCCATCGCACTTGTCGGACACCAGCCCCTTTTGGGGATCCTCTTGGACATGCTCCTGACCGGCACGAGTGCCGGCATTCCCATGGCCACAGGTATGCTGGTCGCCGTGGAGATGAACTCCCCCTCGTCTCTCCTCAGCCATGTCCGACTGATTTTGAGCCAAGAAGATGCCCTTGAGCTAAGTTGAAGTCATTCCCTCGGACGAGGGCTTACACTATGCAAGAAACCGTGACCGAGCCGCCACATCACCGAATCGCCGAATCCGTTGTCTTCGCCATGCACAAGCATGCGAATCAAACCCGAAAGGACGGGCGGCCCTATATCGTTCACCCCCTCCGTGTAGCCGAACTCCTTCGCTCAACAGGAGGAATCACCGACACCGACGTTATCCTCGCCGGCATCCTTCACGATCTGATCGAAGACACCGACTGCGAGTGGCAAACCATCGAGCAACGCTTTGGAAAACGAGTGGCCGATCTCGTGAGTGAATTATCAGGCGATATGCGCCTGCCCAAAAAAGAACGTCGGATCGAGCAAATCGAGCGAGTCCGGACCGGTTCCGCCGAGGCGAAAGCTGTCAAACTCGCTGACCGTCTAGACAATCTGAACGACATGGTCGGATTTTCTGACAAACGCAAGAGGGAATACATTGCCGAATCCAGCAGCGTTCTCGAAGCCTGCCGTGGTGGCAACTCGGCCCTGGAAAACGCATTGCGAGAATCAATCGAGAGGCGAGCGACTGCTGCTCATCCATAGCAAGCCGTCGGCAAACACAAAAATTGTCCCGCGCCCCGTTACCCCTGCTGTCTCGGGACTATTTATGGGTGACGCGAGCGATGCTCGCCGAGACAAGACCCGCCCAGCAGTCCACATACATCAACATCCTTTGAACAGAGGGAACTGCCGAGCGGGTTTTTCTCGTTAACCGTCAACCGCCGCGCCCTTGAGTCTGAACAGGTGAAGACTCGCCAACACCAGCGAGTGATCGATCTCACCGCGGCACAGCATCTCGTCGAGTTCGGTGATCGGCACGTGGACAACTTCGATGTCCTCCCCGGCATCCATCGCCAACTCACCATCGAGCACGCAATCCGTCGCCAGATAAGTTGATAGCTTGTTCGAAAAAATAGCAGGGTTCGGGCGCGTCACACCAAGAAGGCGAAGTTCACCATGCTTGTAGCCCGTTTCCTCTCGCAACTCACGGGCCGCCGCCTGAATAGGATCGTCCTCGCCCGGATCCAAGAGCCCCCCTGGGACCTCGATGGTGAATTCTTGGGTTCCATGGCGGTACTGACGGACGAGCAAAATTTCGTCTCGGTCGGTGATCGCAACGATGTTTACCCAGTTCCAGGTGTCGATCAAAAAGAAGCCAATCTCGGCTCCGGTCCGTGGCGACCGCCGCCAGGATCGTCGTACATCGAACGCCTTGTAGCGCACCAATGGCTCTTCGCGAAGCTGCTCCCAGGGCTCAAGAGGCTCACTCATTTCTTCAGATAATGAACATACTTCGCCCGGCCATCAGCATCGTAGATGGTGATTTCGAGCTTCTCGCCATCGAAACGAAACCAGGTGAACCCACCGCCCGTATACCCGTAGATAGTGTCCTCGCGGCAGGTCAACGAATGCGCCATCTCGGGCCCACCGCCACCGCCGCTGACAACATGGGTAACCCCTTTCTTGGGCTTCAGAATTTCCAGGCTGCGATCGTTGCCACCGATATACAAATCGAGGGCAAACTTCTCGAACCAGCTCTCGCACACCTCTCGCAACTTCTTACTCCGCTCGCCGTCGCGCTTCCCGCCGCTGGAGTAGAGAGAGTGGTGGCCAAACATGATCTTCCAGTCGCTAGACAACATCTGCAGGGCATGGACCATGACTCGATTGGCAATCCGAACATCAGGATTGGAAATGTTTCCGAGCAAGAAAGTCGTATCGACGCCAATGAAGGTGAACTTCGCCCCGTGACTCTCTGTCTGAAAAGGGTAGGTCGGCTTGGGGTGAGTCCAGCGCGGGTTATTCAGCCCGTAAAGCCGAGGGGCAACGCGGTCACTCCTG
The DNA here is from genome assembly GCA_964542765.1 of uncultured candidatus Brocadiaceae bacterium. Lineage (GTDB taxonomy): Bacteria > Planctomycetota > UBA1135 > UBA1135 > UBA2386 > CAZIVO01. The sequence continues at coordinate 15,589 of CAZIVO010000010.1, read as the reverse complement.
TGGTCGCCATCACCCAGGACAGCGTAAAATGGAACTGCCAGCTTGCTCGGATCAAACAGCTTTTCAAACTTCGACTGCCACTGGGGGTCTCGTATGGATTCGACGCCCTTGGGTCCGAAGTTGTCGCCAAGCAACAAAACAAAATCGAGCGGGCCTGTCCGGGCAAGCCGGGCTATGGAGCGAGCCACACGCTCAGCCCCAGGCAAACCGGTCCCCGTGTCGCCCACCGCACAAAACACGAGATCTTTGGGGTTGGGCCTTCGGGCAGGCATCGGGAATGGGCCGATCTCAGGAACACTCTTCACAACCGCAGGCTCTCGTCGTTCCACCCGCACCGGCACACTGAACTCCAGTTCCCGGTGCTTCGATTCAGGCTGTAGCCGCCAGGTCAAGCTCCCCGACACTCGCTCGCGTGCAAAGGCCGAAATCACCAGCTGACCTTGATCGATCTTCCGGGATTCGCCCGCTTCGACCAGAGTGATGCTCACCTTGTCCGTTCGATCCAGGTCGTGTTCGCTCACGGAGGGAAATTCCAAATACGGATAGCGAAAATGGACCACCAGCGAACCCTCCGCGTTGCTGCCGGTCATCCGCAGGCCTTCGAATGGATCGAGGATTGCAGATAGTTGGGACAGGGGTTTGCCATCGAGAATCATGACATCCTGTTCTTGAGCAACACTCCTCGCTGGCAAGGCCAGCGATGCGCAGAAGAACGTCAAAACGGCAATGGCATTTCTCATGTCTACACAGCCAATCAATGAGAGGATCGCAGGTCCAGCCCCTTTACATGGGTACCCAACACCACATGCACGTGTTTTGGTGCGTGGTCGACGCCCGCAACCCGTACGGTGGCTGGCCCTGGGGCCATACATTCGATCACAAACCGGCCCTCGCCATCGGTCATCGCATGAGAATTCATCCTCAGGATACCCCCCTCCAGGATACGGCGGCCGACGATGCCTTGCAGCATCAACGGTTCTTCGGAAACCAGCATGACCGGAATGCCAGATGCTGGAGCGCCCTTGGCCGTCCTGGCCACGCCGGAAAGGAGTGCCGTCATTCCCGCCCTCATCCGAGCTTCGGGAGAATCCGGTATCAGGTCATACGTCGCTGGCGGAGCCGCGGGATCAATGACTTCCACGTACACATAGTAGCCGGTTGACGCCACCACAAGCTCTGGGTCCACTCGCTGCGATCGCAACTCAAACCGCCCATCCTCGGCGGTGACTGTCTTCGCATCTACTTCGCCAAACCTCCGCAGCGAAACTGTCGCGCCCGCAACCGGAGATCGATCCGTCCTTGATCGAACCTTGCCTTTGATGACATGCACCGGCTTTCGTCGCATCAATATCTTGAAAACCTCTTTACCCGGTCGGCGCGGGCCGATGGATGCGTCTTCGAACCAGTCATGCTGCACATCCAAGATGAACGGTGCCCCGGTCAAGGGGCCGAGGCTGAATTGCCCCTTGATGTTGGAGGTGATCTCACCGACTCCGATAGCCGATGTTCGTAGCATGATGATGGCACCCTCAATCGGCTCGCCATTGGCTGCATCGATGACGAGACCTTCTGCGCTCTGACCCGGCCGAAGTTCGATGACTTCAGGCTCGGCTTGACGTCGCGTCACGTGAAGAGTGGTCCGCGCCACATCGCCCTCGGCCGATCGCGCCTCTATTTGATACGGACCAGCCGCAACAAAGCGCAAATTTGCCTCGGCAGCCACCTCGAACAACTTCGCCGAACTGTCCTGCCCGAGGTGCACCATCTGCTCAGAGAAACCGGACAAGCCGGAGAGGAGAGCGTGCTGGGCCCAAGTCTGTCGCAATTCATGATTGATCGGGGCACCCATGCCAATCCGGTCGGTCGGCACGGAGTTTCCCGATGGAGGAAACTCATGGAGACACTCCACATGGAAGCTCACACGTGACGGTTTCTCACCATGGCTCGTGATGAACCGGAGTGCGAAGGGGATCGTGTAGACATCGGGCTCCAGAGAAATTTCGAAGACGCCGCTCTCCTCAGCAGCCTCCCTGATACGGCGAAGCCCCGGGGACGTCAGGTGATGGAAGGCGAGCAGATATCCCGGTGCCGAAAATACAATCTGAGAGGGGCCGCGACCCCGGACCTCGGCCTCGCCGTCTTCTCCGGTAACAGCAATCAAGCTACCCGCCCGAGCCGAAAGCAGAGATGCGCGGGCGATCGGCGCCTTGTTCCGGGCGTCGATGATCCGGTAGATCTGCAGTTGCGACGCTCCCACAGCTCCCGGTTGCCCCTCCTTCATTTCGATCCGGGGATCGATCACCACCGGTTCTTGATCGCGGTAGGGATTCGCCGGTTGCGAGACCTGCGGATCCGGAGCCTCAAGACCCCTGGAATCACCATCCAGCAATGCATTGGCAATCGCGATGAGGGCGATGCATACCGGGATCAACAGGAGTATGACCAGTCGGGGCTTCACGGTGAAACAGTGTAGCAAGAGGAGGGCGGGGAAGCGGATATCTCGCTGCCGCAAGACCCAACGGCTACGCTGCTGGCATGACCAATCTCAATGATAGGGTTGCCATTGTCACTGGCGCCAGTCGAGGTGTCGGCCGCTCCGTCGCCTTGGCCCTTGCAAAGCAGGGGTGCGATATTGTTCTCGCCGCCAAGACGGTCGAACCCCACCCAAAGCTCCCAGGAACCATCCTGACCGTGGCCAAAGAGGTCGAAGAACTTGGCCGGCGTGCCCTGCCCGTGCAAACCGATGTTCGCTTCGTCGATCAGATCCAGGCCATGGTTGGCAAGGCCGCTGACGAATTCGGCCGGATCGACATCCTGGTCAACAACGCCGGCGCCGCGTGGTGGCACCCCATCGAAGAAACTCCCGAAAAGCGCTTCGACCTGGTCATGGGAGTCAACTGCAAAGGACCCTTCTTTGCCTGCCAAGCAGTGCTCCCCCACATGAAAGAAAACGGGTTCGGACACATCATCAATATGTCGCCGCCCATCGCGCCCGAGATGGCTGCGGGAAAGATCGGCTACATGATCTCCAAGTTCGGCATGACCTTGATCACCCACGGCCTTTCTCGCGAAGTCGCCGATAGCAACATCGCTGTCAACTCGCTCTGGCCCGTCACCTTGATCGAGAGCTTGGCGACCATCAATCTCGGACTCGGCAGCCCTGAACAATGGAGAAAATCTGAAATCCTCGCTGATGCTGCTGCTGCCATCTGCATGACCGGTCCTGGCGATCGAACCGGGCAAGAGTTGATGGATGAAGATGTGTTGCGCGAGGCAGGGATGACTGACTTCAGCCACTATGCCTGCGTCCCCGGGAGCGAGCCGATGAGGATCCCTTGGTAGCGATGATCCGCCCGATACGCGGCAAGAAACTCAGAGGTTCCGCAAGGCTTGGGTGACGTCGTTACCGTCGGCCCGGCCCTTGTGCCGAGACATCCACTCCTTCATGAAGCGACCCGTATCTTTCGGGCTCTCGTAACCGATCTCTGCGCCCAACTCCGCGACTTTCCCCGCGAGTTCTTCGGGACTGAACATCGAAGGGAGGTAGGCCTTGATCACCTCTATTTCTGCGGTCTCCCTGGCTTCGATATCCTCGCGGCCGTGCTCGCGGGCCAAGGCAACGGCCTCCTTGCGCATCTTGACCGCCTTCTGAAGAATCGAGAGCTCTTCATCCTCATTCAGCCCCTCGCGCCCAACACGCATCTGCTCTTGCTGGAATCCATGAATGAGCAAGCGCAGAACCCCGAGGCGGTCCTTCTCACCACTCTTGAGCGCCGTTCGGGAGTCCGCCGTGATGCGGTCTTGCAACGCTCCCATCACGAAGCCTCAGCTCCAGCAACCTCTTGAGGCTCCTCGGAAGGAACCTTCGCACAGGAAACCAATCTGTCGTCGCCTCGCAGCGAGATGCACCGCACACCCTGGGTGTTCCGTCCGATCACGCTGATCCCCGAAGCACTCGTCCGCACAACCTGCCCGGCTCGGGTGATCATCATGATCTCATCATCATCATCAACCGAGAGGAGGTTGACCACTCCACCATTACGCTGGGTTGTTCTTATGTCGATCAGCCCCTGGCCACCCCGTCCCTGAACGCGGTAATCCGGAACCTTCGTTCGCTTGCCGTATCCGTTCTCACAGATCGTCAAGAGGGTCTTGGAGTCCTCGGTGATGACCATATCAACCACCTGGTCACCTTCCTTGAGCTTGATCCCTCGCACACCTCGCGCACTCCTGCCCATCGCCCGGGCATCTGACTCCATGAAGCGAATGGCCTTCCCGCCAGCCGTGCCCAGGACAATGGTCTGTTCGGCCGATGCCAAGCCAACCCCGATCAATTGATCGTCTTCCTCCAAGCCCACTGCGATGATGCCAGCGCGATTGGGTCGGCTATATGCCGACAGAACCGTTTTCTTGATGAGCCCCTTTCTGGTCGCGGTGACCAGAAAGCGGTCATCGAAATCCTCGACGCGCAAGATCTGGATGATCGATTCTTCGTCTCGCTGTGTCTGAACAACATTGACGAGCGAGCGGCCACGGGCAGTCCGACCGAACTGCGGCAACTCGTATACCTTTCGCCAGTAAACACGGCCGCGGTCCGAGAAGAACAGGAAGTAATCGTGCGTGCTGGCAACAAAAAGGTGTTCGAGGAAGTCGCCCTCCTTGGTCTCGCCAGCTTGGATCCCCTTCCCGCCACGGCCCTGGCTCCGATACTGAGCCAAAGAAGTTCGCTTGATATACCCGTGGCGACTGACCGTCACGACCATCATCTCTTCCGGAATCAACTGCTCCGGAATGAAGCCGCCGACCTCTTCGTCTGAAATCTCGGTGCGGCGCTCGTCACCGTAAGCCGCAACCATCGCATCAAGATCATCGATGATCAAACCGATCAGAACCTTGCGATCACCCAGGATGGATTTGTAGTAAGCGATCTTTTCTCTGATCTCTTCGTATTCCTCCTCGAGCTTCTCGATCTCCAGCCCGGTGAGTTGCTGCAGTCGCATCCCGAGAATGGCGCGCGACTGTTTTTCGCCGAGTTCGAACCTCTCCATCAGGCGCGTTCGCGCCTGATCCGGGGTTGCGGAACTCTTGATGGTTTCGACCACCTCGTCGATGTTCGCAACAGCAATTCTCAGACCCTCGAGGATGTGCAGGCGGTCCTCGGCTTTTTGGAGCAAGTAACGCGTCCTTCGCGTGATCACATCCACGCGATGATCGCGATAACTCTCGATCAAAGATTTGGCGCTCAGCGTCCGGGGTTGCCCACGATCGATTGCAAGATTGATGATGCTGAACGTGCTCTGCAGCGGGGTCAGCTTGTAGAGAAGGTTGGCGGTGACGGCCTCGTCTTCGGTGCCCCGCTTGAGTTCAACAACCAGCCGAAGTCCAACGCGCTCGTTCGATTCGTCGTTCACATCGGAGATCGTGTCGATCTGGCCGGTCTTCGCGACGTGTGCAATCCTCTCAAGGATGGTGTTCAGCTTGACCTGGAAAGGCACTTCGGTGAAGACGATCTGCTTGCGACCCTTCACCTCCTCCATGTGATACCGGCCGCGCACAGCGATATTTCCGCGACCACAGGTGTACGCGCTGCGAATCCCGGATCGGCCCATGATGATTCCGCCCGTGGGGAAGTCAGGACCCGGCAACAACTGCAGTAAGTCGTCACTGGAAATGCCCGGGTCAGCGAGAACGGCCTTGATCGCCTGGGCAACCTCGCCCAGGTTGTGCGGTGGCAAGCTGGTTGCCATACCAACAGCAATGCCCGTCGTGCCATTGCAAAGGAGTTGTGGGAACTTGCCCGGCAAGACCACCGGTTCGCGACGAGTCCCATCGTAGTTGTCCGCGAAGTCGACCGTCTCCTGCTGGATGTCTTGGAGCACATCCACCGCGCTGTAATTCATCCGCGCCTCGGTGTAGCGCATCGCCGCCGGCGGACTGCCGTCGATCGCTCCGAAGTTGCCTTGGCTACTCACCAGCGGATAACGGGAGGCGAAGGGCTGCGCCATCCCCACGAGAGTGGGATACACCACACCCTCGCCATGCGGATGGTAGTTGCCTGACGTGTCCCCGCAGATCTTCGCACATTTCCGGAAACCCGCTCGCGGCCCCAAGTTGAGGTCGTTCATCGCCACCAAAATGCGGCGCTGACTGGGCTTCAAGCCATCCCGAACATCCGGTAGAGCGCGACTGTAAATCACGCTCATTGAGTAATTCAGGTAGCTCTCCTGCATCTCCTTCTCGATGAGGAGATCAGAAATTCTGCTGTCACCAGCAGGTGGGGGGGTGTCGCTCATCTTGTCTCTATTACTTGGGCCTGCTATCGCCGTTCCCTTCTATTTTCCCCCCTCTAGATGGTGCTATCAACAAGCCATTCCAATCCGTTATCTTCTTCTTGCCAAACGGTTTGGCAGGTCATTCCCGCCCAACCCCCCATTTTGAAGTTCCCATGCCAGCGACCTCTCGAAAGCAAGAATTTTGACCCGAAAGCGCGGCATCATTTCCCGTGTTGAACGAGAGCTTCTCGGAGGCCTCGCGCTGGGCATGGATGCCAGTTTCATGGCTGGCTGGCCCAACAGGCCCGGCAATCAGGCCTGTGCACTCCAGGCCAACGATGTGGCGGATGATCCGATGGACAAACTCCAAGGCGCCTCACTCAATGAGGCGCGCTTGAAGATGGCTTGCCTGCCGCGGAGACCGGCCTGCCACGGGAGCTTCGCCATTCCAACCATGCGGATGCGGTCTGGCGAAACCACGCCCTTCCTGCCTCCTGGGAGCGGCGAGCCCGCCATCAGCCGCCGGTTCGACGAGCCGCGCCGGAAATATCCCGAGGTCTATCTTCGAACTCGATTCGGCATGGTGATGCCAGCGCAAACCTGCCCAGCCCATCAGGCGAAGTTCCGATGAATCCCTTCCTGCGCGCCTTGATTGATTTCGGCCATCTGATGGGCGTCGCGCTGGCCGCTGCCAGCATCGCCATCTGCTTGGTCGCAAACCACGAAGGCAACAAAACGGACGCCGCAGGGCATGCTGCAAAGCCCTCGGGGGGGCCGCCGCTGGCGCTCGTCCTTTCAGCCGTGATCCTGCTCCTGGGGACCGGCCTTTTGAAGTGGGCCCCGGCCACCGGAGTGGGGTGGCTCGGTGGCAAGGGGTTCAACACGGCCCTCCTACATACCAAACTCGTGCTCGGCTTGATCTTGCTCCACCTTCTCATCAGCCTCGTGCGGCGACCCTCCCGGACAAGGGCGCTGGTAGCCTGTATCCTGGGGGCAACGATTGTCCTGCTGGCCGTTCTCCACCGCTCCCACCCATTTTGAAATCCTTCTCTCACAGGCTCCTGGCTTGGTATGAAGTCAACCGCCGCGACCTGCCTTGGCGAAACACTTCGGACCCGTGGGCCATCTGGGTGAGCGAGGTCATGCTGCAACAAACTCGGGCCGATGTGGTGCGGCATGTGTGGCCAAAATTCATCGGCCAATTCCCCACCCCACGCTCCCTCGCAGGCGCCGATGACGATGTGCTGCTCTCCGCATGGCGCGGCCTCGGCTACTACCGCCGAGCGCGTTTCCTGCGCGAAGGGGCGCGTGAGGTGATGACCCGCCATGGTGGCAATGTCCCGGACAATGCAGAGGAGCTGGGCGCTCTGCCGGGGATAGGTCCTTACACGGCTGGAGCCGTGGCTTCGATCGCCTTTGGTCTGTGTGAGTTGGCCATCGATGGCAATGTTCTGCGGGTTACTGCTCGCCATCGCCTGATCGAGTCCAATGTCAGGCGAGGCGAAGGGCAACGCGCAGTCGAGGCCGCCGTGCGAGAATGGCAAGACCGCCAACAACCGGGAGACTTCAACCAAGCTCTCATGGAACTCGGCGCCACGACATGCCTCGCACGCTCCCCTAAATGCGAAGCCTGCCCGGTCTCTGAGGATTGCCAGGGCAGGCAGCAAGGTCTCTTGGAGCAACTGCCACAACTGCCAAAAGCACCGCTGACCGTCGAAGTCCAGTCACGGGCTATCCTGGTCTCGGTCGACGGCGGCCGCATTCTCGGAACTCGTGTCCCCGATGGCAGCATCAATGCCGGCCAGGTCGATCTACCAGGGCCAGGGCCATTGGCCGATGTCGAAAGCGCCGAGGATCTCGAACGCGAACTCCGAGGGCTCTATGGCGTTCATTTCGAGGTCGGTGAGGTCTTGGCACGGATCCGTCACTCGATCACCAATCACAAGATCACGCTGGTGGTTCATCAAGCGTCCTGCGACCGCGGGCCAGGACCCAACCTGATGGCTGCCCGACCCGATGATCCCTCGACACCCTGGACAACCACGGCGCGAAAGACCTTTCAAAAAGCGTCTCTCTTCCTCGCCGCAAGGGAATGAAAACCGCCTTGTCCAGAATTCTGGAGAGATGATACGGCCCCGGTCGTTATCGTGATTGCGTGACTTCCCTCGATGGAAAAGTGTCTGTGGTCTTCGGCGTCGCGAACAAGCGCTCGATCGCTTGGGGAATCGTCCAGGCCCTCGCAAATGAAGGCGCCACGATCGCTCTGAATTACCAGAACGAGCGCATGGAGCGGGGTGTGCGGAAGCTTGCAGAAAGCCTCCCTGAAAACACATTCATCGCTCCCTGCGATGTAACCGACGAGAGTCAGATCACCAGCTTCTTCGACGCCCTCCACGAGCGCTTCGGCCAGATCGATCATCTGGTCCATTCAGTCGCCTTCGCCAAGCGCGAAGAACTGGGGGGCGCCTTCTCCGACACCTCATGGGAGGGATTCCAGATGGCTCAACATGTGTCGGCCTACTCGTTGGTCGCGCTCGCACGAGCTGCAGCACCACTCATGGAGGGCCGTGACGGCAGTATGGTTTGCCTGAGCTATTACGGCGCCGAAAAGGTGATCCCAAACTACAACGTCATGGGCGTTGCAAAAGCCTCTCTCGAAGCCTGCACTCGATATCTGGCCGCTGATCTCGGGCCAAAAGGAATCCGCGTCAACGCAATCTCGGCAGGCCCGATCAAGACAACATCGGCCATGGGAGTCAGCAACTTCTCGACACTCCCCGAGGAGATGGCCAAAAAATCTCCGCTGCGCCGCAACGTCCATCAAGATGACGTTGGCAGTGCAGCCGCCTTCCTCCTGTCCGACGGCGCCCGCGGAATCACGGGACAGACGATCTACGTCGATGCCGGCTTCTCGATCATGGGCTTCTGAGCGCTTGCCCGCATCTAGCCCGGTGGTTTCGCCAGATAGCTCTGGACTCGTCGGCGCTCGGTAGAAGTGAGGTTCAGTTTCAGAGCGCGGTGACATAGATCACGCGCATCGGAATGCTCTCCTGCTGCCGCCAGGCTCGCGGCAAGATTGAGCAACGATCCCACGTGCTGCGGGTCACACACCAGCGCCCGCTCATACGCAACTCGAGATTTCTTCGCACGACCCAGTTCCGCAAAGATCACACCACGACCAAAATCAGGCTCGGCCGAAGAGGGGGCAATCTTGGCGGCTTGCTCATAGAGCGTGAGGATCGCAAGCATCTCCTTTGTGTGCTCCTCCGTGCTATCGAGCGCGAGAAAGCGCGCCCTCGCCTCACCAATGAAATTATCAATATCATCAGGAGCGAGACCCCTGTGCTGGCGAAACGCAGCTGCGGCGTTCTTCAAAAGCTCCCGTCGTTCGACAGAACCATTGGTTGACTCGGCAATCTCGAGCGAGCAGCAACCCAGGCGATACAGCGCATCAGGGTCCTTCGGCTCCAGCTCCAAGAGATGGTGCAGCAAGGGCAGGGCTTGCCTCTCCTCTCCGAGTTCGTATCGGAGGCGCGTGGCCATTCGAAGCAATGAACGATCGTCCGGGGACGATACCAGCGAAATTTCCAGGGCCGCGGCAGCCGACGAGAGGTGGCCATCCGCCTCAAAAAACTGTGCCCGGAGCAGGCCCACGACCGGGTCTTTCGGCGCTAATTTCCAGGCCAACAGCAATTCTCCCTCAGCGCGGCTCCAGATTGCCAGTATCGGCGGAACCTCCTCGCGAGCATCCTTCATCAGGCAATGCGCGCGCACCGCTCGTGCTCGAGCCTGCCGGGGGTCAAATATCAGGGCCGCCTCGGATTCCGTGCGGGCCATCGCGTGGTCTCCAGCAAACAGGCGCTCCACCGCCGCCTGTGTGTGCTCGCTCACCCGGGCTCGCTCAACCTCCCCCAGGTGCCGCTCGGGAGGCAGCCTTGCCGCAATCTCCTGTGGCAACGGAGCCATCCCACCACAAGCAGAAAAAAGCCCGAGCAAAAGCCCGCAAACAGCGGAAAAGCGCCTCAGAACCCCTGACCGCAAGCCACCTCCCGATGACCTCCGAACGATGGGCAAAAGCGGCGCTCCCTCCCGAGAGGCCTTGCTTGCTCGTTTCAGGCTCCTGATCATGCTTTCATCTTGTCCCGTGACCCCGACTCCTACAATGCTAGCCTTGCGGATGATCCCATGACTGATCTTACCGATGGCCAGGCTCTGCAAACCCGCGTCACCGAACTGGTGCAGCGAGTGCAGGTTCTCCGTCAGGAAATTTCCCGCGTCTTCATCGGCCAAACCGAGTTGGTGGAACACCTTCTGGTCGCGCAACTCGCAGGGGGACACGTCCTTCTGGAAGGCCTCCCCGGCCTGGGCAAGACGATGCTCGCCAATTCGCTCGCCGATTGCTTGGGGCTGGAATTCTCGCGGATTCAATTCACACCGGACCTGATGCCTGCGGACGTGACGGGAACTCGAATCATCGAAGACCACGGCAACGAACGACGATTCCGCTTTCAAGAAGGCCCCATCTTCTCGAATCTGGTTTTGGCCGATGAGATCAATCGAGCCACGCCCAAAACCCAATCCGCGATGCTCGAAGCCATGCAGGAGAGTTCCGTCACCGTCGGCACCACCACACATGCCTTGCCGCAGCCATTTCTCGTGGTAGCCACACAAAATCCGATCGAACTGGAAGGAACCTACCCCCTGCCTGAAGCTCAACTCGATCGATTTCTCTTCAAGTTGATTGTCTCCTCGCCAGAGGTTTCGGACATGGTGCGGATCCTCGACACCACAACGGGCGTGGCTTCGCCACAATTGCAGAAGGTCCTGACAGGAGAAGAGGTTCTCGAGTTTCGGTCTCTGGCGCGACAGGTCATATGTGGCGAACACCTCCTGCAACTGGTCGCCCAACTTCTGCGCGCGACCCATCCCGGAGAGGGTTCCGATGAGAACACCCGGCGGCTCGTCCGCTATGGCGCCAGCCCACGAGCGGGGCAGGCCATCGTGCTCGCGGCAAAGACGCTAGCCCTTTTGGATGAGCGATCGTCCGTTTCACGCTCGGACATCCTGTCCGTGGCCCTTCCGGCTCTCCGGCACCGAGTCGTGCTCTCCTTCGAGGCCGATGCTGAGGGGATCAGCGCCACCGACCTCCTGCCGGAATGGCTCCGCCTCGCGGATATAAAATCGGGAGCATGACCTGCCCGCAACAAACTCGCAGCCTTACGTTGTTGCCCTATCGCATGAACCACAGTTGATCCAATGAGCAGCGATGTCGAATTCTCAAAGCTAACCGACTCCTTCATGGAGAAGATCTTGGAGTCCCTCATCGAGGAAGACCTTGATGAACTCGACTGTGATCTTGCGATGGGCGTGTTGACCATCGAGTTCGAGGACGGCACAAAATTCATCATGAATCGCCAAACTGCCGCGCACCAGATCTGGCTCGCCGCAGGGGCTTCCGCCTGGCACTTCCAGCAAGATGAAGCTGGCGAATGGCTCGATACAAAGGGGCGTGGGCCCCTGCAGCTTGTTCTGGAAGAGGTCCTCTCCGCCAAGCTTAGCAGGCCGATCAGCTTGTAGGCGCCGCCAAGGTCTCGGATGAGTCTTCGCGCTGAACGGTAGCCAGCGGGAAGGTCAGCTTGAACCTGGTGCCTTCCCCGGACGTGCTCTCCAGCTCGATGGTGCCATCATGACTTTCGACAAAACGCTTCACTGAAGGAAGGCCGAGGCCCGTACCTTTTCCGCGAGGCTTGGTCGTGAAGTAAGGCTCCCAGATCCCATCCAGCTGATCTTCTGGAATGCCCGGTCCCGTATCGGCCACAGAAATCTCAACCTTGCCTGGGTCAGCAGGGCCCACCTTGAGCATCAGATCACCCACCCCCACGATCGCATCGCATGCATTGATGACAAGATTCAAAAGAGCCTGCTCCAGACCGCCCGGGTCCAGTGACACCGGCAGATTGAGCGATGTTATATCGGCCACGAACCGAACTCGCGATGGCAACATGCGGCGAGTGTTCGCCACGAAGTTTGCACACGCCACTCCGAGATCAACATCCTTCTTGGGTGATTCGTGCGGATGGGAAAGATCGAGCAACTGATCGAGCAAGGCTCGGCTCCCGGCAACGCCCTCTTGGATCTTGCGGAACCGCTCCTGCTTTTCATCGTCCGAAGCCAATTCACCAACGGCCGCATGACCGATCATCACCTGAAACTGATTCCTGAGCTGGTGGACGACCATGCCCGCAGCTTCTGCCGCCGTCTCTACTCGCAAGGCGTGGTGCAGCAACCGCTCTTGATACTCAAGCACCTTGCCGGTCTCCGAAATCTGATGGCGCTGACGCTGCTCCGCGAGCAAGGCGCGGCGCAAGATCACATGGAACAAAACCCCGACAGCTGCCACGCCTGAAAAAGCCGCCACAACAGGAAGAACGCTCGGCCAGGGCTGCGCCATCAGGTTCGCCAAGCCGCCCTGCGATATCGAATCCACGAAGAGAAAAGTGGCCGCACCTAGCAATGTCATCACCGCACCATGCACCAGTCCAAGCACGACGAAGGAGAGGATGATCAGCGGCGGAAAGAGGAGCCAGGCCAATGGAGCCGCTGCCGGCAAAACACACGAGAGGATCAAGATGAGCAGGCCGGCATGGATGCTCACTGCAGCGCCATGAATAGAGCCCCGGCGAGCCAGATGAAAAGCCACCAGAAACGCTGGGACAGCGGCCGCGAGACCCAGGCCAGCGCCGATACGATTGGCCCAGCCGACGGCGCCCGCAGCTTCCGGCAAGAAGAACGCAGATGTTCCGTTCAGCACCCCGAGCAGGGTGGTAGCCGTCAGGCAAGCAACCGCAAACATCGCTGCTGTGGGAGCAAGGAATCGGCCTGCTCCGCTCAACAAGAGTGGAGAACGATCTTCTGGACCCCCACCCAGAACCGCCCCGGACACATGATCTCGCACCGCCCTAGATGCTATTGCATGACGGCCGTTAACCCGACTGTGTTTTCTGCCAGCTTTCTAGATGTCCCGAGCAAATCAAGCACCCGGAGGGGGGACAAGATCCTGCTCAGCGGGGGGGATTTCGATCGCAACATCATTCCCTCCCAGAGGATGCTCGAAGCAAATCCGGAAGGCGTGCAACATGGGTCGCCGATAGCCGCGGCTACGGTCGCCGTATTTTCGGTCGCCCACTATCGGGCATCCTATCTCGGCCATGTGAACCCTGATCTGGTTCCGTCGACCGGTCTCGAGGCGGCACTCGACCAGACAATGCCGACCCCGTCGGGCAAGAACCCGGTAATGGGTGACCGCTCGCTCAGCAGGGCCAGACTCCACGGACTCCATGATGCCCGCGCTGGTCTCTCGCATCCGTGACTCTATACATCCGGCAGCGGGGCTGGGTGTGCGCACCGTCAATGCCAGATACAGCCTCTCCGCCAGATGCTTCCGGAAGATCTCCTCGAGAGCTTGCCTCGCTTCGGCCGTGCGGGCCAAGACGAGAGCTCCCGTCGTGTCCTCATCAAGCCTGTGCACAGCAAATACTCGTGACCCGAGTTGATCACCCACACGGTCAACAACCGTCGGACGGCGGCGGCCGGGCGCAGGAACGACCAGCATCCGAGCAGGCTTGTCGACCACCAACAGGTGCTCGTCCTGGAACAGGATCGGCACCGGACCAGAGCTTTCCCGGGCAGGCATGGTCAGAGCTGAATCACGTTTCCGCGCCTCGTCATCAGACACTACGTATGCGGCCGATATCGGCCACGGAACCGAGGCCCGAATGTATCCGGCTTGCGCTGGTGCCAGAAATGAAACAGCTGACCGCGACTACTGGAGCCGGAGCTGATAGGTCTGGATCTTCCGATAGAGCGTCGCCCGGCCGATCTTCAGGAGTTGTGCGGCGCGGCGGACATTTCCTCCGGTAGCCGCCAACGCCCTCCCGAGGAGTCGCTTTTCCTCCTCATGGAACGGTCGGATCTGATCTTCGGATACGCCCGTGAGATCGTCCTCCAAGCATCGGCCCGGAGATGGGTCCTGAACATCTTGCCGATCCGCAGACGGGCCGAGGAGATGTTTCTGATCGATTGCTTCTCCCGAAGCACGTGCTTGCGCATGCGAGACCATGTTCTCCAGCTGGGCAACATTCCCAGGCCATGACGAAGCCTCAAGAAACAGCGCGGCCTCCGCAGTAAATCCAGCCGACTGCACGCCTGCGATTTCCGATGATTGTTTCAAGAAGTGTCGTGCCAGCGGCAAGACATCGTCGCGCCGACCCTGCAAGGGAGGCACGCTGACGGGGCAAGCATTGAGGCGATAGAACAAGTCCTCGCGGAACTGATTCCGGGCAACGAGTTCGGGTAACCGCGCCGAGGTTGTCGCAATGATGCGAACCCGGTCGAGCAAGTTATCTTTCGGTCCACACACGGGAGATTCCTTGAGCAACCTCACCAATCGAGCCTGCGCGGGTGCCGACAACCTCTCTATATCTTCAAGGAGGAGGGTGCTTCCATCTCCGGCCAAAGCCCGTTCCATGAGTTGATCAACATCAACCGCCTCGCTCGAGAAGGTGACCAACGATCGATCGCCCCTTCGGCTCCTCTGGTGGATGATGCGAGCGGACAAGGTCTTGCCTGATCCAACAGGCCCCTCGATCAGCACTGTCGCATCGCTCTGAGATGTCCGGTCGAGCGCTCTGCTCAGCTGATGCAAGGCCGGTGTGGAACCCACCAGCTCCTGACTTTTACGCAAGCCGCTCAGCTTGCTATTCAGTATCCGGTTTTCCTTCTCTAGCCTGTGCAGACGAGCGGCCATCGCGGTCGTTTCCACGAGCTTGTTGACATCCGACAACTCGCACCAGAAAAGCCCCTCCTCGGATTCTTTGGAGGGGGTGGTATCAGCTGAAGAATGACCGAGAAGAACGAGGCTTGAAGAAATCGCCCCACCCCTTCGCTGCAGGATCTCCTCCTGGATCTCCTCGCCCACCTCTTGGTCGAGCAAGATCACATCGATCTGATCGTCGCAAGCCTGAGCGATTGCTTCCGGCCCACCGGTAATGGAGGTGGCGTCAAACCCCTCCAAGCGCAAACCCTCCATGATGGGAGATGTGACCCTGCCATCATGCGTAATCAAGAGAACACGCCCGGTACAGGGCGTCACATGGTTGGATTCAATAGCCGTAGTCATGTCCTTGTTGCTCAATGTTGCATCGGCAAACTACGGGCTGAGAATCAAGCCCAAACCTCTTACGTCCTTGGCAGCGAAGGCTCTGGCACCTCACCCGAGGCTATAAAATCACTCCCGGCTCTTCGCTCGACCACCCGCA
>CAZIVO010000009.1:48823-56234 GCA_964542765.1 uncultured candidatus Brocadiaceae bacterium | reverse complement strand
AATCTCAGCCCACTACGATGAGGCCCAACTTGTAGAGAAAGCGGAGCGGAATGCCGAGAAACACAAGGACGATGCTGCTGCGATCTTGCTGTATGCCTCCTTGTTGCGTGCCCGGGCTGGCGACGATGTTGGCGGACAAAAAGGAGACAAGGCCGAACTCTGGTATCGCAAGGGACTCGACGTCGCCAAACAAAACGGCATGGGAATCAGTTCGCCTACCTATCGCCGCCTCGCCACCGACCTGTTCGCGCTGATTCTGGCGCGCGCCCAGATCCTCGCACAGCAATCGCCCGGTGCCGCAGCAGAACTTCTGGGCAAGGCACGGGAACAGACGATCGACGAAAAACAGTGGATCGAAGCACAAAGACGGCGGCTGGAACTCCTGGAGAATCAACCGGCCGCTTATCTACGCGAACTCGACCTGATGGCTGCACGCCACGGCAATGTCCTGTTCCGGTTCCCTGGCATCGGACGCGTCCCCACGGCCGTTTTCGCTCTCTGGCAAGGTGCCCTCCATGCACAAACACCAAGGCATGCCATCGAACGCCTTCAGGATCTCATGGAGAACTTCTCCGACATCCTGATCGGTGGCCAACCAGTTCGTCAAGTCGCCGCGGGCAAGCAGGCAGAACTGATCAAGCAGCATGGGCGTGAGATCTACGCGCCCATCGAGAAACGGGCCGGCGCTGCTCTTGAACGAGCCCCTGACGATCCAGAACTCCTGCGAGCACTGGCCCAGCAATTCCCTCATAGTCTGGCAGCACGCACTGCCATCAAAGCGATCCTCGATCTCGCCGTGCGGAATGGCGACCTGGCAACGGCGGCCGAAGCCTTCGCACGAGCATTGCGCGAAGGCGCGGTCGGCGGAGGTATGCTGCGGCGTATGACGGAGGCTGCACGAGTTGCTGGCAATCTGCCGCTAGCACGAGCATTCGCCAACCGCCTGCTTCGATCTCATGCCAATGAGATTTCGGATTTCCACATCGACGGTGGTCAGCGGATGCGCGATGCAATCTCCTTGCCCGAACTCCCCGAACTCACCAAGCCACTGCGGCTGAAAACCCCAAGATCGGTCATCGCCACCCTGAACACTTCGGTCTGGGATGGCATACCCATTCGCATTTGCGACATCAAAGTCGAACCCACATTCGGGCAACGCAGCAACCTCCCGTGCTACGTCTCCACCCAGGGCAGAGAACTCCGCGCCTACGACACCAGCAAGGGCGCATCGATGTTCGACGAACCTCTGTTCTCGGTGCCATACCAGTATCTGTCGGAAACAGACCAACTCCTTCTCTGCGACGAAACTCTACTCCTGCCGGAGTTGAGCCGCGTGAAGGCCGTCCACTATCAAACCGGCGAACATCTGTGGACATTCGAAGAGTCAGACGATCGCATGATCATCTCGCTCGGCATCCAGGAAGGCGTCCTGCACCTCTTCTCCGAGATGCGCAATGCGGGAGATGGCGGACGGCTGATCGGCATCGAACCAATCACTGGAACGGTCCTGTTCCGCCGGATCTTCCCGATCGATCGTGAAAGCATCCCTCCCACATCGAGCCACGGCGGCCTGTGGGTCCTTGATGAATCTTCCGGCCATGACCATGCGAGCATCGAGCACATCGATCCGCTAACAGGATTAGGCATCAGGCACACCCCCCTGAAAGCCGACCTGTTGCGACAACTGAAGATCGATGCCGCACGACTACAACCGCTGCTACACCGCATGTATGCCGACGAGAAGCGCGTCTATATCCCAATTGACGGGCTCAACGAGGAGCGACCGCGCGTCGCCGCCATCAACCATGAAGGCGAAACTCTCTGGATCTGGTCAGGCGAACATGGCCGAGCACTCGAAATGGTCGCCAGCACGGACAAGCAAACCATCATCATCGAGAGCGGCAATGAAGGCAGTCAAGCCCTGGTCCTCGACAGCCGGGTCGGTTCAGTCATCAGCCACCGGAAACTAGGCCGCTACGCGCGAGCTTTGAACTGGTCACGGGCATGGGGCAGGCAAACACCTTGCCCCGAAACACTTCTCATTGTTCACATCCGTCACTCCCTCGAATTCAACATCGACTGTATCTCGCTGGACGGCAAAAACCCCTCCTTCAGCCATCCCCTCTCAGGCGACTTCGAGCACATCGAAGATCGCCCCATATTCGGTGAAGACTTCCTGGCCTTGCCGGTCCGACGCCCACAAGGATCCGGGGTCCTCATATTCGTCCTGGATCTGAAAACACGCGAAAGTCTGCTATCGTCCCGAGCTCACAGACTGCAACTGGAAGCTCCATACCGGATGCGCAAATGCGGACCCCACATAGCCCTCGAATCAGCACAGAAACTACTCATCTTCGGAGAGAATGACCGATGAGA
This sequence comes from uncultured candidatus Brocadiaceae bacterium, assembly GCA_964542765.1. Classification (GTDB taxonomy): domain Bacteria; phylum Planctomycetota; class UBA1135; order UBA1135; family UBA2386; genus CAZIVO01. Next base: position 53,858 of record CAZIVO010000009.1, on the reverse strand, counting down.
CCAAAAACGGCCAAAGGCATCGGCCTACTCGCAACCTGTGCACTGGCCACAACAGCCATGGCACAGACAAAGCCGCGACAGCCCATCGGCAACACCGAATGGGCGGTCACACCACAAGTCAAACGAGCGGTGGAAAAGGGACACGAGTTCCTGGCTTCCCAGCAACACCCTCAAGGGTTCTGGTCTCAGAACGTTGGCTTCAAGCTCAACACCGACTACCGGATCACCACTCATGACTCCGCCCATGTCGGCGTTACCGCCCTCGCGCTGATGAGTTTTCTTGCTGGCGGGCACCTCCCAGGCCGCGGCAAATATGGCAGTGAGATCAGTCGCGGACTCGACTACGTGGTCAGTTGCGTACGTGAAAACGGCTACATCACCGATAGCGGCTCACGGATGTACAGCCACGCTTTCTCGACGTTGTTCCTGGCCGAGATTTACGGAATGACCCGACGCGCAAACATCCGAAGAACCTTGCAAAAGTCCGTAAACATCATTGTCGACTCGCAGAACACCCAAGGTGGATGGCGCTACAAGCCCTTCGCGCGTGAATCCGACATGTCGATCACGGTCTGTCAGGTTCTGGCTCTGCGCTCGGCGCGCAACGTTGGCATCTCCGTACCAAGAGAGACAATCACGCGTGCAGAAACCTATGTCCGAAGTAGCGCCGTTTCCGGACAACCGCAGCGCTACCCGAGGATGTATCGCTTCGGTCACGGGCTCGATGAGGGCGGCGCCTTTCGCTACCAGCTCGGATCTCACAGCCGAGCGACCTTCCCACTGACGGCTGCCGGAATAACAACACTCTACGCCGCGGGCATCTACGACGATGAGTTGATTGAGCGGGCCTTCGACTACCTCGATTCGCAACGCCGAGAATTCAGCAGAATCTTCAGCGGACACTACTTCTTCTATTACGGTCACTATTACGCCATGCAGGCTTATTACGTCGCTGGCGGTAACAAGTGGACATCCTACTTCCGCGAGATCCGTAACGACTTGCTCGACAGCCAAGGTCCAACTTCCGGCTCCTGGCCCTGCCACACTGGCCCCGGCGAGGCCTTCGCCACGGCAGTGGCCACCCTCATCCTGCAGATCCCCTACCAGTACCTGCCCATCTTCCAACGGTGAACACCGAACAAACAGAGCAAATCCGCAGGCTCAGCCAGAGCCTGGAGCGGTTGATCCGGAATGAAAAATCCCGGGTTCGGCGACGCTTTCTCATTCATGGCATGGGCTGGCTGTGCGCTGCAGCTGCCACCGTATTGATAGCCTACTTCGTGATCGATCGATCGCTGGAACTGCCTGCGCCGATCAGGATGATCCTGAGCCTCGCCTCTGCAATCTTTCTCCTGCTGATTATCCGGCGGCAATTGCTGTATCCACTCAGTCGCAATTTCCACCGTGATGACATCGCCACAGCACTGGAAAAACGATTCCCCGATCTACAGGAGAAATTGATCTCGGCAGTGCAGTTCGGCGAACTGATCGACTCGCAATCCGCAGAAGACTCATCGCCCTTGCGCAATCAGTCCACGGCCATGATCGCCAAGGTCATCGAAGACGCATCAACAGCGGTGCGGGACGTGCCACGGTCACAACTTCTCGACCCGTCACTCACGATGCGCGTCTGGGGCACCGCCATCGGTGCGGCGATCATCATCATCATCGGCTTCATCTCAAACCCAGGAGCCTCCAGCATCTTCCTCCTCCGTCTTCTCGGCGCCGATGCCGCCTACCCACACCTGACGAGCCTGATCGTCGAACTCCCCCAGAGCAGTGAATACAAGATCGTACAGAATGGACGCCACGTCGACCTGACCATGGCAGCTGGCGCCGATCTCCCCGTGCTCGTACGGGTTGAGGGCGTAGTGCCACGCGAGGCCTTCCTCAACCTGAAAGGCGGCCGCGGGTTACCCCCTCAAATCGCCATGACTGAGCGCCCAGGGAATCGCTTCAAGCATGTCTTCCGTCGTGTCACCACGCCGATGAATTTCCATGCGAGCGGTGGCGATGACCCGCAGGGCAACTTCGAGATTTCTGTCCATACAGTCCAACCTCCCAGAGTAGGAGCCATCCGAGCCACCCTCATCTATCCAGAATACACCGGCCTCAAGGAGCAGACCCAGTTCGGCGGCAGCATCGAAGCCCTCGAAGGATCTCGCATCACCTTGCATGTCACCCCAACGTCGGCCATCGCAACCGCGGGAATCAATTTCCTCGACTCCGGAGCGCAAATAGAACTGAAAGAGACTCGCATCGAGGAAGAGGGTGAGGAACGAACATTCTTTGTCGGCGACTTCACCGCCCTGAAGACGGATCGCTACCACGTACATCTCGCAAGCCCGCAAGGCCTGAAAAATCCACACCCTGGAACTTATCCCGTTGTCGTCGGCGCTGACCACGCTCCCATCGGGCGTGTCCTCCTACCCTCCGCCGACCTCTTCAATGTAGTCCTTCCGGGTGGTCGCTTGCCTCTTCGAGTTGAAGCCCGCGATGACTATGGTCTCGCTGCCGTCGACATCATCATGCAACTGAGCAGGTCAGACGAGACCAGGCGCAGTTCCCTGATTCCGGAGTCATCCACCACACGCATCCCCTCCACAGTTCTGACACAAATCCTCAAGGTAGGTGATCTGAACATCGGCGGCTCGAAGCCAGCCATCGGCGACACGATCAGCCTCTCCTGCGAAATCCGTGACAACAAGAAGCCTGAAGCGATGCAAACCAAGCTCGCCCCTCGCCAGATTCACGTCATCGGCATCGGCGATCTGGCACGACGCATCGCCGGGCATTTCCGGCGGCTCCGGGAAACGACCGAAAAGGCTCAGAGCGTCCAGCAGAAGCGACATGACCGACTCTTGGAGATCAATGACAAGCTCGATAGCGGCACCGAACTGGCAAATGTCCTCAGTGGCTTGACCTACGTAGAGGTCGGCCAAGCTCGTGTTCAGCAGGACACGACCAACCACATCCACCTTGAATTGATGCGCTCCTACAATGTGCACCTGTTCAACGGGCTGGAAACCTCGCCTCATGCGGCACGCGTCATCGAACTCTACGAAAGCTTCCACACCGCACACACAGAAGCTCGAGGGTTCCTTCCCGAGTTCTACGAAATGCTGCAGGCCGAACAGAATGCTGGCCGGCTCGGAAGCATGCCCAAGATCCTCGATCCCATCCTGACGATGACCGGTTCGGCAGCCCGCATCTCAAGAACCCTGTGCCCACTTACCATCAAACTTCTTCAGACAGCCTCCGTCGAACGTGACACCGCCACTGCAAAAGCAAATCTGGAAGAGGCCGCTGCCTCTCAAAAGGCGATTCTCGCCGAGTTTGCGGCCCTTTTGAAGAGGATGGACGAATGGAACGACTTCCAGGATGTTATCTCTCAGACAAGAACGCTGCGGGACAAGCAACGCGATGTTCAATCCCGCACCAAGGACGCCCTGAAAGGCGACCGAAAATGACACCAAACCTGCGATCAACTCTCTTGCACCTTCTCCTCGGCGTGACCGCAATCTCGATCATGGCGCCGGTCCAAGCCCAGATTGACTCCATCAAGACCGACCTGGACCAACTGAAGAGAGATCAGGAGGACATCGTCCGCAAGACCTCGCGACTGCGTGACCTCATGCAGCGACTCATGAAGCACTACACCGATCGAGGCGAGGATCAGAAGGTCCACCTGCTCAAAGATGGCCTCGAGCATCTCACTGGAACCGGTGTCCTCGAAGACGTGGCCTCGGTGAAGAACCGCCTCCAAGATGAAGCGCTGGCCGAGGCACTGCGCAAGCAAACCGAGATCATCTCCGACCTGGAGCATCTCCTCTCGATCCTTCTCGATCGCCAATCCGTGCAGCAACTCGACCAAAAAATCGATGCCACGGAGAGGCTCAAAAGCGACGTCGAGAAAACCCTCCAAGAGCAAGAAGATCTAGCCAAACAGACAGACGAAGCAGCACGCGGCAACCCCAACGAGGCTGAGCAAAAACTCATAGAACAACTAGAAGATCTGGCCCGGCGACAGCGTGAAGAAAGTCGCCGGAATGCGCGGCAGGCAGGTGTCCGGATTCCGGTTCTGGAAGATGCCCTCGAACGAGTCAGTCGACTCCTCCAGCGCCAGGAGCAGCTCGAACAGAGCGGACAACGAGAACTTGAGAATCGCGATACGGAAGCCAATCCAGCGCAGAGCGAGGCCTTCCGACTGGGCGAACTTGAGCAAACTCAGCGCGAGATCATGGGAGAACGCACCCGCCAGCGAGACTTGGCGCGAACCTCACAAGCCTCGCGCGAAGCCCTGGACGCATTGCAGGCAGAGGACGCACAAGCCCTGGGAGAAGCCCTCCGGCAGTTGCAATCCCGACTCGATACAGCGACCAGACGCAGCCAGGGAGCAACAACCGGGCGCTTACGCCAAGCCCAAGAGGGACTCCAGAAGGCCGCAGCAGGCGAAGCCGACCAGGATGAGCTGAAAGAACTCGCCGAGGAACTCGAAGCACAGGCCAAGGCAGATGCTCAGGAAATTGGTAAGGAAACCGACCTCAAGCAGGAGCAACTTCAGCGCGACCTCGATCAAGTCGCTGGTGAAATGGCTCGCAGGCAAAGTGCGGGAAAAAGCGAAACGCCCAGACCCGGCAGCAGTGCGGAGGCCCTTCAGCAGGCTGCCGAAGCTTCGCGCGAAGCCGGAGCACTCGATCAAAATGATCGAGCCGATCAAGCCATGGCAAAGCAATCCCAAGTCGCCGCAAAGATTGCCGAAGCGCGACAACGACAGCGCGCGGAGAATCCCACTGCCGAGCAAACTGCGGCACAGATGGCGAGCGAGGCTTCCCGAATAGCGCAGAGCTTGATGGAGATCCCCCAGGCCGAGCAAGAAGAAGGGCAAGCCGCGCGCGCACTCGAAGAGGCTGAGCAGGCGCTCCGAGAAGCGGCCGAAGGGCTGCGTGAGAACGAACAGAACCAGCAGGGGCAACAGAGCCAGCAGGGGCAACAGAACCAGCAGGGACAACAGAACCAGCAGGGCCAGCAAAAC